>NZ_JBVINN010000012.1:0-176144 GCF_055579305.1 Kitasatospora sp. NPDC032757 | reverse complement strand
TGGACGACCCGGCCGACGACCCGGTCGACCCGCGGGTCGCCTCGCACATCGCCTCCACCGCGATCGAGGGCGGCACCGCCCACCCCGAGCTGAAGATCCTCAACAACGGCTGAGGCCGTACAGCTGTGCCGACCCAGGCTGCCGTACCGACCCCGCGCCGTGCCGGCCCCGCCGTCACGGCGGCCTCTCCGCCGTGCTGACCCTGCACCGGGCGGCCCTCGTGCTGCCCGATCCGGCCGACCCCACCGCCCTGTCGTTCTGCGACGGGGCGGTGCTGGTGCGCGACGGGCGGATCGCCGCCCTCGGCCCGTACACCGGGCTGGCCGCCGCCCACCCCGGGGCGCGGCTGCGGGACTGGGGCGATGCCCTGCTCACGCCAGGCCTGCGCAATCCGTACGGGCACTGGCTCCTCGAGCGCGCGTACCACCCGGACCCGCGTGAGGGGGTCGGGGACGCGCCCGTCTCCGGGGGGCTGTCCGAGGCGACGGACGAGGCGCGGTGCGGTGCGAGCGCCCGGCGCGGGCTGCAGCGGATGCTCGGGTGCGGCGTGACCGCGGTGGCCGGGCCGTTCGAGCGCGCCTCGGTCCGGACGGCGGTGGCCCGCTCGG
This sequence comes from Kitasatospora sp. NPDC032757, assembly GCF_055579305.1. NCBI lineage: Bacteria > Bacillati > Actinomycetota > Actinomycetes > Kitasatosporales > Streptomycetaceae > Kitasatospora > Kitasatospora sp. NPDC032757. The sequence goes on along the minus strand of NZ_JBVINN010000012.1, from coordinate 175,536 downwards.
GGCTGACGGCGCTGCCCGGTCCTGCGAGCCCTGTGGGTCCTGTGGGTGGGGAGGGACCGCTGGACCCGCTCGCGGTGCTGCCGCTCGCGGCGGCGGTGCACGGTCGGCTGACGGTGGACGGGCCGGCCGACTTCGCGGTCTTCGCGCGGCTCGCGAGCACGGCCGTTGGTGCGGGCGAGCCGCGTCCTGGCGGCTGTCTGGCCACCGTGCTGGCCGGGCGGCTGGTCTATCGGCGTCGCTGAGCGTGTCGGTGGGCGTGTCGCTGAGCGTCGGTGGGCGTCGGTGGGTGCGGAGGCGGTGCTGGGGTGCGGAGTGTCGTGGGTGCTGGGTGCTGGCGGGTGCTGCTGGGTGCTGCGTGCTGGGGATGCTGAGCGCCGGGGGCTGTGATTGCCGGCTACCCGCTGGTAGCCGGAATCCCGTGCAGCACACGGGACTTCCTTCGTGTGCTGCCGAACTCGGTGTTCGGCCATATCGTCTGATTCACCCTTCGCCGTGACCTGAGGGCCCGCCAGCGGATACGATCCCGGACAGCTCACTCCGCACCCTCACCACACACCGCCCGCCCCCGCGGGTGGCGGGGCCCAGTCCCAGGCCCTGAAGGCAAGCCAGGACAGGAACCATGCGATCCGCGACCGTCCCCCCGCCGCGTTCCCCGCGGTTGGGCCGTGGTTGGTACCTCACCGCCGTGCTCAGTGCCGTGCTGGCCGTCGGTATGTGCCTGCTCGGTTGGCGTCAGGCCGAGCAGGCCGACCGGATCGGCGCGCACCCGGTGAGAGTGGACGGCGTCGTCACCCAGCTGCCCACCGGTGGCGGTTCGTACTCCACCGTCAACTACCGGGCCGCCGGCCAGTCGCACACCGCCGCCGCGCTGCCGCTGGCCGACGGCACCAAGGTCGGCGACGCGATCTGCCTGGAGCACGCCGCCGACGACCCGGGCGCGGTCCGGATCTGCGGCGACACCTACCCGCAGCCGGTCGGCGTCGGGCTGGCCCGGATCAGCGTGCCGGTGGCCGGTCTGCTCTTCCTCGTCTGTGTGCTGCGCATCCGCCGGCACCGCCGGGCGGTCGCCATCCGGACCGGCGAGGGCCGGTTCGCCACCACCGTGGCGCTCGCCGCGGGCGCGCTGCCGGACGGGATGCCCGCGATAACGCAGGGCAAGCGCTCGCGTCGCAAGCGTCGTTCGGGCGGACGGCGCGGCCTGCACTGAGGCCGGTGCCGGGCTCTTCGTGGCGGGCGGTGTGCCCCCTTGCCCGGGTCGCCGGTGCCAGGGTGAACAATGGGGGCGTGACCCGAGCCTCTCTGGACAAGCAGCCGCACGAAGTCGCCGCCATGTTCGACGACGTCGCGGCCAAGTACGACCGCACCAACGACGTGATCTCCCTCGGCCAGGCCCGCGCCTGGCGCCGGGCGGTGGCCGAGGCGGTGGCCGCCGGACCGGGGGACCTCGTGCTCGACCTCGGAGCCGGCACCGGCACCTCCTCGCTGCCCTTCGTCGAGGCCGGGGCCAAGGTCGTCCCGTGCGACTTCTCGGTCGGCATGCTCACCGAGGGCAAGCGCCGCCACCCCGAGCTGCCGCTCACCGCCGGGGACGCCACCAGCCTGCCGTTCGCGGACGACACCTTCGACGCGGTGACGATCTCCTTCGCGCTGCGCAACGTCCATGACACCGACGCCGCGCTGAACGAGATGTTCCGGGTCACCAAGCCCGGCGGCAAGCTGGTGATCTGCGAGTTCTCGACGCCGACCTGGACGCCGTTCCGCACGGTCTACACCGAGTACCTGATGCGGGCACTGCCGCCGGTCGCCACCGCGGTCAGCAGCAACCCGGACGCGTACGTCTACCTCGCCGAGTCGATCCGTGCCTGGCCGGACCAGCCCGCGCTGGCCGCGAAGCTCCAGGAGGCCGGCTGGTCCAAGGTGGCCTGGCGCAACCTGACCGGCGGGATCGTGGCACTGCACCGGGCGTACAAGGTCTCGTAGGGCCCTCTGCCGCAGGTTCGACTGCCCACCGGTCTGTCACCGTGGGCGGTCTGCTTCGAACGGTTGCTCCGTGCGGTTGCTCCGTGCGGTCTGCTCCGTGCGGTCTGCTTCGTGTGTTCAGTTTCGTGTGTTCAGCGGCCCGTAGGTGCGTGGAGCAGGGGCTGTAACCCCGGGCGGGCGTTGCCGTGGCCGGGGCCGTGCGGTTCAGACGCGCGGCCGGACCACGCCCTGGAAGTCCTCGATCGAGCGGCACCGCCCAGCGGACTGATCATGATGCTGATCTCCCCGTTCTCGGCGGAGCTCTCCGCCGCCAAGGGGCCGCTCACCTCGCTCCTGGTCGGCGCGGCCGTGCTCGCCGTAGGCCATCTGCTCGGCCTCGTCCTGCAGCACGAGGTCTGGGCAGTTGGTCCTGGTCGGCTGCCTCCTCGGCACCGACATCGCCTTCGCTGTGCGGCCATCCCGGCGTTCATCATGGGGGCCGTCCCGGCGGGCGAGACCGCCGCCGCCAACGGGTTCGCGCTCGAGGCGCCGCCTCGACGACCGGAGGCGGCGGTCTCGCTGCCGGGAGGGCTCGTCCCGACGCCCGGCCGGCCGTCCGTGGCGGGCGCCGCCGTCGGATCCTGTCCCGAGGACGGCAACTAGACTGCCGGGGACAGCCGCCGTCCCCCAGCCGCAGCTCCAGGAGAGTGCCCACCGTGTCCGAGACCGCAGCCGATCTGACGAAGCCGGACAGCCCCGTGGAGAGCACCGCGGACGTCATCGTGGTCGGCGCGGGCCCGGCCGGCTCCACCACCGCGTACTACCTGGCCCAGGCCGGCCTCGACGTGCTGCTGCTGGAGAAGACGTCCTTCCCGCGCGAGAAGGTCTGCGGTGACGGCCTGACCCCGCGCGCCACCAAGCAGCTGGTCGACATGGGCATCGACGTGTCGACCGACAACGGCTGGCTGCACAACAAGGGCCTGCGGATCATCGGCGGCGGCGTCCGGCTGGAGCTCGACTGGCCGGAGCTGTCCGCCTTCCCCGACTACGGCCTGGTGCGCAAGCGCGCCGACTTCGATGAGCTGCTCGCCCGTCAGGCCGAGAAGGCGGGCGCCCGGCTGTACGAGCGGTGCAACGTCAGCGGCCCGGTGCTGGACGACCGCACCGGCCGGATCGTCGGCGTCACCGCCCGACTCGGCGAGGAGAAGCGGGCGGTGACCTTCCGCGCCCCGCTGGTCGTCGCCGCCGACGGCAACTCCACCCGGCTCTCGCTCGCCATGGGCCTGCACCGCCGCGAGGACCGCCCGATGGGCGTCGCCTACCGGACGTACTTCAACTCCCCGCGCCACGACGACGACTACCTCGAGTCCTGGCTGGAGCTGTGGGACACCCGTGGCGGCGAGCGCAAGCTGCTGCCCGGCTACGGTTGGGTCTTCGGCATGGGCGACGGCACCTCCAACGTCGGCCTCGGCATCCTCAACTCCTCGCCCGCCTTCGGCGAGCTGGACTGGCGCGAGGTGCTCAAGGCCTGGTGCGCGAGCATGCCGGAGGAGTGGGGCTACACCCCCGAGAACATGACCGACCCGATCCGCGGCGCCGCCCTGCCGATGGCCTTCAACCGGCAGCCGCACTACACCCGCGGCCTGCTGCTCGTCGGCGACGCCGGCGGGATGGTCAACCCGTTCAACGGCGAAGGCATCGCCTACGCGATGGAATCCGGGCAGATCGCCGCCGGCGTCATCGTCCAGGCCAACGCCCGCGTCACCGACACCGGCCGCGAGCGCGCCCTCCAGGCCTACCCGCGCATCCTCAAGGACGTCTACGGCGGGTACTACACGATGGGCCGCGCCTTCGTGAAGCTCATCGGCAACCCCAAGGTCATGCAGCTTGCCACCCAGCGTGGCCTGACCCACCCGATCCTGATGAAGTTCGTCCTCAAGATGCTCGCCAACCTGACCGACCCGCAGGGCGGCGACGCCATGGACCGCATCATCAACGGCCTCGCCAAGGTCGCCCCGAACGCCTGATGTTCGGGGCTCGGGGCTCGGGGGCCGGGGCTTGAGGCTGGGTGGCTGACTTCCGGTCGCTGTTGCGTGGCGGCTGAGTGAGTGATGGCTGACGCCCCTGCCCCCTGTGTTTGTGGGGGCAGGGGGCAGCGGCGCGCCTTGCCGGGGGCGGGCCGGTGCCGGGTCGGTTCAGCCGGTGGCGCGTACGTAGATGTCGGCGCCGTCGGGGGAGCCGGGCCCTGAGGTGACGACGAAGATCTGCCGCTTGTCCGTGCCCGTCTGCGGTACCAGGGGGGCTTCGGCCGGCTCATCGCCGGGGAACGCCGCCCGCAGGTCGTCCGGCAGCGGGGCCGGGGCGCCGAGCTGTGGCAGGTCGTAGACGCGGAGGAAGTCGTCCACGCTGGAGTCCGTGTCTGCCCGCACCTGGTAGTGGAGGTAGGCCGCCCGTGTGCCGTCCGGCAGCCGGCCGAACACGGCCTCCACTGGGATGTAGTACCGCCCCTTGGCCGGATGCTGCTTGTAATGCAGGGTTGCCAGCTTCTCGGCCCGGTCGGTGTCCGTCTCGGGCGGGTGCAAGGTCGTCACCATCGCGTACGCGATCCATCCGACGGCCGCGAGGGTGAACACCACACAGAGCGCGAGCGCCCCGGCCACCGCCCGGCGGACCCTTGGCCGCTGCCGCACCGCGGGCACCGCTTCACTGATCCACCCGCCGGCCTTGGCCATCCGATGCTCCCCCGGGATCGTCCGTTGCCGCTGACGACTCTAGGGGGACGGAGCGAGGCGAACCATCCGTAGAAGTACTCACATCGCCGGCTGCGCGGGCGCGGGCGCGGGCGCGGTCATGGCGGGGGCGGTGGCGGGTGCGGGCGCGGTCATGGCGGGGGCGGTGGCGGGTGTGCGGCGCGGCCGGTGTGGGGTCTGCGGGGCGTGGCGGGCGTGCAGGGTGGCCGCGGCTGCCGCGGCTACCGCGACCGGCGGGGTCACTGTGGGCGGCTGGCGGCGGAGCGCTGCTCGACGTAGGCGAGGCGGTCGGCGAAGACCTGGGCGGCATCCGGGGTGAGGGTGCGGAGGGCGACGAGGGCTGAGAAGACGACGTCGCAGAGCTCGTGCTGGACGTCTTCCCAGGTGTGGGTGACGCCCTTGCGGGGGTTCTGCCCGGTGGCCCCGATCACCGCGGCGCCGACCTCGCCGACCTCCTCGGAGACCTTGAGGATGCGAAGCAGGCGCTCCTCCTGGGCGGAGAGTCCGCTCTCGTCGTCCAGCCAGGCGACCAGGTGGTCGACGCTCTCCCAGATCCTGCTGTCCATGTGCGCGGCTCCCGTACGGCTTCGGTGACGCTGCCCACCGTACGGGAGCCTGGCAGGGGGCGGAGCGGTCGCCCGGCGGCTCGGTTTCAGCGGGAGCTGATCTTCACGTTGCGGATGTTCACCGGGAGAGTGGGGTAGCCGTCGCCGGGGTTGTTCTGGTCGTCCTCGCCACCGGCCGCGATCTTCTGCAGCACGTCGAGGCCCGCGGTGATCCGACCGAACGGGGTGTAGGCGGGGGAGAGCTTGGTGTCCTTCCAGACGAAGAAGAACTGGCTGCCGTTGGTGTTCGGACCCGCATTGGCCATGGCCACGGTGCCGGCCGGGTAGGTGGCCCCCGTCAGGTTCTCGTCCGGGAAGGAGTAGCCCGGGCCGCCGCTGCCGGTGCCGGTCGGGTCTCCGCACTGCAGGACGAAGATCCGCTGCGTGGTGAGTCGGTGGCAGTGGCTGCGGTCGAAGTAGTCGTGCTCGGCGAGGAAGCGGAACGAGAAGGTGGTGCAGGGCGCCTCGGCGGTCAGGGCCTGGAAGGTGATCGCGCCCTGGCCGGTCTTCAGCGTCGCGCTGTAGGGCTTGGCCGCCTTCTTCGCATCGAAGACCGGGATGCCCTTGAAGTTGTCGGCGGGCACCGCCGGGGTGTAGGTGCAGGTGGCGGCGGTGGGCGTGGCCGGAGCCGGGACCGGCGGGGTGTCCGCGACGGCGGTTCCGGTGGTCGCGACCAGCGGGAGAATGGTGGCAGCGGCGAACAACGCCCAGTGTTTGCGCTTCACTTGACGAGCCTTCCGGGGGGGGGGTGGTGGACGGCGGTGTTGTCATGGCGACATCATCCACGTCCGGGGGTGGATGCGGTAGACGTCGGGGGTACGTGTCGCGCGCGTGCGGCGTGGGGTAGCTGGCGCGGGGAGGGTGGCGTGGGGTGGCTGGCGCGGGGAGGGTGGCGTGGAGCGGGTGGAGTCGGTCGGCGCGTGAGGGTGCCCGTGGGTGGGCGCGTCTGAGGTCGGCGTTTCGGGGTGGGCGTTCCGGGGGCGACGTTCTGGGGCGGGCGTTGTTGGGCTTCGCGGGCCGGCACCTGGGGGTCAGGCGGCCTCTGTGGTGAAGAGGCCGGCGCGGGCAGCGAGGGCTGCGGCATCGGCGGCCCGCTCGGCAGTGCGAGCGTCCAGCGGTTCGCCGGTGACGAACAGGCGGTAGTAGAGCGGGGCGGTGGCTGCGCGGACGACCTCGGTGCCATCGGTGCCGGCGGGAAGTTCGCCACGCTCGACGGCGCGTTCGGCCACCTCGGCGGCCTGTTGGTGGCGCGCGGAGAAGAAGGCGCGCAGGGCGGCGGCGCCGACGTCGGAGCGCTGGGCGGCGGTGATCAGTGCGGTCGGGGTCGAGCCCAGTTCGGGGTCGGTGAAGACGGCGAAGACCTCATGGGTGATCCGACGTAGGTCGCCGGCGAGGTCGCCGGTGTCGGGGAGTGGCCACGGCTGGTCGGCGGAGGCGGTGAGTGCGTCCGCTACCAGGCCGTCCACCCCGTTCCAGCGGCGGTACAGGGTGGCCTTGTGGACGCCGGAGCGCGCCGCGACCGCGTCGACGGTCAGCCCGTCGTACCCCTTCTCGGTGATCTCGGCGAGCACCGCGGCGATGACGTTCGCGCGGACCCGGGCGCTGCGCCCGCCCGGGCGAGGGGTGGGGGTGCGGGCTTCCTCGTTCAAAGTCGACTCCAGTCGCGTTAAGGCTTGCCGTGGCGGTGTCGCCATGCCATCCTCATCTTAATGCGACTCCAGTCGCATTTCGAGAGGTTCGTTTGAGCCGTTGAGGAGTTCCATGACTGTCGCGATCCCCGACCACACCGTGCTCCACCCGCTCGCCGGGCACGACCGTGTCGTCCTGCTGCGCCCGCTGGTCACCGACCCGCGCATTCAGGTCGGCGAGTACACCTACTTCGACGACCCGGACGGTGCCACCCGTTTCGAGGAGCGCAACGTCCTCTACGCGTACGGTCCCGAGCAGTTGGTGATCGGCAAGTACTGCGCGATCGCCACCGGTACCCGCTTCCTGATGGCCGGCGCCGCTCACCCCACCGTCGGAGTCTCCACCTTTCCGTTCACCATGTTCGGCGGCAGTTGGACCGAGCGGACCCTCGACATCGTCACCGGACTCCCGAGCCGGGGCGACACCGTGGTCGGCAACGACGTCTGGTTCGGACATGGCGCCACCGTGCTGCCCGGCGTCAGGATCGGCGACGGCGCGATCATCGCCGCCGGCGCCGTCGTCACCGCCGACGTCGGGCCGTACACCGTCGTCGGCGGCAACCCGGCCCGCCCGCTCCGTCGCCGCTTCGACGATGCGGACGTCGACCGCCTGCTGCGCGCCGCCTGGTGGGACTGGCCGGTCGAACTCGTCACCGAGCACGTCCGAGCCATCATGTCCGGCAGGCCTGCCGACATCGAAGCCATCGCCGCGGTCCACGGTCTGCTGGCCACCTGAGGGCGCGGGACGCAGGAAGGCGGGTATGGGGCGGGGCCAGGGGCACAAGGGGCCGCGGCACCAAGGGGCCGGGGGCGCAAGGGCGTCGAGCCGTGCGGGGACCGAAATCGTTGATCGCCGGCCGTCGGGTGCGCGAAGATGGCGGGCCCCTGGTGGGGGCCTGTTGTGGCCCGAGATCCGTCCGATGACGTACGGGAATCTCCTCGTCGGTTCCGTTCGCTCCGGAGGGTTCCTGTTCATGCGTGGTTCGTCGTCCTTCCTTCGTGATGTGCCCGTACTGCTGGTTGCGGTGGTGTGGGGGTCGAGCTTTCTGGCCGTGCAGCGGGTGGCCGAGCCGGGGACGGTGGTGGCGATGCTGGTGCTGAGGTTCGCCTTGGTGCTGCCACTGCTGGGACTGGTCGCGTGGCGGGGGCTGCGGAGGATGGGCCGGTCCGAGTGGCTGGGTGGCGCGGTACTGGGGCTGGTGCTCGGGGGCGTCTTTCTGCTGGAGACCTATGGCGCGGTGCACACCTCGGCCACCAACGCCGGTCTGATCATCAGCCTCACCATGGTTTTCACTCCTCTCGCGGAGAGCGCGCTGGCTCGGACGCCGCTGCCGCGGGCCTTTCTTGCCGCGGCCGGGCTGGCGGTGGCGGGGGTCGCCATGCTGACCGGGGGCGGTGGGCTCAAGGCGCCGTCGCTGGGCGATCTGCTGGTGCTCGGAGCCGCGGTGGTGCGGACCGTCCACGTGCTGACGATGGCTCGGCTCCGACCCATCCGGGACACCGACTCGCTGGCCCTCACCTGGGTCCAACTTGCGACCGCGACACTGGTGTTCGCCGTCGTCGCGCCGTTCGCCGGACCGCTGCCGTGGACGGCCGCCGCCTCGTACGGGCCTGCCCAGTGGGCCTGGCTGTTGCATCTGGCTCTGCTCTGCACGCTGTTCGCCTTCTTCGTGCAGATGTGGGCCGTCCGCGCCACCTCGCCGTCCAGGGTCAGCCTGCTGCTCGGTACCGAGCCGCTCTGGGCCGCCGTCTTCGGCATCACCCTCGCCGGCAACCACCTCGGCCCGCTCGCACTCCTGGGGGGTGCCCTCGTCCTGGTCGCCACCGAATGGGGACGCCGTACCGCCATTGCCCCGGCCCGGGACGCGGCGCAGGTGGTGGAGGCCGACGCGGCGGCGGAGCCGGCCCCGGCTTCGGCGTGACGGGGCGCCCTCGTCATCGACGCCCCAGAGTGCGGCGGGCGTAGGCGAAGGTGACGAGCGCGAGAAGCGGACCCCAGGCGACCAGCGGCAGGTAGCAGAGGGTCATGACGAGGCCGGCCGAGCCGTGCGGGGCGTCGGGCGAGCTCATGTTGCTGCTCCAGCCGCCGAACAGGGCCGTCATGCCGAGCCAGGTCAGGACCGCGGAGCCGAGGGCGGCCGGGACGATCGCGGCGAGCGGTCGGACCGTACGGCCGCCTATCAGCGGGATCCAGCCGGGCACCACCTCGCCCCAGGGGCGGACCAGGCCGACGGTGAGGAAGGCCAGCAGTTCGGCCAGGGCACTCAGCACCAGGACGTACGCCGTGCCCCAGCCGGGGTTGTGCCGGTCGGCCAGCGCGGCGAACTCCCCGCTGAAGCCCACCGGGACGCCGAGGCCGAACGCGATCCGCCAGAGCCCGGAGGGCACGGTGGTCCAGACGGTGGCCTTGGCCGCCAGCTCGGCCCAGCGCGGGACGGGCGCGGCGGTGCCGGCCGGCCGGGAACCACCGGTGTCGAGGGACATCGGGTCCGCCCCGGTCGTGGAGCCGGAGCCTGTGTCTGTGCCTGTGCCTGTGCCGGCCATGATCCCGTTCCTCGCCCTGGACGTGACCGTGGTCGTGGTGTTGGTGACGGTGCTCATGGATGTGGACTCCCCTCTCGCCCGGCCCCACCGGCCGATCCGATGGGTCAAGCCTGGCGGTCGGCTGCGGTCTGCGGCAGATGCCGATCGGGCTGTTCTCGCCGCTCAGAAGGTGTGCGCGAATATGCCGATCGGCACAGGCGGCGGGGTGCTGAGGTCCGTAGGCTTACCGCCGGAAAGGAGGCGACTATGAGTCAGATCCTGGCGTTGGCCGCACCAGTGGCCGTGCTGCTCGGGTGGGCGGTGCGGGCCCGGTGCGGGGTGGTGGTCGTGGCTGGTGCGGCCGGCGCGGCCTCGGTGGCGGCCACGGTCGGCGTCTGGGCGGCCGGTCGATGGGGCGAGTCACAACGCTGGCCCGGTGTGATCGGCCTGTTCGAGCTCGCCTCCCTCCTGTTCCTGCTGGTGCTGGCGCTGCGCGCCGAGGACGGGCGGCGGTCGGCAGTCGTGGCCTGGACGATCGGCGGTGCGGCGGCGCTCTGGCCGTCCCGGTTCGAGGCGATCGTCGGGCCGGGGGATGCGCTGACCCTCTTCGGGTTCGGTTCGGTCTTCGCGCTCCCGGCGGTGCTGGCCGGTCTGTATCTGCGCGGGCTGGACGAGAAGAGGCGCCGCTCGGTGGCGGCGGCCCGTCGCGCGCAGAGGCTCGAACTCGCCCACGACCTGCACGACTTCGTCGCGCACGATGTCAGCGGCATGGTTGCCCAGGCGCAGGCGGGCATGGTGCTGGCCGCCTCCGATCCGGCCCGGGCGGCGGAGCTGTTCGAGCGGATAGAGAAGGCCGGGCAGCTGGCGCTGGCCTCGCTGGACCGTACCGTCCACCTGCTGCGCAGCGGGGAGACGGACGGTCCGGAGCGGGGGCCGCAGCCGGGCCTGGCCGAACTCACCGCCCTCACCGATCGGTTCGCGGAGTCAGGCGGTGCCACCGTCCGGTTGGACGCCCCGGAGGTGCAGGCCGGCGTGCCGCGGGAGGTGGCGGCGACGGCGTACCGGATCGTGGTCGAGGCGCTGACCAACGTCCGCCGTCACGCACCCGCGGCACGTGTGGTGGATGTCCGGGTGCGGCGCGAGGGCCGGAGGCTGGAGGTCATGGTGCGGGACGACGGCGGGGGCCCACATGCGTCCGGGGCGCGCCTGGGAGAGGCCCGCCGTGGAGAGGACGGTCGTGGAGGGGCCGTTCGGGGCGGCAGCGGACTGGCAGGGCTGGCGGCCAGGGTGGAGGCGCTGGGCGGGACGCTCGCCTCCGGGCGGGAGAAGGCCGGCGGTTGGCGAGTCGCCGCGACGATGCCCTTGGAGGGCCGATGAGTATCCGAGTCCTTCTCGCCGACGACGACGAGGCGATCCGCAGCGCGTACCGGATCATTCTGGACGCTCAGCCGGACATCGAGGTGGTGGGCGAGGCCGAGGACGGCGCACTGGCGGTGGAGGCCGCCCACCGGCTGCGGCCGGACGTGATCCTCGCGGACATCCGGATGCCCCGGCTGGACGGTCTGGAGCTGACCCGGCAGCTGGGCCGGGAGTTTCGGGTGGTTGTGGTGACCACCTTCGACCTGGACGAGTACGTGCACACGGCGATCCGGGCCGGGGCGGCCGGATTCCTGCTGAAGCGTTCGGGTCCGGCGCTGCTGGCCGAGGCGGTCCGGGCTGCGGTCGCCGGGGATGCGTTGATCAGTCCGCAGGTCACCGTCCGCCTGCTGCAGCAGCTGTCGCACCGGGGGCAGGAGCAGGAGCGGGACCACCAGGAGCAGGGGCGACAGGAACAGGGGAGGAAAGGGAGGAAGGAGAGGCAGGGGAGGAACGAGCCGCAGAGCGGGCCGGAGCGCCAGCGTCCGGAATTCATTGAGGAGCTCACCGCGAGGGAGAGGGAGATCGCCCAGCTCGTCGCCGGCGGGGCGACCAATGCGGAGATCGGCTCGCAACTGTTCATCGCCGCCGGGACGGTGAAGAACCACCTCGCCACGATCCAGCGCAAGATCGGCGCCCGGAACCGCGTCGGTATCGCCGCCTGGGTCTGGGAGACCGGTTCCTGAGCACCTAGCCCTGCCGCGCCCTGCCCTGCGCTCCTAACCGGCGGCGGTTCCCAGCCCCACCCCTGTCCGGCACCCGGCACTCGACCCCCACCCCTGCCCCCGCCCGGCCCCGGCCCTGCCTGGCCTCCGCCCCCGACCCGGTTGGCGGCCCGCCTCCGCCCCCGACCCGGTTGGCGGCCCGCCCCGCCCGCACGTCACCCCTGCCCGGCCCGGTCGTTCGACCCATCCGCTCGCCCCACCCCGCCGCCCCGCTCGCGCGCTTGTGAACGAAGGGTCAAGCGGGCGTTCGGAGACCTGCCACCCCTGCGAGTGAGCCTCTATAACACGTCAACCTGGCGCCCAGAAATTTGCTCTGGGCGGAGCATAGTTGATATAGAAGCGCGGCCCTGACCAGCCGCTTCGCAGATAAATGCGACTGGTTGTGACCATTTGACTTCTTTGCGTTGACAACTCTAGGCATGTTCACTTTCGCCACCATTCCAGGGGTGGCGTAGATCACAAAGATCGTCGTGAACTGCGTGTCGCAGATCACAAGCCGACGGGCATAGGATGCGCTCGTTCCAGGCTTTGTGAACTGCCTCACATGAGGTGGATCTCGGGAACTGGAACGCGGGTCCACCACAGCGTGACCCGTCGGTTCCGATCTGCAGTCAAGGACGACTGGACGGAGGGAGCGGGGGCTATGAATGCCTACGCGCCGATCCTCGTACTCGGTGCCATCGCGGCGGCGTTCGCGGTCGGCTCGGTCGTGATGGCCTCACTGACCGGCCCGAAGCGCTACAACCGGGCCAAGTTGGAGGCGTACGAGTGCGGCATCGAGCCGACCCCGCAGCCCGTGGGCGGCGGTCGGTTCCCGATCAAGTACTACCTGACGGCGATGCTCTTCATCGTCTTCGACATCGAGATCGTCTTCCTCTATCCGTGGGCGGTCAGCTTCGACGCCCTGGGGATCTTCGGGCTGGTCGAGATGCTCCTGTTCATCGCCACCGTCTTCGTCGCCTACGCCTATGTCTGGCGCCGCGGCGGCCTGGAGTGGGACTGAGTGCGGGGCGGCCGCTGACTTTGTGAACGGGCGGACAAGCCCGGCCGGGTGCAGCGACCCGAACGAGCGGACCAACCACAGGACTTGAGGGCACCGAGGGCATTGAGAGGGATCTGATGGGAATCGAGGAGAAGCTGCCGAGCGGCTTTCTGCTCACGAGTGTGGAGACGGCCGCGGGTTGGGTGCGCAAGGCGTCGCTCTTCCCGGCCACCTTCGGACTGGCCTGCTGCGCGATCGAGATGATGACCACCGGAGCCGGCCGCTACGACCTGGCCCGGTTCGGCATGGAGGTCTTCCGGGGCTCCCCCCGGCAGGCCGATCTGATGATCGTGGCGGGGCGGGTGAGCCAGAAGATGGCCCCGGTGCTGCGCCAGGTGTACGACCAGATGGCCAACCCCAAGTGGGTCATCTCGATGGGCGTCTGCGCCTCCTCGGGTGGGATGTTCAACAACTACGCGATCGTGCAGGGCGTCGACCACATCGTCCCGGTGGACATCTACCTGCCCGGTTGCCCGCCCCGCCCGGAAATGCTGATGGACGCGATCCTGAAGCTGCACGACAAGATCCAGCACGAGCCGCTGGGCGTGAACCGCCGCCGGGCCGAGGAGTTGGGCGAGGCGCTGGCCCTGAAGGCCACCCCGGTGAGCGAGATGCGGGGGCAGCTGCGATGAACGACCACGTACCCGAGACCCGCCGGGAGCAGCCGCACCGCGAGATCCCGGTCGAGGTGGTCGGCCGGCGCCAGGGCATGTTCGGTGCCAAGGGCAGCGGTGACACCTCCGGCTTCGGCGGCCTCGCCGCCCCGATCGCGCTGCCGCCCGCGAGCCGACGCCCTTACGGGGGCTGGTTCGACGAGGTCGCCGACGAGCTGGAGGGCGCACTGGAGGAGCAGGGCCTCGACCCGGCGGACGTGATCGAGAAGACCGTCGTCGACCGCGCCGAGCTGACGTTCCACGTCGCCCGCGAGCACCTGCTGAAGACCGTCCGAACCCTGCGCGACGACCCCGCGCTCCGTTTCGAGCTCTGCCTCGGGGTGAGCGGCGTCCACTACCCGGGCGACCAGGGCCGCGAGCTGCACGCGGTCTACCACCTGCGCTCGATCACCCACGGCCGACTGATCCGGCTGGAGGTGACCGCGCCGGACGCCGACCCGCGCATCCCGTCCGTGGTCAGCGTCTACCCGACCAATGACTGGCACGAGCGCGAGGTCTACGACTTCTTCGGCCTGGTCTTCGACGGCCACCCCGCGCTCACCCGGATCATGATGCCGGACGACTGGCTGGGCCACCCGCAGCGCAAGGACTACCCGCTCGGCGGCATCCCCGTCGAGTACAAGGGCGCCCAGATCCCGGCACCCGACCAGCGGAGGTCGTACAGCTGATGAGTACTCAGCACTACGAGAAGGCCGACGGAGCGGCCGGGGGCGGCGCGTCGGCCGGCGCGTCGGCCGGGGCATCGCCCGAGGGAGCGGCTGCCGGAGCATCGGCCGAGCAGGCCGCGGCGGCAGCGGAGACCGCGGCAGCCCGCGAGACCACCGAGGGCCGGGTCTTCACCGTCACCGGCGGCGACTGGGGTGAGGTGGTCGAGGCGGTCGGCCGGGCCGACGACGAGCGCATCATCGTCAACATGGGGCCCCAGCACCCGTCCACCCACGGCGTGTTGCGGCTGATCCTGGAGATCGACGGCGAGACGGTGAAGGAGGCCCGCTGCGGCATCGGCTACCTCCACACCGGCATCGAGAAGAACATGGAGTTCCGCAGCTGGGTCCAGGGCACCACCTTCGTGACGCGGATGGACTACCTGACCCCGCTGTTCAACGAGACCGCCTACTGCCTGGCGGTCGAGAAGCTGCTGGGCATCACCGATGACGTCCCGGACCGGGCCAGCGTCATCCGCGTCCTGATGATGGAGCTCAACCGGATCTCCTCGCACCTGGTCTGCCTGGCCACCGGCGGTATGGAGATCGGCTCCACCACTCTGATGATCTACGGTTTCCGCGACCGCGAGCTCATCCTGGACGTCTTCGAGCTGGTCACCGGCCTGCGGATGAACCACGCCTACGTCCGTCCCGGCGGCCTCGCCCAGGACCTCCCGCCCGGGGCCGTCGACCAGATCCGCGAGGCGGTCAAGACGCTCCGCTCCCGGATGCACGAGTACGACAAACTGGCCACCGGAAACCCGGTGTTCAAGGCCCGCCTGGTCGACGTCGGCTTCCTCGACCTGCCCGGCTGCCTGGCCCTCGGCGCCACCGGCCCGATCCTGCGCGCCACCGGCCTGCCGCACGACCTGCGCAAGACCGACCCGTACTGCGGCTACGAGGACTACGACTTCGAGGTCGCGATCGCGGAGAGCGCCGACTCCTACGGGCGCTTCCTGATCCGGCTGGAGGAGATGCGCCAGTCGCTGCGGATCGTCGAGCAGTGCCTGGACCGGCTCCGCCCCGGCCCGGTCATGGTGGCCGACAAGAAGATCGCCTGGCCGGCCCAACTGGCCGTCGGTCCGGACGGGATGGGCAACTCGCTCGACCACATCCGCAAGATCATGGGTACCTCGATGGAGGCCCTGATCCACCACTTCAAGCTGGTCACCGAGGGCTTCAGGGTCCCGGTCGGCCAGGCGTACGCGGCGGTCGAGTCACCCAAGGGCGAGCTGGGCGTGCACGTGGTCAGCGACGGCGGGACGCGCCCCTACCGGGTCCACTTCCGGGATCCGTCGTTCACCAATCTGCAGACGATGGCGGCGATGTGCGAGGGCGGCCAGGTCGCCGACGTGATCGTCGCGGTGGCCGGGATCGACCCGGTGATGGGAGGCGTGGACCGGTGAGCAATGTGGAACTCGGACTGCCGGCACTGCCGGCCAAGCCGTACCCCGAGGAGGTGCACGCCCGCCTCGCCGCCGACGCCGCGGAGCTGATCGGCCGCTACCCGGTGGCCCGGTCCGCCCTGCTGCCGCTGCTGCACCTGGTGCAGGCGGAGGAGGGTTTCGTCAGCGCGACCGGCATCCGCTTCTGCGCCGAGCAGTTGGACCTCACCACGGCGGAGGTCACCGCCGTCGCCACCTTCTACACCATGTACCGGCGCCGGCCGGCCGGGAAGTACCACGTCGGGGTCTGCACCAACACCCTGTGCGCGGTGCTCGGCGGGGACCAGATCTTCGACGAGCTCCAGCAGCACCTCGGGATCCGCAACAACGAGACCACCGAGGACGGCGAGATCTCGATCGAGCACATCGAGTGCAACGCCGCCTGCGACTACGCCCCCGTGGTGATGGTCAACTGGGAGTTCTTCGACGACCAGACCCCGGAGAGCGCCCGGCAGTTGGTCGACGACCTGAGGGCGGGCGAGGACGTCCGGCCCACCCGTGGCGCCCGGCTCTGCAGCTTCAAGGAGTCGGCCCGGATCCTGGCCGGCTTCCCGGACGAGCGCCCCGGTGCCGTCGACGAGTCCGGGGCGGGCGGTGCGCCCTCGCTCGCCGGCCTGCGCCTGGCCAGGGGCGAGGCCCTGCCCGGAACAGCCGGCGCCAAGGTGGTCTCGCCCCGCCACGAGGGAGCCCGCCCCGACGGCACCCGCTACGACGGCACCAACCGCGAGGGCACCGGCCGCGACAGCACTCACCGCGACGGCACCAACCGCGAGGGCACCGGCCACGAAGGGACCGAAGCGTGATGACCTCCGCCGAGCCGGCCGAGAAGCTGCTCACCCCCGTGCTCTCCGCCTCCTGGGACGACAGCCGCCCCTGGACGCTCGCCACCTACCGCCGCCACTCCGGGTACGAGGGCCTGAAGGCGGCCCTCGCGATGCCCCCGGACGACGTGATCGCCCTGGTCAAGGACGCCGGCCTGCGCGGCCGCGGCGGCGCCGGCTTCCCCACCGGCATGAAGTGGCAGTTCATCCCGCAGAACGACGGCAAGCCGCACTACCTGGTGGTGAACGCGGACGAGTCCGAGCCGGGCACCTGCAAGGACATCCCGCTGCTGTTCGCCAACCCGCACTCGCTGATCGAGGGCATGATCATCGCGTCCTACGCGATCCGCTGCGACCACGCGTTCATCTACCTGCGCGGCGAGGTCGTCCCGGTGCTGCGCCGGCTCCATGCCGCGGTGGCCGAGGCGTACGAGGCGGGGCTGCTCGGCAAGGACATCCTGGGCTCCGGCATCAACCTCGACATCACCGTGCACGCCGGCGCCGGTGCGTACATCTGCGGCGAGGAGACGGCCCTCCTGGACTCGCTGGAGGGGCGCCGCGGCCAGCCGCGGCTGCGCCCGCCGTTCCCGGCCATCGCCGGCCTCTACGCCTGCCCGACGGTTGTCAACAACGTCGAGTCGATCGCTTCGGTGCCGCCGATCCTGGCCAAGGGCAAGGAGTGGTTCAAGGGCCTGGGCACCGAGAAGTCCCCCGGCTTCACGCTCTACTCGCTCTCCGGCCACGTCACCAACCCCGGCCAGTACGAGGCCCCGCTCGGCATCACCCTGCGCCAGCTGCTGGACATCAGCGGCGGTGTCCGGGCCGGGCACCGGCTCAAGTTCTGGACCCCGGGCGGCTCGTCCACCCCGATGTTCACCGATGAGCACCTCGACGTCCCGCTCGACTACGAGGGCGTCGGCGCGGCCGGCTCGATGCTCGGCACCAAGGCGTTGCAGATCTTCGACGAGACCACCTGCGTCGTCCGGGCCGTGACCCGCTGGACGGAGTTCTACGCCCACGAGTCCTGCGGCAAGTGCACCCCGTGCCGCGAGGGCACCTACTGGCTGGTCCAGCTGCTCAAGCGGATCGAGGCCGGCGAGGGCGTCGACGGCGATCTGGAGAAGCTGCTCGACATCGCCGACAACATCAACGGCAAGTCCTTCTGCGCCCTGGGCGACGGCGCGGCCAGCCCGATCGTCTCCTCGCTCCAGCACTTCCGGGCCGAGTACGAGCAGCACCTCGCCGAGCGCCGCTGCCCGTTCGACCCGGCCGCCTCCACCGTCTGGGCCGACGGCCCCCGCCCCGGCCACCAGTCCGCCACCGAAAGGGAGGTGCACGCGTGACGATCACAGAGCCATCCACCTCCAAGGCCGCGGTCGAACTGGTCACGCTCACCATCGACGGCGTCGAAGTGCAGGTCCCCAAGGGGACGTTGGTGATCCGGGCCGCCGAGCAGATCGGCACCCAGATCCCGCGCTTCTGCGACCACCCGCTGCTCGATCCGGCCGGCGCCTGCCGGCAGTGCATCGTCGAGATCGAGGGCCAGCGCAAGCCGGTCGCCTCGTGCACCATTCCGGTGGCCGAGGGCATGGTGGTCCGGACGCAGGTCAGCTCACCGGTGGCCGAGAAGGCGCAGCGCGGCGTGATGGAGCTGCTGCTGATCAACCACCCGCTGGACTGCCCGGTCTGCGACAAGGGCGGCGAATGCCCGCTGCAGAACCAGGCGATGTCCACCGGCGACACCGACTCCCGCTTCGAGGGGATGAAGCGCACCTACGAGAAGCCGATCCCGCTCAGCACCCAGGTACTGCTGGACCGCGAACGCTGTGTGCTCTGCGCCCGCTGCACCCGTTTCTCGCAGCAGATCGCCGGGGACCCGTTCATCGACCTGCTCGAGCGCGGTGCCCTCCAGCAGGTCGGTATCGGCGAGGCCGAGCCGCTCGACTCGTACTTCTCCGGCAACACCATCCAGATCTGCCCGGTCGGTGCGCTCACCTCGGCGGCCTATCGCTTCCGCTCCCGCCCGTTCGACCTCGTCTCCTCGCCGAGCGTCTGCGAGCACTGCTCCTCCGGCTGCGCCCAGCGCACCGATCACCGACGCGGCAAGGTGCTGCGCCGGCTGGCGGGGGAGGACCCGGAGGTCAACGAGGAGTGGAACTGCGACAAGGGCCGGTTCGCCTTCCGCTACGCCCAGCAGCGCGACCGGCTCACCACACCGCTCGTCCGCGACGCCGGCACCGGTGAACTGACCCCCGCCTCCTGGCCGGAGGCACTGGCCCGGGCCGCCGAGGGTCTGCGCGGTGCCCGCACCGGCGTCCTCACCGGCGGCCGGGTCACCGTCGAGGACGCCTACGCCTACGCCAAGTTCACCCGGGTGGTGCTCGGCACCAACGACGTGGACTTCCGCTCCCGCCCGCACAGCGGCGAGGAGGCGGACTTCCTCGCCGCCGCCGTCGCCGGCCGCGGCACGGACCTCGACGGCACCGGCGTCACCTACCAGGAGCTGGAGAGCGCTCCGGCCGTCCTGCTCGCGGGCTTCGAGCCCGAGGAGGAGTCGCCGATCGTCTTCCTGCGGCTGCGCAAGGCCACCCGCGCCGCCGGCCTCAAGGTGTACTCGATCGCCGCCTACGGCTCCCGGGGGCTGACCAAGCTGCGCGGCGCGCTGCTGCCCGCCGCCCCGGGCACCGAGGCCGAGTGGCTGGCGGCCCTCGCCGCCGACGAGCCGCTGAACGACGACGCCGGCCGCGCCGCCGAAATGCTGCGCACCCCCGGCGCCGTCATCCTCGCCGGTGAGCGGTTGGCCGCGGTCCCCGGCGCACTCACCGCCGCGCTGCGGCTGGCCCACGCCACCGGTGCCCGGCTGGCCTGGGTCCCGCGTCGGGCCGGTGAGCGCGGCGCCGTCGAGGCCGGCGCGCTGCCCGGGCTGCTGCCCGGCGGCCGTCCGGTCTCCGCGCCGGCCGCCCGGGCCGAGGCCGCCGCCGCCTGGGGCGTGGCCGAACTCCCGGCCCGTCTCGGCCGGGACACCGACCAGATCCTCGCGGCCGCCGCCGCGGGTGATCTGGACGCGCTGCTGATCGGCGGCGTCGACCCGGACGACCTGCCGGACCCGGCGCTCGCCGAGGAGGCGTTGGCCGCGGTGCCGTTCGTGGTCTCGCTGGAGCTGCGCCCGTCCGCCGTCACCGCCCGGGCCGACGTGGTGCTGCCGGTCGCCGCGGTGGCCGAGAAGGCCGGCACCTTCCTGGACTGGGAGGGGCGGGTGCGGATGTTCGAGGCCGCGCTCAAGCCCGACCAGCAGATGGGCCGTCACCTCCACCCGGACTCCCGGGTGCTGAACATGCTGGCCGACGCGCTGGGTCACCGGCTCGGGCTGGCCGACGTCCGGGCCGTCCGGCTGGAGCTGGACCGGTTCGCGCCGTGGGCCGGGGACCGGTCCACCGACCCGGCCACCCACCCCGGGCTGCTGCCACGGCCGGCCACCGGCCAGGCGGTGCTGGCGGGTTGGCGCCAGCTGCTGGACAACGGCACGCTCCAGCAGGGCGACCCGCACCTCGCCGGTACCCGGCACCGGGCGGTCGCCCGGATCTCCCCGGCCACCGCCGAGGAGATCGGCGCCGGACAGGTCAGCGCCGCCGAGGTCAGCGCTGCCGCGGCGGGCACGGCCCACACCGGCACGGCCCACACCGGCACCGCCGCACTGCGGCTGACCGGCCCGGCCGGTTCGCTGACGCTGCCGCTGGAGATCACCAAGGACATCCCGGACCGCACGGTCTGGATCCCGCTCAACTCCTCCCCGGGCGGGGCCTACCGGGCCCTCGGCACCACCGTCGGCCACCTGGTCACCATCGCGGCCGACACCATCACCGAGGCCGTCACCGCGACCACCGAGGCCGCCCCGACCGTCACCGCGACCACCGAGGCCGTCACCGCGACCGCCACCGCGACCACCCAGGCCGCCACCGCTCCGACCGCCGCGCCCCTCACCGCGACCACCGAGTCCGCCGAGGCCACCCCCGGCGCCAAGTCCACCACGACCACGGAGGAGGAGCAGTGAACCTCGCCGCGTACGAGACCCTGGGCTTCTTCGGCCGCGACCCCTGGTGGCTGGTGCTGCTCAAGGCGGTCTTCTGCTTCGCGTTCCTGGTCGGCACGGTCCTGATCGCGATCGTCTGGGAGCGCAAGGTCGTGGCCTGGATGCAGCTGCGCATCGGCCCCAACCGGCACGGCCCCTGGGGCATGCTGCAGTCGCTCGCCGACGGCGTGAAGCTGGCGCTCAAGGAAGACCTCGTGGTCACGAGCGCCGACAAGGTGGTCTACATCCTGGCCCCGATCGTCTGCGCCATCCCCGCGTTCATGGCCTTCGCGGTGATCCCCTTCGGCCCGGCCGGCGACGAGGTGTCGATCTTCGGTACCCGGACGCCGCTCCAGCTGACCGACTTCCCGGTGGCGCTGCTCTACATCCTGGCGACCGCCTCGGTCGGCATCTACGGCATCGTGCTGGCCGGCTGGTCGTCCGGCTCGACGTACCCGCTGCTCGGCGGGATCCGCTCGTCGGCCCAGATGATCAGCTACGAGATCGCGATGGGCCTCTCCTTCGCGGCGGTGTTCATCTACTCGGGCTCGATGTCCACCTCGGAGATCGTCGCCTCGCAGCAGCCGACCTGGTTCGCGGTGCTGTTGCCGGTCTCCTTCATCGTCTACATCATCGCGATGGTGGGCGAGACCAACCGGGCGCCGTTCGACCTCCCGGAGGCCGAGGGCGAGCTGGTCGGCGGCTTCAACACCGAGTACTCCTCGCTGAAGTTCGCGATGTTCATGCTGGCCGAGTACGTCAACATGGTCACCGTCTCGGCGGTCGCGTCCACCCTCTTCCTGGGCGGCTGGCGCGCGCCCTGGCCGGTCTCCACCTTCTGGGAGGGGGCCAACCACGGCTGGTGGCCGATGCTCTGGATCACGCTCAAGATCCAGCTGCTGCTGTTCTTCTTCATCTGGCTGCGCGGCACCCTGCCCAGGCTCCGCTACGACCAGTTCATGAAGCTGGGCTGGAAGGTCCTGATCCCGGTCTCGCTGGTCTGGCTGGTCATGGTGGCCAGCGTCCGGGCGCTGCGGAACGACGGCTACGACTTCGGCGAGGTGGTGCTGTACGTCGGTGCCCCGGCGGGCGCGATCCTGCTGCTCGCCCTGGCCCGGGACGTCATGAGGCGCAAGCCCGAGCCGGAGGAGGAGGCGGCGCCGTCCGGCGGTGCGGGCACCCCCCGGCCGAAGCCCGGGGGAGCGTTCGACCCGATGGCGGGCGGGTACCCGGTGCCCCCGCTGCCCGGTCAGGAGCTCCCGCCGGTCCCGCGCCGGCGCAGCCGCGCCCCGAAGCAACTCCAGGACGCCCTCAACGGGGCCGACCATTCCGAAGGGAGCTGAACCGAGATGTCGTCCGACCAGAACGGCAGCGGCGACCGGCCAGACCGGCCCGACAAGCCTTCCGTCCTCGGGCCGGCCGCCGGCTTCGGCGTGACCTTCAAGGCCATGTTCAAGAAGCGGCTCACCGAGCAGTACCCGGAGCAGAAGAAGCCCACCGCTCCGCGCTTCCACGGCCGCCACCAGCTGAACCGGCACCCGGACGGCCTGGAGAAGTGCGTCGGCTGCGAGCTCTGCGCCTGGGCCTGCCCGGCCGACGCGATCTACGTCGAGGGCGCCGACAACCGCGAGGAGGAGCGCTACTCGCCCGGCGAGCGGTACGGCGTGGTGTACCAGATCAACTACGCCCGCTGCATCCTCTGCGGCCTCTGCATCGAGGCCTGCCCGACCCGCGCGCTCACCATGACCAACGAGTACGAGCTCGCGGACTCCTCCCGCAAGGACCTCATCTTCACCAAGGAGCAGCTGCTGGTCGGCCTCTCCGAGGGCATGGTCGACACCCCGCACGCGATCTTCCCGGGCACCGACGAGGGCGCCTACTACCGGGGCGAGATCACCGCGGCGGCGCCGGGGACGGTCCAGCAGGAGCGCACCGCCCGGGAGAAGGAGGCCCAGCAGTGACCGCCGCCTCCACCTCCCTCGACCTCGCCGCCGTGACGGGCGCGACCTCCACCGGCGAGGCCGTCCAGTTCTGGGTGCTCGCGGTGATCGCCGTCGGCGGCGCGCTCGGCATGCTGCTGATGAAGAAGGCCGTGCACAGCGCGCTCTGCCTGGCGGCCACCATGCTCGCCCTGGCGGTCTGTTACATGGCCCAGGGTGCGGTCTTCCTGGGTGTGGTGCAGATCGTCGTCTACACCGGCGCGATCATGATGCTCTTCCTCTTCGTGGTCATGCTGGTCGGCGTCACCAGCGCCGACTCGCTGAAGGAGCAGCTCAAGGGCCAGCGGTTCGCCGCGGTGCTCTGCGGGCTCGGCTTCGGCGTGCTGCTGATGGCGGGCATCGCCAACGCCAAGCTGGACACCTTCACCGGCCTCGCCGAGGCCAACGCCGAGGGCAATGTCCAGGGCCTGGCCCGGCTGATCTTCACCAAGTACGTCTGGGCCTTCGAGGTCACCGGCGCACTGTTGATCACGGCCGCGATCGGCGCCATGGTGCTGACGCACCGCGAGCACGTGAAGGCCCCGAAGACCCAGCGCGAGCTGGCCGCCCAGCGGATCCAGGACAACATCCAGGTCCCGCCGCTGCCCGCGCCCGGCGTCTACGCCCGGCACAACGCGGTGGACATCCCCGGCCTGCTGCCGGACGGCACGATCGCCGAGGACTCGGTGATGGAGACCCTGCGCGAGCGTGGCCAGATCCGCGACGTCAGCCAGGAGATGCTCCGGCGGATGGCCGAGCTGGAGTCCACCACCGCCGACTGGCTGGGCCGCGCACCGTCCGAGCGCCCGCCGGTGACCGGTCCCCTCAAGGGTCCGCGCAACGGCTCGCACAAGGAGCTGGAGCCGGCGGCGACCAACAACCACGCCGCTCCGAACGGCCACGACGAGGAGGGCGCGGAGTGAATCCGGTCAACTACCTCTATCTCTCCGCCCTGTTGTTCACCATCGGCGCCTCCGGCGTGCTGATCCGGCGCAACGCGATCGTCCTGTTCATGTGCGTCGAGCTGATGCTCAACGCCTCGAACCTGGCCCTGGTCACCTTCTCCCGGCTGCACGGCAATCTGGACGGCCAGATCATCGCGTTCTTCACCATGGTGGTCGCGGCGGCCGAGGTCGTGGTCGGCCTCGCCATCATCGTCTCCATCTTCCGGACCAGGCACTCCGCTTCGGTCGACGACAGCAATCTGATGAAGCTGTAGGCGGAGGGCCTTCGGTGAACTCTCTCATTCCGCTGCTGGTGGCGGCCCCGCTGGCCGGTGCTGCCCTGCTGCTGCTCGGCGGCCCGCTCTTCGACCGCTTCGGTCACTGGCTCGCCACCGCGCTCGCCGCGCTCTCCTTCGGTTTCGGGCTCGCCCTGTTCTCGGCCATGCTGGGCCGTGACGCCGAGGACCGCGCCGTCACCAAATACCTGTACACCTGGATCCCGGTGAACGGCTTCCAGGCCGACATGGCGTTCCGGCTCGACCAGCTCTCGATGACCTTCGTCCTGCTGATCACCGGCGTGGGCACGCTGATCCACCTCTACTCGGTGGGGTACATGGCGCACGACGAGCGCCGGCGCCGCTTCTTCGCGTACCTGAACCTCTTCCTGGCGGCCATGGTGCTGCTGGTGATCGCCGACAACTACCTGCTGCTGTACTTCGGCTGGGAGGGCGTCGGCCTCGCCTCGTACCTGCTGATCGGCTTCTGGCAGCACAAGCCGAGCGCCGCGACGGCCGCCAAGAAGGCGTTCATCGTCAACCGCGTCGGCGACATGGGCCTCTCCATCGCGATCATGCTGATGTTCGCGGAGTTCGGTTCCTTCACGTTCGAGCCGGTCTTCGACGGCGCGGGCCAGGCGAGCGAGGGCAAGCTGACCGCGATCGGTCTGATGCTGCTGCTGGCGGCCTGCGGCAAGTCCGCCCAGGTGCCGCTGCAGTCCTGGCTCGGGGACGCCATGGAGGGTCCGACCCCGGTCTCGGCCCTGATCCACGCGGCCACGATGGTGACCGCCGGCGTCTACCTGATCGTCCGCTCCGGCCCGATCTTCAACCTGGCGCCGGACGCCCAGACCGCCGTGGTGGTGGTCGGCGCGGTCACGCTGCTCTTCGGTGCGATCATCGGTTGTGCCAAGGACGACATCAAGAAGGCGCTGGCCGGCTCGACCATGTCGCAGATCGGCTACATGATCCTGGCGGCCGGCCTCGGCCCGATCGGGTACGCCTTCGCGATCATGCACCTGGTCACGCACGGCTTCTTCAAGGCCGGGCTGTTCCTCGGCGCCGGGTCGGTCATGCACGGCATGAACGACGAGGTGAACATGCGTCACTACGGCGGCCTGCGCAAGTACATGCCGATCACCTTCGTCACCTTCGGCCTCGGCTACCTGGCCATCATCGGCTTCCCGGGCCTGTCCGGCTTCTTCTCCAAGGACAAGATCATCGAGGCGGCCTTCGCCAAGGGCGGCACCGAGGGCTGGATCCTCGGACTCTGCACCCTGGTCGGCGCGGCCGTCACCGCGTTCTACATGACCCGGGTGATGATCATGACCTTCTTCGGCGAGAAGCGCTGGCAGCCCGACGCCGAGGGCCACGACCCGCACCCGCACGAGTCGCCGAAGACGATGACCACCCCGATGATCCTGCTGGCCTTCGGTTCGGTCTTCGCGGGCGGCCTGTTCGTCCTGAACAACTCCTTCCTGGACTGGCTGGAGCCGGTCACCGGGTACGAGGAGGGCCACTCGCCGCTCAGCCCGTCGGTGGTCACGCTGCTCGCGACGGTCTGCATGCTGGCCGGCGTCGCGCTCTCGTACGTGATGTACGGGCGCTCCGCCGTCCCCGTGGTGCCGCCGGTCGGCTCCCCGCTCACCCGGGCCGCCCGTCGCGACCTGCTCCAGGACGACTTCAACCACGCCGTCCTGGTCCGGCCCGGCTCGGCGCTCACCGCGGCCCTGGTCTTCTTCGACAGTCGCGGGCTGGACGGCTTCGTCAACGGCCTGGCCGCCACCATCGGCGGCATCTCCAGCCGGTTGCGGCGGATCCAGAACGGCTACGTCCGCTCGTACGCGCTCTCCATGTTCGGCGGCACGCTGGTGCTGGTCGCCACGACTCTCCTGATGAGGTCCGTCTGATGAATAGGCCCAGTTCATCTCCGGGGGTGTGGCGATGAGTGCCCTGCTGTCCGCCACCTGCGCCGTCCCGGCGGCCGGCGCGGTGCTCACCGCCGCACTGCCCGCCGGGTCCACCGAGGCCCGGCGGCGGACCACCAAGGCCGTCGCGCTCGGCGTCTCGGCCGTCACCCTGGCCCTGGCCGCCGCCGTGGCCGGGCAGTTCGATCCGGGCGGCGCGCGGTACCAGCTGACCGAGTCCTACAGCTGGATCCGCTCCTTCGGCATCACCTTCTCGCTCGGCGTGGACGGCATCGGCACCGTGCTGGCGCTGCTCACCGCCGTGCTCGTGCCGATCGTGATGCTGGCCTCCTGGCACGACGCCGACCCGGCGCCGGCCGCGCCGGACGGCACCTTCGAGAACCGCAGGCGCACCCAGGGCTTCTTCGCCCTGATCCTGGCGGTCGAGGCGATGGTGATCGTCTCCTTCTACGCCACCGACGTCTTCGTCTTCTACGTCTTCTTCGAAGCCATGCTGATCCCGATGTACTTCCTGATCGGCGGCTTCGGCGACAAGGCGGGCGGGCCCGAGTCGGCGCGTCAGCGCTCGTACGCCGCGGTGAAGTTCCTGCTCTACAACCTGCTCGGCGGCCTGATCATGCTGGCCGCCGTGATCGGCCTGTACGTGATAGCGCAGGACCAGGGCTTCGCCACCTTCGACCTCCCGACGCTGACCGGCGCGATCGCCGACGGCAGGCTGGTGCTCAGCGGCACCGCCGAGAAGGCGCTGTTCCTCGGTTTCTTCTTCGCCTTCGCCGTGAAGGCCCCGCTCTGGCCGCTGCACACCTGGCTGCCGAACGCGATGGGCGAGTCCACCGCCGGAACGGCCGTGCTGATCACCGCGGTGGTCGACAAGGTCGGCACCTTCGCGATGCTCCGCTTCTGCCTCGGCCTCTTTCCGGACGCCTCGAAGACCTTCGCCCCGGCGATCCTCGTCCTCTCGGCGATCGGGATCATCTACGGCGCGTTGGTCGCCATCGGCCAGAAGGACATCAAGCGGCTGGTCGCCTACGCCTCCATCTCGCACTTCGGCTTCATCATCATGGGCATCTTCGCGCTGACCAGCCAGGGCCAGAGCGGAGCCACCCTCTACATGGTCAACCACGGCATCTCCACCGCCGCGTGGATGCTGGTGGCCGGCTTCCTGATCTCCCGCCGCGGCTCCCGGCTGATCGCCGACTACGGCGGTGTGCAGAAGGTCGCCCCGGTGCTCGCGGGGACGTTCCTGATCGGCGGCCTGGCCACCCTCTCGCTGCCCGGCCTGGCGCCGTTCGTCAGCGAGTTCCTCGTCCTGGTCGGCACGTTCACCCGGTACCCGGCGATCGGCATCGTCGCCACCTTCGGCATCGTGCTCGCCGCGCTCTACGCCCTGCTGCTCTACCAGCGCACCATGACCGGCCCGGTCAAGGAGAGCGTGCGCACCATGCCCGACCTCAAGGTGCGCGAACTCGTGGTGGTCGCCCCGCTGCTGGCCCTGACCGTCCTGCTCGGCGTCTACCCGAAGCCGCTCACCGACATCGTCAACCCGGCGGTGGACGCGACCCTCTCGCAGGTCCACCAGTCCGACCCGGCGCCGGCCCACCCGGTCGCCGCCCACGGAGACGCCACCTCAGGAGGTGAGCACAAGTGAGCACCACCGGATGGCTCGCCGCCGCCGGCGGCAACACCCAGAGCATCCCGGCGCCGCATGTCGAGTACGGACAGCTCTCCCCGATGCTGGTGGTCTTCGGCACCGCCGTGGCCGGCATCCTGCTGGAGGCCTTCCTGCCCCGCCGGCA
Source organism: Kitasatospora sp. NPDC032757 (assembly GCF_055579305.1). NCBI lineage: Bacteria > Bacillati > Actinomycetota > Actinomycetes > Kitasatosporales > Streptomycetaceae > Kitasatospora > Kitasatospora sp. NPDC032757. Next base: position 148,193 of record NZ_JBVINN010000012.1, on the reverse strand, counting down.
CCGGCACTGGGCGCAGGTCTGGCTGGCCCTGCTCGGCCTGGCCGGAGCGTTCACCGCCGTGGTGGTGCTCGCCTCCCAGGGTTACGGCTCCACCAAGGTCGACCTGCTGGCGATGGGCTCGGTCGCGCTCGACGGCCCGGCGCTCTTCCTGCAGGGCGTGATCCTGCTGGCCGCCGTGGTCGCGGTGCTCACCTACGCCGAGCGGAAGCTGGAGCCCAAGGCGGGCGGTGAGCCGGCCGACGCCTTCGCCGCGCAGGCCGCCGCCACGCCGGGCGGCGAGCAGGAGCGCGCCGCAGTCCGGGCGGGCTTCGCCACCAGCGAGGTCTTCCCGCTCACCATGTTCGCGGTCGGCGGGATGCTGCTCTTCCCCGCCGCCAACGACCTGCTGACCATGTTCGTGGCGCTGGAGGTCTTCTCCCTCCCCCTCTACCTGCTCTGCGCGCTGGCCCGGCGCCGCCGGCTGCTCTCCCAGGAGGCGGCGGTCAAGTACTTCCTCCTCGGGGCCTTCGCCTCGGCGTTCTTCCTGTTCGGCACCGCCCTGCTGTACGGGTACGCGGGCAGCGTCCGGCTGGGCGACATCGCCGACGTCATCTCCGGCAAGGCGCTGGCCACCCCGGCGCTCCTCTCCACCACCCAGAACGACGCGCTGCTGCTGGTGGGCCTGGCGATGCTCGCGGTCGGCCTGCTCTTCAAGGTCGGCGCGGTGCCGTTCCACTCGTGGACCCCGGACGTCTACCAGGGCGCGCCGACCCCGGTCACCGGTTTCATGGCGGCCGCGACCAAGGTGGCCGCGTTCGGCGCCCTCCTCCGGCTGTTCTACGTGGCCTTCCCCGGTCTGCGGCTGGACTGGCGGCCGGTGCTCTGGGGCGTGGCGATCCTGACGATGGTGGTCGGCGCCGTCCTGGCCGTCACCCAGCAGGACGTGAAGCGGCTGCTCGCCTACTCCTCCATCGCGCACGCCGGTTTCATCCTGACCGGCGTGATCGCCACCAACAAGCAGGGCCTCAGCTCGGTGCTGTTCTACCTGCTGGCGTACTCCTTCGTGACGCTCGGCGCCTTCGCCGTGGTCACCCTGGTGCGCGACTCCAAGGGCGAGGCGACCCACCTGTCCAGCTGGGCAGGGCTGGGCCGGCGCTCGCCGCTGGTCGCGGCCGTGTTCGCGCTCTTCCTGCTGGCCTTCGCGGGCATCCCGCTCACCTCGGGCTTCACCGGGAAGTTCGCGGTCTTCCAGGCCGCCGCAGCCGGCGGGGCGACCCCGCTGGTGATCGTCGGTGTGCTCAGCTCGGCGGTGGCCGCGTTCTTCTACATCCGGGTGATCGTGCTGATGTTCTTCTCCGACCCGCAGCCGGGCGGCCCGACCGTGGCCATCCCGAGCGCCTTCACGGCCACCGCGATCGGCTTCGGCGTCCTCGTCACCCTCGGCCTCGGCCTGCTTCCGCAGTACTTCCTGGACCTGGCGTCGAAGGCCTCGCTCTTCGTCCGCTGAGCCCCGGGCCGATCACCCGTCGGCGCTTCACCGTCCGGGCCGCGCAACACTCCGCGCGGTCCGGACGCGCCGCTTCCGGACCGGCTCCGACCTGCGGGTCCAGCCCGACCATGACAGGACCCGCACGCCCGTGCAGTGATCCACTCGCGACCGGATACCCTGCCTGTATGGCCAAGCGGCGGCACTCAGGGACCAGGCCGCTAGATCGACCAGGGACAGAGGAGTGGTCTTCGTGACCGTCGTGGGACCCTTTGGGCTCAGCGTGCAGGACCGCGATCTGACCCGTGACGTCCAGGCCGGGATGGACGCGGTGGAGGCGGCGCTCATGGAGGCCGTCAAGAGCGACGTCCCCTTCATCACCGTCACCGCCAGCCACCTGATGGAAGCGGGCGGCAAGCGCTTCCGCCCCCTGCTGGTGATGCTCGCCGCCCAGTTCGGCGACGCCAACGCGCCCGGCGTGGTGCCGGCCGCCGTCGTCGTCGAGCTGACCCACCTCGCGACGCTGTACCACGACGACGTGATGGACGAGGCCCCCGTTCGCCGCGGCGCCCCCAGTGCCAACTCGCGCTGGGACAACTCGGTCGCCATCCTCACCGGTGACTTCCTCTTCTCCCGCGCCTCCCAGGTGCTCTCCGACCTCGGCCCCGATGCCGTCCGCGTACAGGCCGACGCCTTCGAGCGGCTGGTCACCGGTCAGATCCTGGAGACCGCCGGCCCCGGCCCGGACGACGACCCGCTGCGCCACTACCTGGACGTGCTGGCCGGCAAGACCGGCTCGCTGATCGCCGTCTCCTGCCGGATAGGAGCACTGCTGGCCGGTGCCGAGCCCTGGGTGACGGACATCCTCAGCGCCTACGGCGAGCGCATCGGCATCGCGTTCCAGCTGGCCGACGACGTGCTCGACATCGCCAGTGACGGCCACGAGTCCGGCAAGACTCCCGGGACCGACCTGCGCGAGGGCGTGCCGACCCTGCCCACCCTGCTGCTCCGGCAGATGCCGGTGGACGAGTCCGACCCGGCCGACCTGCGGCTGCGCGAGCTGATCGACGGCGACCTCGGCGACGACGAGCGGCACGCCGAGGCGCTGCGGCTGCTGCGCCGCCACCCGGCGCTGGAGCACGCCCGCCGGGAGACGCTGCGACACGCGGAGGAGGCCCGCGCGCTGCTCGACCCGCTGCCGGACGGCGCCGCCAAGGCGGCGCTGCAGGGCCTGTGCGACGCGGTGGCCATCCGCACCATGTGAGGCGGGCGGCCGGGGGCCGGGGTGCCGTCGCGCGCGGCGATCCGGCCTCGGCGCCCGGCGGTCCTCGGCCGTGCCTGGCGGCCCTCGGCCGTGCCGGGCGGTGTTCGGCCGTGCCGGGCGGTGCTCCGGTGCGGCCCGGTTGGTCCTCCGTCCCTGCCCGGTGGTGCCCGGTGGTGCAGCCCGGTGCGATTTATTGCCCGACGGCCTTACGAGTAGGGAAGACTGACACCCGTCAGCCCAGCCCGCAGCCGTACCAACCCGGAAGGCCACCATGCTTCGCGTCGTCATCGCCGAGGACTCCGTACTGCTGCGGGAGGGCCTGACCAGGCTGCTCACCGACCGGGGTCTGGAGGTCGTGGCGGGCGTCGGGGACGGCGAGGCGCTGCTGAAGGCCGTCCACGACCTGGCCGCCGACGGTGCGCTGCCCGACGTGGTGGTCGCCGACGTCCGGATGCCCCCCACCCACACCGACGAGGGCGTCCGCGCCTGCGTCACGCTCCGTGGTCTCTACCCGGAGCTGGGCGTGCTGGTGCTCTCGCAGTACGTGGAGGAGCGGTACGCCTCCGAGCTGCTGGCCGGCTCCACCCGGGGTGTGGGCTACCTGCTGAAGGACCGGGTCGCCGAGGTGCGCGAGTTCGTGGACGCGGTGGTCCGGGTCGCCGGGGGCGGCACCGCGCTGGACCCGGAGGTCGTGCAGCAGCTGCTCAGCCGCAGCCGCAAGAGTGACGTGCTGGCCGGGCTGACCCCGCGCGAGCGCGAGGTGCTCGGGCTGATGGCCGAGGGCCGGACCAACACCGCGGTGGCCAAGCAGCTGGTGGTCTCGGACGGCGCGGTGGAGAAGCACGTCAGCAACATCTTCCTCAAGCTGGGTCTGGCCCAGAGCCCGGAGGACCACCGCCGGGTGCTGGCGGTGCTCACCTACCTGAACTCCTAGCCCGCACTCCCGGGCCGGTACACCGGGGCCGGTATTCCCGGGCCGGCATTCCCCGGCCCGCACTCCTGTGCCGGTACGCCGGGGCCGGTATTCCCGGGCTCGCACGCCGTGCCGGCATTCCCCGGCCCGCACTCCCGTGCCGGTACTCCGGCCCGGTATGGGAGCGCGGATTCAAGGCGTTGTACCCAATGTGGCAGCGATTTGCCGCCGCATCCGGTAGTTCCGTCCAAGGCAATCCTTACCCGCATAGGATGCGAGAGGTGCACCAGGCGGACGGGGCACACGGCTCACGCCCGCGGCTGGTGCCCACGAGGAGGTCCGCGGCAGTGACCAGTCAGGTCGATCAGTCAGAAGCAGTGGACGGCTCGGACGGCGGTCAGGGCCGCTCCGGGACGGGTGAGGACCGTTCCGGTGTCGCCGCGCCGACGAGTCCGCAGCCCAGGCGCGCCAAGCCGATCCGCAGACTGGACCGGGTGATCATCCGGTTCGCCGGAGACTCCGGCGACGGGATGCAGCTCACCGGTGACCGATTCACCTCGGAGACGGCGTCCTTCGGAAACGACCTCTCCACCCTGCCCAACTTCCCGGCCGAGATCCGGGCCCCTGCCGGGACGCTGCCGGGTGTCTCGTCCTTCCAGCTGCACTTCGCCGACCACGACATCCTGACCCCGGGGGACGCGCCCAACGTCCTGGTGGCGATGAACCCGGCCGCCCTCAAGGCGAACCTGCCGGACCTGCCGCGCGGCGCGGAGATCATCGTCAACACCGACGAGTTCACCAAGCGCGCCCTGGCCAAGGTCGGCTACCCGGCCGACCCGCTGGCCGACGGCTCGCTGGAGGCGTTCCACCTGCACAAGGTGCCGCTGACCACGCTGACCCTGGAGGCGCTCAAGGAAAGCGGTCTGGCGCGCAAGGACGCCGAGCGGGCGAAGAACATGTTCGCCCTGGGCCTGCTCTCCTGGATGTACCACCGGCCCACCCGCGGCACCGAGTCCTTCCTGCGCACCAAGTTCGCCAAGAAGCCGCAGATCGCCGAGGCCAACATCAGCGCCTTCCGGGCGGGCTGGAACTTCGGCGAGACGACGGAGTCCTTCGCGGTCTCCTACGAGGTGTCGCCGGCGAAGCTGCCCCCGGGCCGCTATCGCAACATCTCCGGCAACCTGGCCCTGTCCTACGGCCTGATCGCCGCCGCCGAGCGCTCCGGGCTGCCGCTCTACCTCGGCTCGTACCCGATCACCCCGGCCTCGGACATCCTGCACGAGCTGAGCAGGCACAAGAACTTCGGCGTACGCACCTTCCAGGCCGAGGACGAGATCGCCGGCATCGGCGCGGCGCTGGGTGCGGCCTTCGGCGGCGCGCTCGGCGTGACGACCACCTCGGGCCCGGGCGTGGCGCTCAAGAGCGAGACCATCGGCCTGGCCGTCTCGCTCGAACTGCCGCTGCTGGTGGTCGACATCCAGCGCGGCGGCCCGTCCACCGGTCTGCCGACCAAGACCGAGCAGGCGGACCTCCTCCAGGCGATGTTCGGGCGCAACGGCGAGGCCCCGGTGCCGATCGTGGCCCCGGCCACCCCGGCCGAGTGCTTCGACGCGGCGCTGGAGGCGGCACGCATCGCGGTCACCTACCGGACGCCGGTGTTCCTGCTGTCGGACGGCTACCTGGCCAACGGCTCCGAGCCCTGGCGGATCCCGGAGGTCGACGAACTGCCCGCGATCGAACCGGACTTCGCGACCGGTCCGAACCGGGAGGACGGCGCGTTCTGGCCGTACCTGCGGGACCCGCAGACGCTGGCCCGCCCGTGGGCGGTCCCCGGTACGCCGGGCCTGGAGCACCGGATCGGCGGCATCGAGAAGCAGGACGGCACCGGCAACATCTCGTACGACCCGGCCAACCACGACTTCATGGTCCGCACCCGGCAGGCCAAGGTGGACGGGATCACCGTTCCTGCCATCGATGTCGACGATCCGTCCGGTGAGGCACGCGTGCTGGTGCTCGGCTGGGGCTCGACCTACGGGCCGATCACCGCCGCCGTCCGCCGGGTCCGCGCGGACGGCGGCCATGTCGCCCAGGCCCACCTGCGGAATTTGAATCCCTTCCCGGCCAATCTCGGCGCGGTGCTGAAGAGTTACGACAAGGTCATCGTCCCCGAGATGAACCTCGGGCAGCTGGCGCTGCTGCTGCGCGCCAAGTACCTGGTGGATGCGCAGTCCTACAACCAGGTGCGCGGACTACCGTTCAAGGCGGCGCAGTTGGCCGACGTGCTGTGGGCGGCGATCGGCAATCTGGACGAGTCGGCGAGCAACCCGGCGGCCGCACCGGCGAGCGAGGAGGACAACCGATGAGTGAGAAGTTCCCCTCGTTGAAGCTGGTCCCGAAGGACGACACGCCGCAGAGCGCCAAGGACTTCAAGACCGACCAGGAGGTGCGCTGGTGCCCGGGCTGCGGTGATTACGCGATCCTGGCGGCCGTGCAGGCCTTCATGCCGGAGCTGGGGATCAAGCGGGAGAACACCGTCTTCGTCTCCGGGATCGGCTGTTCGTCGCGGTTCCCGTACTACATGAACACCTATGGCGTGCACTCGATCCACGGCCGGGCGCCGGCCATCGCCACGGGGCTCGCGTCGTCCCGGCAGGACTTGAGCGTCTGGGTGGTGACGGGTGACGGTGATGCGCTCTCGATCGGTGGCAACCACCTGATCCACGCGCTGCGGCGTAACGTCAACCTGAAGATCCTGCTCTTCAACAACCGGATCTACGGCCTCACCAAGGGCCAGTACTCGCCGACCAGCGAGGTCGGCAAGATCACCAAGTCGACGCCGATGGGCTCGCTGGACGCCCCGTTCAACCCGCTCTCCCTGGCGATCGGCGCGGAGGCGTCGTTCGTCGCGCGGACCATCGACTCCGACCGCCAGCACCTCCAGTCGGTGCTGCGGGCGGCGGCGGAGCACGAGGGCACGGCGCTGGTGGAGATCTACCAGAACTGCAACATCTTCAACGACGGCGCCTTCGAGGTCCTGAAGGAGCCGAACACCCGGGACGAGGCGCTGATCCGCCTGGAGCACGGGCAGCCGATCCGGTTCGGCACGGACCGCTCCCAGGGCGTCTTCCGCAGCCCGGACGGCGAGCTGTTCGTCGACGCCGTCACCGCCGGCAACGAGGCCTCGGTGGTCGTCCACGACGCCCATGCCGCCGGCCCGGCCGGGGCGTTCGCCCTCTCCCGGATCGCCGACACGGACACGCTGCACCACACCCCGATCGGCGTGCTGCGGAGCGTGCAGCGCCCGGTGTACGACGAGCTGATGGCCTCCCAGCTCGCCACGGCGGTCGCCCACCACGGCCAGGGCGAGCTGGCCGCGCTGCTGGCCGGGAACGACACCTGGACCGTCGACTGAGGTCCGTACGACGACGGCGCCCCCATGGCCTGGGTCATGAGGGCGCCGTCGTTTGTGCTACTGGCCGGCCGCTACGGCCCTGTTGCTACTGCCCTTGGTCCTACTGCTGAACCCACTCGACCAGCTGGATCACGACCCCGTTCGGGTCGGTGACCTGGAACAGCTTCTCGCCCCACGGCTCCTCCAGCAGGGGCATGGTGATCTTCATGCCCTCCCCGCGGAGCCGCGCCTCCTCGCCCTCCAGATCGGTGACGTTGAAGGCGAGGATCAGCCCGGCCGCGTGCTGGTCCCGGAACCCCTCCGGCAGGACCTCGATCCCACGCCGCAGGAAGATCACGTTCATCCCGGAGTCCTCCCGCCCGAGCGAGACGAACCCGTCGGCCGCCATCTGCTCGGCGAACCCGAAGTGCTTCTGGAGGAACGCCGAGGAGGCGGCCTCGTCCTCGACGGTGAGCGAAACGGCGGCAGCGGTGATCTGCATGGATGAAGGCCCTCTCGTCGGCAAATATCCCGTACGCAGTACACTATACACAGTACGGAGAATTGCGCCAGGGGGATGCGCAGGGTTGTGTGCGGGGCTCCGTGTGGGCGCTGCGGCGATGCTTGCCCTAGAGCGGACTCCAACTCCTACTGTCCTTGGTGTGGCCGGCGGAGACGCGAATCCCGCGGCCGGAGTGCAGGACCACCCGCAACGAACAGCTGCCGTTCCGGCGGCGGAAACGGACCACTCATGAAGAACGCCGCTGCTGCTGCCCCCGCCGTCCCCGCCCCCGCCGCGACCCGCCAGGAGCGCTTCGACCACGGCATGGAGGTCCTGACCCGCGTCGACGGGGAGGGCGGGCAGAAGGTCATCGACGCACTGGCGGACATCTCGCCGGAGCTGGGCCACCAGGTCGTCGCCTGGGCCTTCGGAGACATCTACGACCGGCCCGGCCTGGCCCCCCGTGACCGGCAGCTGGTCACGCTCGGCATGCTCACCGCCCTCGGCGGCTGCGAACCGCAGCTGGACGTGCACATCAACGCCGCCCTCAACGTCGGCCTCGGCCCCGAGGAGATCGTCGAGGCGCTGCTGCACTCGGCCGTCTACTGCGGCATGCCCCGCGCCCTCAACGCCACGTTCGTCGCCAAGAAGGTCTTCGGCGAGCGCGGCCTGCTGCCCGTGGGCGCGCCGGCGCCGGCGCAGGGCTGAGCAGGGTGGGCCCCGGTCGCGGCGCGGCGTCAGCAGTCGCTGTCGCCCGCGTTGCGGCGGCGGGACGACTTCGCCACGGCCTTGAAGGCGACGAGGAGCCCATCGCGGACGACCCCCGCGAACAGCGCGGCGACCCGCAGCCGGTAGCTGCGGGCGTAGCGGGCCCGGAGGGAGCGGACTGCCCCTGCGTTGGGGCGGGGCGACGGGTGGCGGGACTCGTTCATGAGGGGGACGGTACCCCGGGGGTCCGGCCCGATGCCTCGCCGGGCCGCCGTCGCGGCCGGTACGGGTGCCGGGCCGGCGGAAGCCCGGCTCCGACACCCGCACCCTGCACCTGCTACTTCCAGGAGATGGCGCCCTTGCCGAGGGTGTAGGGGGAGCCCCAGTACTCGGCGCCCGTGACCTTGGTGGCCGTCGGGGCGAGCGCGACGGCGCAGCCCTGGGCGGTCTGGCCGTTGGTGAAGCCCTTCGGGAGCGAGGAGCTCGGGCACTTGGCGAAGCCGCCGATGATCATCAGCTCCTGGGCCTCGCTGCCGTCCGGCAGGAGGCCCTTGATGTGGTCCACGCTGGTGAAGGACAGGTCGGTGGTCCCCGCGTTGGTGATCGAGTAGTGGACGTAGTACGGGACGAGGCCCTTCACCTTGTCGCCGAGCTTGAGCGAGTCCAGGTCGGCCGGGTCGCCCGTCTCGATCGAGCTGACGGCGAGTGCGATGACGCCCTTGGTGCTGCCGGAGGTGAACTGCACCTGCGCGGGCTGGCCGATCTTGAAGGTCTGCCCCGGGGTGGCGTCCGTGCCGCCGCCGGCCGCGGGCGCGGGCGCGCTGGCGGTGGCGCCGGCCGGAGCGCTGCTGGACGGGCTCGCGGCGGCCGGGGTGGTCGGCGCGGCGGCGGGCGTGGTCGGGGCGGCCGCCGGGGTCGTCGGGGCGGCGGCCGGGGGCGGAGTGTGCGTGGCCGTGTCCGACGAGTTGTCGTCGTTGCAAGCGGTGAGGGTCAGCGCGCCTACTGCCGCGAGGCTGACGAGTGCCAGCGTGCTTCTACCGGCGCGGATGCTGCTCATGTGAAGTTCCCCCGTGTCCCGGACCGTCAGGCGGCGGTCCTGCTCTCATGTTGATAGCGCGGCGGAGGGGGAGGCCGCCACGGCTTTGGCGAGCTTTTGACTCGGACGTGACGTGACCGCGTCGGGGTTGTTGAGGAGCCGGTGCGGCCGCCGGAGTTTGCCGGGGCCGCGCGGGCGTGGACCTGCGTCGAGTCTCGGGCCCGTTGCGGGGGTGTCTCGGAGGCATCTCGCGCCGGGGTTTGGCGGGAGGCCGTGGCTACGGTGGTGGCCATGAGCGCGGGGGATGACTCGGTCCGGTCCGGGATACGGCGGGTGTTGCTGACGTTGCTCGGCCTGGTCGTGGCGGCGGCGGTGATCGTCCTCGCGGTGTTTGCCTGGGCTCTCTACGATCTGAACACCGTTCCCAAGGCGCCGGACGCGGCGGGACTGGCCCGCGCCGCCGACACGCGTGAGGCCCACGACCGGGCGGTGGCGTTCGCCGACGAGCACACGGCGCGGCTGAAGGCGGCGGCGCCCTGGGCGGAGGTCCTGGACAGCTCGGTCGCCGACCGCTGTCATGCGGAGGCCCGCAGCGAGACCTTCAGCAGCAAGCCGGCCTGGTCACCGGTGGTGTGCCGGAGGACGACGGTGCTGTACGCGGCGTTCGACGGCGAGATCGAGCAGCGGCTCGCCGACCTGGACCGGGCGGCAGAAGGGCTCGGTTGGAAGGTGCGATCCGACGGCAAGAACCTGGTGCAGCAGCTGCGGCACATGCACAGCCCGGGCGGCGATGCGACGGCCGAGCAGACGGCGGAGGCGCTGGCCCGGCCGAACACGGTCAGCGTCGACCACGTGCCCGGCGACGGGCGGAAGGGGATCACGCTGACGGTCGGAGTCGCGGACGGCAGGGGCATTCCGCTGGTGATGGGCAGTTGGGACGACCGGTCGTCCCTGAGCGGCCCGGACGCGAAGCCGTATCTGGACCGGGACTCCGAGCGGGTCGTGTACTTCGACTGGCGGCGCGTCGACGCCGAGGGGCTCAAAGCCAAGGCCTACGCGGGTCACCGCTACCTGATGGCGATCGGCGTGACCCAGACCTACGCCACCGGCTGCCCGGGCGCCACGTGCGACAGGGCCGTAGCGCCCTGGTGAGGGGGGCGGTGGCCGCCGAAGTGGCGGCCACCGCCCCGGCTCGGGCCGGTCAGACGAGGTGGTCGAACTCGCCGGCCTTGACCCCGAGGATGAAGGCGCGGAGCTTGGCGGCGGTGGTGGTCACGATGACGTCCGGGTCGTCGGACTCACGGACGTGGCCGAGGCCGCCAGCTCCGGAGGCGAGTTCAACACAGCTGCCGCCCTCGTTCGAGCCGCTGAACGATGACTTCTGCCAACGAAGTTCGGACATCGGGCGCGCCCTTCAGGTCTGGATCAAGTAGAGGAGATGTCGAATGAGTCCCCACGAGTCGCGGGAGGAGGAGAGTGTGGTCAGGGACTGATTTGTGTCGACGGAAGGCAGCGCAAGCTCGCTCAGTTGGTTGAACGTCGTTCGGTAACTCTCGATCGAGCGCCGGTCGCCAAGATACTCGGTGTGGCTTGGATGATCCACAATGACCGTGGAGAGGTCTGATGCTCCGGGATCGAGAAGCACGAACTGGCCCGTGTGGGGTGGCTTCTTCGCGGCAGTGAAGGACAAGACCTGAATGCTGACGTTGGGAAGCTCTGAAATATCGAGCAGATGCAGGAGCTGCTCCCTCATCACGGCATCGCCTGGGAATCGCAAGCGCAGTGCTGTCTCATGGATTACGAATCGGAATTCCCGATGGGGTAGATCGGTGAGGATTCGCTGTCGCTGGATCCGAAAATCGATCTCGGCTGCCACGTCCAACTTGCCGGCGATCCCGGCCCCAGCTCAAAACGCGCGCCCTGGGTGTGACGTCGGACCCAGGCGCCCCCAGTGATCAACTGCCCTGCCGCGTAGGCGAAGCCGTGTTGAGAGGCCTGGAGAAAGGCGCCCCTTAAGGGGTCGGTAACACAGTTTGAGCCTGCCCTATTTGGTTCCTATTAGCCCGCCGAGCCTATCACAAGGCCGGACGGGCTCTCTTTGGTTTTCCAAGAAAGCAGCTAGTGGGTTTCAGTTCCCCGCCCCCAAAGCTCTTCGGCATGTTCGGTGAATCGATCGAAAATCCCACCATCTTGGCACCTTCGGAGGTGCAGCATTGGAGAATCATGTCCAACCACCCGGGCAAGGTGCGGAGTCACGAGAGCATCATTGTCAAAGCGGAAGACCGACAGGCTGACATGGTTTGGCCCGTCGTCGGCGGCACTGAACCTGGCTTCGATTCCCTCCGCATCGGAAAGCTTTGCCAGGTTCTCCAACGTGATTCGAATGCGCGTTGAAACGGTCAGGGCGACATCTTCGACTAGTTCGCGCTGGCGCGTGGTTTCGGACTCCGGATTTCCCAGGAGGAATCGAACTCGACATCCGCCTTCGACTTTGCGTCGAAGAGTCCTTTGTAGTGCGGGTTGCTCCAACCAGACGAAATAGTTGGTGTATCCAGCCAGGAAGATTTCATCCGTAGCGCCGTCGATGAGCTGTCCCCAGACGGACCGTGGGCAGGCGGACCGGTAGGGATAAGTGGCGTGCACCTCCCGATCAGGTCCGGTCTTGAATGCAGCTCGAACTGCGTTGGGCCAAATCACCTGTTCATCAACCCCTAAGGCCGCACATGCGTCGATCTTGTTCTTCTGATGCGGGACTAGCGAAGCATCCGCGATCCAGCGTTCCACGGTCTTAGGTGTAACCCCGATCCGGGCCGCCAGTTGCCGGACCGTCAGGTTGGCTTCCGCCATAGCTTGCCGAAGCTCGGTGTTCAAGAGTGATCCCCCGGACGTTTGGGCGTTCTTGAACGCTACAGCCAACAAGGCCCTCCTGTCCTTGCCTTGGGGGCTGTCTTGGTCACCCCGGTTGACGATGCTCATCACGCAGAGCAACAGCGGAAGGAGAGGAGGCGTCCATGCGCTACACCCCCCGAGCGCACGAGCAGGTGCGTGACCGGCGGACCGGACGAGTCGGCGAATACATGGCGACGGAGGCCGGAAGGGTCTACCTGCGACCGCCCGGCGGTGGGCGTGAGTGGGCCGTCAATCCGGACCGGATCGAGCCCGTGGCGACCAACTCGGATCCACAGCCGGCGGACCCGGCGCTGTGAGGCTCTACCGGTTCGAGGCCGTCGTCCTGGTGGCGTTCGTCGTTGCCCTGGGCGCCACGCTGCTGACCGCAGTAGCCATACGTGGACAGCCGTACGGCTACCGCCTGGTGGTCGTCGTCCTTGCCGTGCAAACCGTTGTCGGCGCCGGAGTTGTCGTCTCCGGCGCTCTATTGAAAGGCGCAACCCAGACCTCAGGAAGGCCCGAAGACGTGAGTAGCGAAGACCCCGCTTGTGAGTGCGGCGAACCGGTTGCCGATCCTGCCGACGAGATGACCGACTTCAAGTGCTCGTGCGGTCGGTTCGGCATCGTGCTGCCGCTGTACTACCTGAAGGCGCACCCGGACGAGTCCGCCGTTCAGGTCGTCGGCCGGAAGCCGGTCCGACAGTCGGTGTCGGTGGCTGCGTGAACCCGTACGGGCGAACGGCGCGAGCCGGTCGGCTGCTGCGGCTCGTGGTCACTGATCCGGTCACGGGCGCTCAAGTCCTCTGGGGTGCGTACCTCCAATGGTGTTGGCCCGTAAAGCTGATCAGTCCATACCGGCGTGATCTCGCCTGCCGCATGAAGCTCCGTCGGCGACTCGATGAGAAGGCGACGAGCAAGCCGTTCTAGACCCCTGTCCCGGACGCGAAGAAGTCATGGGGAACCCGCGTTCAGACGGGCACCAACCCCAGCGTTGAACGTCCCCCTTCTCAGCGCTGGGCAGCTCCGGGCCCCGCAGCCCGTGCGCCCGATCCCGGCCAACCAGAAAGGCAAGCCGACGTGCCCCGCCTGAGACGGCAGCCAGCCGAACCGGAAGCGCCGTACCCGTACGACGCCGTTGAAAGCGCCGTCTACGTCCCGGAGTTCGATCCGGATGAGAGCGCGGCCGGTTGTGGCTGCCCTCTGCGGAAGCTGGGCGGGTGCGTCGAAGACCTTGCTCTCCCGTCGCTACAACAGTGGTACGTCCATACGGACGGCCGGGCGGGACTGTTCGTCGCACGGCGACGCGTGAAGGACTCGATCACCGGGTCGACCCGCGAGACGTTCGCCATGTTCCGGACCCCCACGGATGACGGCAAGTCGGTCTTCTGGGCGCTCAAGTGCGCTGAGACAGCAGCAACGGTCGAAAACCAATACGAGCGGAACCGCGTCGGACGCCCGCCGGCTACCGCGAGACTCCCGTTCCAGCCGGCTGCCCCTGTGGACAGCTAGTCGACTGAAACGGTCCCTCCAAGACTCCCGCCCCGGCCGGTTATCCCTGGCAGGCAGCCGACCGGAGCGGGCTCCGCAACACCGCACGACCCGGCCACCAATCGGTGCCCGGACTCCGCACGATGTGAGGAGACACCAGTATGACCACGCCCGAACGTCCGCCCGGCGACACCGGCCCCGTCGTCCGCAACCTGCTCGACCCCGCGCAGTTCGACGGGGCTGCCTTCACCGTCCTGGACAACAACCCCGGTATGGCCACGGGCACGGCCGAGCGCATCGTTACCGAAGCGCTCAAGTTCGTCGCCACCGCCCGCACGTTCCCCAACGCGCGGGTCACGCCGTCCAACGTCGTGGACGAGGGGTGGCACGCGCTCATCCTGCACACCCGCGTGTACGCCGAACTGTGCGACAAGATCGGCGGGTTCGTCCACCACTACCCGGAGCGGCCCGACCCGACACGTCACGACGCGGAGGCGCTCGCCCGGACCGTGGCTCTCATCGAAGAGGCCGGTTACACCCCGGACCACGAGTTGTGGACCGGCCCGACCCGCGCCCTGGTGTCCGTGGCCGCGAACTGCTCCCACACCCCGGTGCCCGGCGGGTGCGGACCGATCAACCCCGGCGGGTGCGCGTCGCACTGCAACGGGGGCGGAGGTGGAGGCGGCAGCGCCCGCTAACCTGGGCGCACCGAACTCCGAAAGGGCGGGAAACGTGGACGAGAAGGAAGCCCAGCAAGTGGCCAACACCCTTCGGCGGCTAGGCATTCGGGGAATCGTGTCCCCCGAAGATCTGGGCAATCCGGACGGACAATGGCGGGTGTACGACAGCAGTGACCCCGTCGCCCGGCGGGACATCACCGACGAAGTACGGACGGTCGTCAACGGTATGTCCCGTGAGACCGGTGGTCCGGCGCGGGGATTCGTCGTTCCCACCCCTCGCTGATCAGCGCCCCTCGAAACGGCCCCGTCCGGGTTCGCCTGGGCGGGGCTATTCCTTTGTGCGGTCCTTCACGTAGCTGCCGCGCCGGGGCACCGTGAAGGCGTACCCCTCGCGCCTGAGATAGGCGGCTGAAGCCTCGCCACAACACGTGGCGTTGCCGTGCGGGCATCGTTGTACAGGCCCTACGAACGGCGGGCCAGCAGGTGAGCGTCGAGGAAGCCCCGTTCGGAGGCCGGGTCGTGGAGCAGCCGGGCGAAGGGAACGAGCCCGGCGTCGGCCAGCAGTTCGGCGAGGCGGTCCACCGGCCAGCTGAAGGCAGGCGTCACCTTGTGGTCGAATCGGACCGGCTCCGGTCCGTCGGTCCCGAAGAAGGAGACCAGGAGCAGGCCGCCCGGTGCAAGGACGCGCACCTGCTCGGCGAGCAGCTCCGGCAGTTCCCCCGGCGGGGTGTGGATCATCGAGTAGTGGGCCAGTACGCCGCCGAGCGCGCCGTCCTCGACCGGCAGGGACTCCATCCGCGCCTCCTGGAAGCGCAGCGCCGGATGGGCCCGCCGGGCGTGGTCGACCATGCCCGGGGAGAGGTCGAGTCCGAAGGCGTCCAGGCCCAGTTCGTGCAGCATGGCCGTCAGATGTCCGGGCCCGCACCCGACGTCCGCTGCCCGCGGGTTGCCCGTTTCGCGCACCAGTTCGGCGAAGGTGCCGATCATGGCCCGGGCGAACGGCCGTCCCTCCAGCCCGTCCGCGAACAGTGATGCGTACAGCTCCACGACCCCGTCGTAGGCCGCCCTGGTCTCGTCCTGATGATCCGCCACGGGAAGCACTCTAAGGCCGGTCTGATGATCGGTCTTGTGGCAGGTCGAGGTGGGGTGACGGACGCGGCGTGGGAGCGGAGCCAGGCCCTCGGCCGCTCCCGGGGAGGACCGGCCACTCGCCTGCCTTGAGCGGTTCCGGGCGATCGCCCTGCGCTTCGGCAACCTCGCCGACCGCTACCGCGCGGCCGTTGGTCCGGGCCTACCTGATCCCCCGGCTCCGCGAACCAGCCAGATGATCATGTGTCAGGCAGTCCTAGTGCATCAGTACGAAGACGGCTCCGGCGACGACCGCGATGAGGACCGCGACGAGGAGGCCGAGCACCGTTGGCGAGATCCGGTCCCGGAACTGCTTCTGCGGCCGGATCCGAGCAGCCTCGTCCGTGCTCAGTTCCCACCAGTTGACGACGCGCTGGAAGTCGACGTCGAATTCGGAGTCGGGGTACATGTCGCTGTTCTGGAGCCCGGGGAGCGAGCGGCGCCGCCCGCTCGTGAGGAACATCCGGGCCGCCTGCGAGTCGCCGGTCTGGCTCTCGATCTTCCGCACGTCGATCCACTGGACCTCGTGCCACGGGTAGGTGCGGCCGCGCCCGAGGCCCCAGCAGATGGTTATTCCGGCTGGGCCGACCGAGGACCAGCTCCGGAACGTGACGCAGCCGAGGGGTATCAGGAGCAGAATCGTCCCGCCGATCAGCCAAGCGCCGGCCGTGGGACCCATCTTGACGACGGCCAAGGAGCCTTCGAGGCCGAAGATGACGAGCGTCATCAGGAGGTGCGACCAGGACGGACGGTACCGGTCCTTGGCCCGGAAGATCAGTTCGTTCACTTCGCGCACACTACGCCCTGGGCTGTCGCGCCGGGACGGCGGGGATGCTCACCGTCCGATCCCCAACAGGCCTGCGGGGCAACGTTCCAGTGCTCGCAGCGAGGCCGACCGCCGGCTACTGCATGACGTCGAGGTGCGGGTGGTCGAAGGACGTCGGGCAGAAGTAGAGCTGCAGGCTGTAGCCCCGGCCGATCTGCACCATGACCGGGTCGTCGATGTCGCGCCGGGCCTCCGCGTCTGCCGGCACGCCCTGCTCCTCCAGCGGCGCCCATGTCCCGTCCGAGTCGCCGGAGCTGATCGTCAGCAACGGTGTCATGGCGGCCCCGCACGCGCCGCAGGTCATCGCCCACGGATCGCGGAAGCTCCTCGGGCCCCACCCGCCGACCTTCCGCACCGAGCAAGAACGACGCGACGCCTACCCCGACTGGCTCCACACCTACAATCACCACCGCGGACACACCGCACTCGCAGGCAAACCATCCGCCAGCCGCGTCCCCAACCTCACGGGTCAGTACACCTAGGTCGTTCCCGGTGGCGAAGGACTCCTCGACGCTGAGGACGCCGAGGTCGACGTGCCCGCCGCCTCCGGTGGCGTACTGGCCGGGCGGGCACAGGGCCTGCAAGGCCTGCTGGCTCCGCGCCGGAACCGCGACCGGCCCGTTGAACACCTGGGTGTGCGGCGCCGTGGAACAGATCGCCGACGCCCGCAGCGTCGCGCCGACGTCCGATGCGCCGTCCACGGTGACGACCCAGGTCGGGCCGCTGGCGTAGGAGCTGATCAGCGGCAGCGGCAGCGGGTGGTGGTGGCGGGGAGGGCCCGGCTGCGCCCTCCGGCGTTCGGTCCCGCTGCCGGCGCTCACTCCGCTGCCGGTGCTCACTCCGCTGTCGGTGCCGCCGCTTCGGCGCGGCGACGCCGGGCGTAGGCGACGGTGAGCGCCGCTACGAGCGGGCCCCAGAGCAGCAGCGGCGCGTAGCAGGCGTCCATCACCAGGCCGGCGGTGCCCCGGGGAAAGTCGGGGTTGTCCAGAGGGCCGCCGGGGATCAGCGTGACCGCGGCGCAGAGCGCGGTCACGGCCGCAGCGCCCAGCCCGGCGGGGACGGTCGCCGCCGCCCGCGGGATGCGCCGGCCGCCCAGCCCCGGAACCCAGTGCGGGACCCGCTCGCCCCACGGCCGGACCAGGCCCAGCGTCAGGCAGGCCGCCGCCTGCGACGCGACCGACAGCACCAGCACGTAAACCATGATCGCCGGACCGGTGTACAGCTCGCCGAGCCTGCCGGTGAAGCCGACGTCGGCCCCGAAGCCCAACGCCAGCCGCCACACGCACGAGGGGACCGTGCACAGCACGGTGGCCCACGCCGTCCACACGGCCCAGCGGGGCGCGGCGGCTGCGGTCGTGTTCGACAGGTGGCGGCGGGACATCGTGAACTCCTGCGGTGGGAACGGGGTTTACCGACCCCTCGACGATCGCGCAGCGGACGACCGGATCCATCGTCTGCACCGGCGGACCGTCTCCCCCCGCCGAGGGAGCGTCGGGCCGGGGTGCGCCCCCGGAGGAGGAGACGGGACCCTGACCCGAGGCCCGAGGCCCGAGGAGGTGATCCCCGGATGGTGGCTGTCAGGGGGGTGTGCCAGAGTCTGCGTGTGCTTGAGATCGTGGTCGAGACGGAGAACAGGGAGCGGCATGTCCGCTTGTCCGCGGAGGAGTTGGCCGGGCTGGTCCGCCGGATCGGCGGCGACGGTGACCGGTTCCTGGTGATCCAGCGGGTTCCCGACCTGCCCGACGTCTTCGCGCAGGTCTGGCACGAGTCCGGCGGGGAGTACACGCTGGAGTACCGCGACGGCTCCTCCGACCGGCACTTCCGGACGCCGGCCGACGGTCCCGAGGTCGTGGTCGCGGTGCTGACCGGCTGGGCCCGGCAGGAGGCCGGTTGGGATTCCGGTCCGGTCTGGTCGCTGCTCGACCTGGGCCCCACGCGCGAGGTGCCGGCGCTCGACCTGGACGAGGACGACCGCAGGCAGTTGGAGAAGCGTGTCCGCGAGGTGCTGGCCGGCGGCTACGCCTCCCGCGCCGAACTGGCCGAGCTCGCCGAGGACTACCTGGTCACCAAGGACCGCCGGCCCGTCTCGCGCGAGCAGGCGCAGGTGCTGGCCGACCGGCTGTGGCTGGAGCGCGTCGCGGAGCAGGCGCAGTGGCAGGGCGAGACCGACCCGGAGCGGCTCACCCGTGTGTTCGCCGCCCTGCAGGAGACCGGCATCACCGCCCGCGAGAACTTCACCTGCTGCCGCAGCTGCGGGCAGTCCGAGATCGGCGGCGAAGGCGGGCCGGACGCCCGCGGCTTCGTCTACTTCCACACCCAGTGCACGGACGCCGCCGCGGCCGGCCACGGCCTGACGCTGCTCTACGGCGGCTTCGACGGCTCGTCCGAGACCACCGCGGCCATCGGCCACGAGGTGGTGGCCGCCCTCGAAGCGGGCGGCTTCCACACCGAGTGGGACGGCGACCCGGGTCAGGCCGTCACCGTCACCCCCCTGGACTGGCGCCGCCGCCTGGTCGGCTAGAGCTCACGCACGGCCTTCCTTCTTCAGCAGGCTTCAGCGGCCGTCCAGCCCCGGCAGCGTGTCCTGCTCGACCTCGTGGCGGGCGACGCGCTCCGCCGGGTCCCGGCACTCCGGGCCGAGGCGCAGCATCCGGGACTCGGGGTCGTGCAGCGGCCGGTGGCAGCGGCGGCAGGTGACCCGGGGGCGGAGGACCTCCGGGGCGTCCGTGCCGGGGAGGGGGTCGGGGGCGGTCATGGGCTAGACGGTAGCCGGGCTCGGCCGTGAAAGGATCTCCCCATGGCGAGTGAGCGCAGCAGTGCAGGAGATCCGGCGCGCACGCTGGCGCTGCTCTGGGGCGTGTCGGCGGGGGAGAAGCCGGGCCGGCGCGGGCCCCGGCAGGCGAAGTCGCCGGCGGAGATCGCCGCGACGGCGATCGCGCTGGCCGACGCGGAGGGCGTGGACGCCGTCACGATGCGGCGGGTCGCCCAGGAGTTGGGCGTCTCCCCGATGGCGCTCTACACCTACGTGCCGGGCAAGGCCGAACTGCTGGACCTGATGCTGGACACCGTCTACGCGACCATGCCGCGCACGGCCCCCGCCGGCGAGGACTGGCGGGCCCGGGTCACCGCCGTGGCCGACGACAACCGGGCGCTCTACCGGGCGCACCCCTGGGTGGCGGGGGTCTCCACCAGCCGCCCGCCGCTGGGGCCGGGGGTGATGGCCAAGTACGAGTACGAGCTGCGTGCCCTGGAGGGGACGGGTCTGGCGGACGTGGAGCTGGACGCGGCCCTCACCCACCTGCTGGGCTTCGTGCAGACCTGTGCCCGGATGGCCGTCGACGAGCGTGCCGCCGAGCAGGACAGTGCGATGAGCGACGCCCAGTGGTGGGCCGCCAACGCCGAGCTGCTGGCCCGCGTCCTCGACCCCGAACGGTTCCCGGTCGCCGCGCGCGTCGGCTCCGCGGCCGGCGAGGCCCACGGCGGCGCGTACAGCCCAGACCACGCGTACGCGTTCGGACTCGCCCGGGTGCTGGACGGATTCGCGGCGCTGATCGCGGCGCAGGGGGAGTAAGTAGACCGGCCTACCTATTTTGGCTGCGCGTCGGCTTGCCGCGCGGTGAATCTGTAGACCGATCGGTATATGCAGACCGGTCTACATAGGTAGACCGGTCTGCATAAAACCCCCGGTGCGTGCCCGCTCGGGCGTCCGGGCCGGGCCGCGCCCCGCCGGGGCCGCGCCCCGCCCGTCGTGGCCGCCGGTGCCGCCGACCCGGCCGGCGTCGCGGTGCTCGCCCGCACCGCCGTCCCACCCGCGCCTCCGTGCTCGCCCGGCTCAGCGGGGCGGCCGGGCGTCGTACTCCTCGCGGGCGGCCCGGACGCCGCACATCCGCTCCTCCACCCAGTGCGCGAGCGCGGAGACGTGCTCGGCCGCCTCCAGTCCGAGCGGGGTCAGGCTGTAGTCGACCCGGGGAGGGATCACCGGGTGGGCCTCGCGCAGGACGAAGCCGTCGCGCTCCAGCGTCTGGAGGGTCTGCGCGAGCATCTTCTCGCTCACGCCCGACACCCGGCGGCGCAGCTCGCTGAAGCGGTAGCCGCGCTCGCGCAGCGCGACCAGCACCAGCACGCCCCAACGGCTGGTGACGTGCTCCAGGACGCCGCGCGACGGGCACATGCGGTCGTAGATGTCGGGCGCTCTGTCGAGGAACGACGAGGCCGGCGAGGTTGACGGGGCCGATGAGGCTGACGAGGCTGACGAGGCCGATGACGTTTCTGCCATTACCTTCATGTCAGTACCCTACTTTGAAGTGCGTACTATCCAGAAGTTAGTGCCCTCCCTAGGGTGAGTTCTCGAAGCCGACGCGCGGCGAGGACCCCGGACGCGCGGTGAGAAACCCCAGGGAGCAGCACATGTACGTCGTCACCGGTGCCACCGGACAGCTCGGCCGGCTGGTCGTGGAGGGGCTGCTGGCTGCCGCCCCGGCGGACGAGATCGCGGTGGTCGTCCGCTCGGCGGACAAGGCCGCCGCCTGGGCCGCCCGGGGCGTGCGGGTGCACGAGGCCGACTACGGCCGGCCCGAGACGCTCGCCGGGGTGTTCGCGGCCGGCGACCGGGTGCTGCTGATCTCCGGGAACCAGTTCGGCAGCCGGGTGGCGCAGCACCGCGCGGTGATCGACGCGGCGAAGGCGGCCGGGGCCGGGCTGCTGGCGTACACGAGCGTGCTGGGCGGCCCGGCGGCGACGTTCCGGATCGCCGAGGAGCACATCGCCACCGAGGCGGTGCTGCGGGAGTCCGGCCTGCCCTTCGCGCTGCTGCGCAACGGCTGGTACACCGAGAACTACACCGCGACCGCGGCCGGGAGCCTGGAGCGCGGGGAGGTCTTCGGCAGTGGCGGGGACGGTCGGGTGGCCACCGCCCCGCGCCAGGACTACGCCGACGCCGCGGTCGCGGTGCTCACCGGCGAGGGGCACGAGGGCGGTGTGTACGAGCTGAGCGGCGACGCCGACTGGAGCATGGGCGAGTACGCGGCGGAGCTCTCCGCAGCCTCGGGCCGGCCGGTGGTGTACCGCGAGGTCGAGCCGGCCGAGCAGGTCGAGCGGCTGGTGGCGGCGGGTCTGCCGGAGGCGTTCGCGGAGGTCTTCGTGGACACGGACGCGGCCATCGCGCGCGGCGAACTCGGCCTGCGCACCGGCGACCTGGCCCGGCTGATCGGCCGTCCGACCGTCCCGCTGGCGGAGACCGTGCGCGCCGCGCTCACCGCCTGAGGTTCCCGGTCCCTCCGCTGTCATGACCAAAATGCTCGTACGGAGATGACAGCCTGCCCCCGTGCCCGCTACCGTCGGCTCGACACACGTGCGCGCGGAGGGCAGGCCGGCAATGCCAGAGACAACCCAGCAGGAGGCCGGCCGAGGGCTCTGGTTCGGTGTGGCCGCGTACGGGATCTGGGGGCTCTTCCCGCTGTTCTGGCCGCTGCTGGAGCCGGGCGCGGCCGACGACATCCTCGCCAACCGGATGGTCTGGTCGCTGGTCGCCGTTGCGCTGCTGCTGCTCGTCCAGCGGCACTGGGGCTGGATACGCCCGCTGCTGCGCCAGCCGCGCCGGCTCGCCATGCTGGGCGCGGCCGCCGCCGTGATCTCGGTCAACTGGGGCGTCTACATCTGGGGCGTCAATGCCGGGCACGTCGTCGAGACCAGCCTCGGCTACTTCATCAACCCGCTGGTCACCATCGGGTTCGGCGTGCTGGTGCTGAAGGAGCGGCTGCGGCCGGCGCAGTGGGCGGCCGTCGGGATCGGCGCCCTCGCGGTGGTGGTGCTGACCGTCGGGTACGGCCGGCTGCCGTGGATCGCGCTGACCCTGGCACTCTCCTTCGCCACCTACGGGCTGCTGAAGAAGAAGGTCGGGCTGAGCGGGCTGGAGAGCCTGGCGGCCGAGAGCGCCTTCATGTTCCCCTTCGCCCTCGGCTACCTGGTCTACCTGGAGTTCAGCGGCCGCGGCACCCTCGGGCACACGGTGGCCGGCTCGTACAGCTGGGGGCACTCGGGGCTGCTGATGCTCAGCGGAGTGATCACCGCGATCCCGCTGCTCTGCTTCGGCGCGGCGGCCGTGCGGGTCCCGCTCACCGTGCTCGGGCTGCTGCAGTACCTGGCGCCGGTGTTCCAGTTCCTGATCGGCATCGCGGTGTTCCACGAGTCCATGCCGCCCGCGCGCTGGGCCGGCTTCGCCCTGGTCTGGGCGGCGCTGGTGCTGCTCACCTGGGACGCGCTGCGCCGGGTGCGGGCCGACCGGGTGGAGCGCGCCGCGGCCCTGGCCCGGGCGGCCGCCTCCACGACGGCCGGACCGGGCATGACCGGACCGGGCACGGCCGGACCCGCCACCGCCCCGGCCGCCGCCCGCTGAACCCGCCGCCCGCTGAACCCGCCGCCTGCTGAACCCGCCGCCCGGCCCGCCGACGACGGCCGGCCCCGGCTGAACGGACGGCCTGACCACGACTCCCCGGCCACCCCGGAAGGGGCCGCCGGCCGGGGAACGGACGTCAGGCCGTGATGTCCCGGCTCGTGAAGCGGGCCCACGCGGCAGAGCCGAAGACCGCGACGTACACGCCCTGCAACCCGAGGTTCTTCAGCACGCCGTCCCAGTACATCGGTTCGCGCAGCAGGTCACCGAAGCTCAGCCAGTGGTGGGTGAAGAGGAACGGCTGGATCGCGTGCAGCTGCGGGAAGCTGTCCAGGATCTGGATGGTGATCACCAGGCCGACGGTGGCGGCCATCGCCGCGATGCCGCTGCCGGTGAGCGTCGAGATGAAGAGCCCGATCGCGACGAGTCCGGCCAGTGAGGCGGCCACCACGATCGCGACCAGCACCGCCCGCAGCAGCGCCGAGCCGAGGCCGATGGTCTCCCCGGAGATCAGCGTGACGTCGTCGAGCGGGAACAGCGCCGCGCCGGTGGCCAGTGCCGCCAGGGCGACGGCTGCCGTCGCGGCGAAACAGAACACCAGCCCGGCGGTGAACTTGGCGGCCAGCAGCCTGGTCCGCCCGGCCGGGGCGACCAGCAGGTAGCGCAGTGTGCCGCCGGCAGCCTCGCCGGCCACCGAGTCCCCGGCGACCACGCCGACCGTCATCGGCAGGAAGATCGGCAGTGCCACCGCGAGCGCGGTGAAGACCAGGAACAGGCCGTTGTGGGTCACCTGCGCGATGAACGCCGGGCCCTCACCGCCGCGCGGGCCGTCCGTCTCGATCTTGACGACCACGCCGATCAGGACCGGCAGCACCGCCAGGATGCCCAGCAGCACCATGGTCCGCACCCGGCGGAAGGTCAGCAGCAGCTCGCTGCGGAACAGCGCCAGGAACCCGGCCGCCGTCTGCGCCCGGCGCCCGGCCACCGGCACACCCGGGACCCCGGCGTTGCCCGCCACGGCACCGCCCGCCACGGCGCTGTTCGCCACCTCAGCCCGCGACATCGAAGCCCTCCCCGGTCAGCGCCACGAAGGCGTCCTCCAACGTGCCCCGCTCCACACCGAAGCCGTGCACCCGCACCCCGGCCGCGACCAGCGCCGCGCAGATCCGGGGGAGGACGTCGTCGGCCGGCGCGTCCAGCCCGCCGTCCACCCGATCCTCGCCCTTCTGCAGGTCGGCGACCTGGTGCGCGGTCAGCACCTCGGCGGCCATGGCCACGTCCGGCGTCCGGACGACGAGCCGGCCCTGGGCCCGGGCGGCCAGTTCGGCGACGGTGCCCTGCACCACCAGCCGGCCGCGCGACATCACCGCGGCGTGGGTGCAGACCTGCTCGATCTCGTCCAGCAGGTGCGAGGAGAGGAAGACCGTCGTGCCCTCGGCCGCGACCTCGCGGACCAGTGCCCGGATCTCCCGCATGCCCTGCGGGTCGAGGCCGTTGGTCGGCTCGTCCAGCACCAGCAGCTCGCGCGGTTGGAGCAGGGCCGAGGCGAGGCCGAGCCGCTGCTTCATGCCCAGCGAGTAGGCCCGGGCCTTCTTGCCCGCGGCGGCCGTCAGGCCGACCCGCTCCAACGCCTCGGCGACCCGCTGCTTGCGGGTGCGCGGATCGGCGGTCGGATCGGCAGCGTCGAACCGGGCCAGGTTGTCCCGTCCGGAGAGGAAGCCGTACAGCGCCGGGCCCTCGATCAGCGCACCGACCCGGGGCAGCACCGTGCCGACGGACTGCGGCATCGGCTCGCCGAGCACGGTGGCGACGCCCGCGGTGGGCGCGATCAGGCCCATCAGCATCCGGATGGTGGTGGTCTTGCCGGAGCCGTTGGGGCCGAGGAAGCCGAAGACCGAGCCCCGGGGGACGGTCAGGTCCAGCCCGTCCACGGCGAGCTGGCCGCCGCGGAACCGCTTGGTGAGCCCTCGGGTCCTGATCACGTCGTCGGTCGGGGAGCCAGGAGAGCCGGGGGACCAGGAAGCGCCGGGAGACCCGGAAGCGCCAGGGGCACCGGAAGCGTCAGGAGTACCGGAAGCGCCGGAAGCGCCGGGAGAAGGAGAGGCGGGGGAGGCGGGAACGGCCACGGGGGCCGGGCGCGCAGCAGCGCCCCGGCCCCCGGCCGGCTCCGTAACGTCCCCCGTTACGGGAGCCTGGGTCACTTACTTCACCCCGGCCGCACTCTGCAGCACCGGCAGCGTCACCGCGCCCGCGAAGACCCGGCCGTCGTCGGTGACCAGCACGTTCAGCACCTTGGTGCTGATCAGCGAGCCGCCCTTGACCGGCTTGCCGAGCGACTTCGCCAGCGCCAGCGGGTTCTGCAGCTGGGCCGGACCGCCCTTGCCGTGCTTGCCGTGCCCGCCCTCGGCCGGGACGCTGACGTCGCCGGTGGGCAGCGTGGCGCTCAGCACCGCCGTCCAGCCCTCGCCGACCACGTTCAGGCCGTCGGCGGCCTTCTGTGCCTCCGCCCCGGACGGCGCCTCGGCCGCGTCTCCCGCCTTCTGCTCCGTCACCTTGGCGCCCTTGGGCACCGTGAAGTCGAAGGTCTTGGCGGCCGGCTTGGCGAACGACACCTCGGTGAAGTGCATGTCGAACACCTTGCCGCCGTCGGCGCCCTTGACCAGCACGGCGAGCGGCACGCCGTTCTCGGCGGCCACCGCGATCCGGACCTCGCCTATGGTCGAGCCGGACTGGGTGGGCTTCACGCTGAGCTGGTACGCCTTCTGCCCGGCGACGGTCGCCGTGCCGTCCACGGTGACGGCCGTGGTGCCCGCGCCCGCGGTGAGGAACTGGCGGGCGGCCTCCTGCGGGGTGGCCGGAACCTCGGTCAGCGGCGCCTTGCCGGGGTGGCCGCCACCGGGGTGGCCGTCGGGGCGGGAGCCCTGCGGGGCCGTCAGGTGGACGGCCTCGTTGCTGGAGCTGTCCCAGGCCCAGACCTGGTCGCCGTTGTGGACCACCTCGTACCCGGCCAGCTGCTCGATCAGGCCGATCCGCTGGCGGTCCGGGCCGTCCACCGCGACCCGCAGGGTGTGCTCGCCGCCGAGCAGCTGCGTCAGCTTGGCCTCCGGCGAGGCCGCGGACGGCTTGGTGCCGCCGGTGCCGCCCGAGCCCACTCCGCCACCGGCCGAGAGCCCGGCACCGGCCCCGAGCAGCTGGCTCGGCACCCCGAGGTCGGCGGAGACCGAGACCGTGCCCGAGAGCGTCTGCGCCTGCGAGCCGAGGGCCTTCGCCACCACCTGCTCCGCCGACAGTGTCGGCAGGTCCGGCGGGGAGTCGGCCGCGAGCGCCGGCACCAGGCCGACGCCCGCGGCGATCACCGCCGCCACCGCCACCGGAACCGCGACCCGCACCGCCGTGCGCCGCCCCGCCCGGTACGGCACCGCGGCGCCGTCCTGGTCCCGCTCAGTCGCCGTGTCGTCCGTCATGTCGTCCTACCCCTCCATCACCGTGACTGACTGCCTCTGCCCCTCCATTACACGGCCCCGGGCGGCCCGAGTCATCGCTCTCCAGGGCCAGATAGGGGTCGCACTATGGGCGCAGCCGACCCTGATACCTCCTCAGGGTTGGCTCCTCCGGATGTACGAGAACTGGCGTAGGGTCGCGCCATGGATGCAACCAACACCCCGACTGCGAACGCGATGCGGCGCGCCCTGCGCCGTGCCCGGGACGGTGTCGCGCTGGACGCGGCCGAGGCTGCGGTGCTGCTCCAAGCCAGGGGTGCGGACCTGCTGGATCTCTGTGCGAGCGCGGCCCGCGTGCGGGACGCGGGCCTCGAAGCGGCCGGCCGGCCCGGCGTCATCACCTACTCCAAGAGCGTCTTCATCCCGCTCACCCGGCTCTGCCGCGACAAGTGCCACTACTGCACCTTCGTCACCGTCCCCGGCAAGCTGCGCCGGGCCGGGCACGGGATGTTCATGTCGCCGGACGAGGTGCTGGAGGTGGCCCGCCGGGGCGCCGAACTCGGCTGCAAGGAAGCCCTGATCACGCTCGGCGACAAGCCCGAGGACCGCTGGCCGGAGGCCCGCGAGTGGCTGGACGCCCACGGCTACGACGACACCATTGCCTACGTCCGGGCGATGTCCATCCGCATCCTGGAGGAGACCGGCCTGCTGCCGCACCTCAACCCCGGGGTGCTGAGCTGGACGGACTTCCAGCGGCTCAAGCCGGTCTCGGCCTCGATGGGCATGATGCTGGAGACCACCGCCACCCGGCTGTGGAGCGAGCCCGGCGGCCCGCACCACGGCTCGCCGGACAAGGAGCCGGCCGTCCGGCTGCGGGTGCTGGAGGACGCCGGGCGCAGCTCGGTGCCGTTCACCAGCGGGCTCCTGATCGGCATCGGTGAGACGTACGAGGAGCGCGCCGAGTCGCTGTTCGCGCTGCGCCGGGTCTCCCGGGCCTACCACGGCATCCAGGAGCTGATCCTGCAGAACTTCCGCGCCAAGCCGGACACGGCGATGCGCGGCATGCCCGACGCCGAGCTGGACGAGCTGGTCGCGACCGTGGCCGTCGCCCGGCACATCATGGGCCCGTCCGCCTGTCTGCAGGCGCCGCCGAACCTGGTGGACGGCGAGTACCGGCGGCTGATCGGTGCCGGGATCGACGACTGGGGCGGGGTCTCGCCGCTGACGCCGGACCACGTGAACCCCGAGCGCCCCTGGCCGCAGATCGACCGGCTGGCGGAGGAGTCGGCGGCGGCCGGCTTCGAGCTGCGCGAGCGGCTCGCCGTCTACCCCGAGTACGTCCGGCACGGCGAGCCGTGGCTGGACCCGCGGGTGCTGCCGCACGTCCGGGCGCTGTCCGACCCGGAGACCGGCCTGGCCCGCCCGGACGCGGTGGTCCAGGGCCACCCCTGGCAGGAGCCGGAGGACCTCCCGGCCTCGTACGGGCGCACGGACCTGCACGCCACCATCGACACCGAGGGCCGCACCGGCGACCGCCGCGCCGACTTCGAGGACGTCTACGGGGACTGGGAGGTGCTGCGCGAGCAGGCCTCGCTCCCGGTGCCGGAGCGGCTGACGGGTGACGTCCGCGAGGCCCTGGCGGTGGCCGCCGACGACCCGGCGAGGCTGACGGACGACCAGGCGCTGACGCTGTTCCACGCGGACGGCCCGGCGCTGGACGCGCTCTGCCGGATCGCCGACGACGTGCGGCGTTCGGCGGTCGGGGACGACGTCACCTACTGCGTCACCCGGAACATCAACTTCACCAACGTCTGCTACACCGGCTGCCGATTCTGCGCCTTCGCCCAGCGCCGCACCGACGCGGACGCCTACACGCTCTCGCTGGCGCAGGTCGCCGACCGGGCCGAGCAGGCCTGGGAGGTCGGCGCCACCGAGGTCTGCATGCAGGGCGGCATCCACCCGGACCTCCCCGGCACCGCCTACTTCGACATCGCGCGGGCGGTGAAGAAGCGGGTGCCCGGCATCCACGTGCACGCCTTCTCACCGATGGAGGTGGTCAACGGGGCGACCCGGACGGGGCTCTCCATCCGTGACTGGCTCCAGCAGGCCAAGGAGTCCGGCCTGGACACCATCCCGGGCACGGCCGCCGAGATCCTGGACGACGAAGTCCGCTGGGTGCTCACCAAGGGCAAGCTGCCGGCCTCGACCTGGGTGGAGGTCGTCACCACCGCCCACGAGCTGGGCATCCGCTCCTCGTCCACCATGATGTACGGGCACGTCGACACCCCGCAGCACTGGCTGGGACACCTGCGGCTGCTCGCGGAGATCCAGCAGCGCACCGGCGGCTTCACCGAGTTCGTGACGCTGCCGTTCATCCACACCAACGCGCCCGTCTACCTGGCCGGCATCGCCCGGCCCGGGCCGACCGCCCGGGACAACCGCGCGGTGGTGGCGATGGCCCGGCTGCTGCTGCACCCGCACATCCCCAACATCCAGACCAGCTGGGTGAAGCTGGGCGCCGAGGGCGCGGCCGAGATGCTCCGCTCGGGCGCCAACGACCTGGGCGGCACGCTGATGGAGGAGACCATCTCGCGGATGGCCGGCTCGGCGTACGGGAGTTACAAGTCGGTCCGGGACCTCCGGGCGATCGCCGAGGCGGCGGGCCGCCCGCACCGGCAGCGCACCACCACCTACGGTGAGGTGCCCGCCGAACGGCAGGCCGCCGCCCTGGCCTCGGACGGGCACCTGCCGGAGCTGCTGCCGGTGCTCGACTGACCGCCGCCGGGGCGGGGGACGGAACCGGGGCGCCGGTGGCCGCGTCCTCGTCGTGGCGGCCGCCGGACGGGGCCGCCACGACGAGGGGGGACGCGGTGCGGAGGACGGCGGTCGGGGACGGCGCCGGCTGGTGGGGCGTGGTCGGGGCGGCGTTGCTGCTGGCCGTGCTGGGGTTCGCGCTCGCGACGTACGCGCACGACACCCACCGGGACCTGGCGGGGGACGTCTGCCACGCGGTCGCCTCCCTGCCCGTGGCGGTGTGGGCCGCGGCGATCGGGGCGCCGGCGGCGAGCCTGGTGGGCGCGGCGGGGACGACGTGGCTGGCGGTGGCGGCCCGGCGGCGGCCCGGTCTGATGGGGACGGCGGTCGTGGTCGCCTCCCTCGCGGGGCTGCTCTGTCTGCTGGAGACGTACACCGCCGTCGACATGCTGGCCGTCGACCACACCAACGGGAACACCTGCGGGTTCTGAGCGGCCGTGGGGCGGCCGCCCCACGGCCGGCGGCCTCAGCCGACGAGCAGCAGGCTGCGGGAGCGGGCCGGGGCGGCGACGGCGAGCGCCGGGGTGCCGCGGGTCAGTGCGCCGGTCAGGGCGGGCGCGGTGGCCAGGCGGGTGCGGGAGAGGTCATGGGCCGGGACGGTAGGCAGTCCGGGGCGGTGGTCCGTGGACGGCGCACGACCCGGCAGCAACATTTTGTTGAAGACTGCTGTTCCACCGAACCCCTCGACTTGTTCAGCCATTCGAATACAGTGCGAGGGCGCGCGACCGGCCCGGGTCGCGCCGCCCCCCTTCCCGGACGAAAGGCGCCCCGTCGTGATGCCACTGTGGTCACGCGCACAGCAGCAGGACTTCCGCAGCCGGGTGCGGGGCTGTCTGCTCGGCGGCGCGATCGGTGACGCGCTCGGTGCGGGCATCGAGTTCGAGTCGCTGGAGAAGATCAGGGCGGTGCACGGCCCGCAGGGCGTCACCGGCTACGTCCCCGCGTACGGGCGGCTCGGAGCGGTCACCGACGACACCCAGATGGTGCTCTTCACCGTGGACGGGCTGATCCGCGCCCACATCCGCCGGGACACCGGCAGCTGGCACCCGCCCACCGACCTCCACCTCGCCTACCTGCGCTGGTCCGCCACCCAGCGGGACTGGGGCCCGGACGAGCGGCGGGCCGATCTCGGCTGGCTCGGCCGCGAGGAGTGGCTGTACGCCCAGCGTGCGCCCGGCCAGGCCTGCCTCTCCGGCCTCTCCGGGCCGGACGCCGAGCGCCTCGGCACCCTGGAGGCACCCAAGAACCCGCACTCCAAGGGGTGCGGCACGGTGATGCGGGCGGCGCCGTTCGGGCTGCTCACCACCTGGGAGCCCGGCCTGGTGTTCCAGCTGGCGGTGGAGTGCTCGGTACTGACGCACGGCCACCCCACCGGCTACCTCTCGGCCGGCGCGCTGGCGGTGATCGTCCAGACCGCGGCCCGCGGCGGGACGCTGGAGGAGGGCGTCCACCTGGCCCTGGCCCTGCTCTCCGAGCGGCCGGCGCACGAGGAGACCACGGCGGCGCTGCGGGCGGCGCTGGACGCGGTCCGGGCCGGGGAGCCGTCGGCCGAGCGGGTCGAGGCCCTGGGGGAGGGCTGGGTGGCGGAGGAGGCGCTGGCGATCGGGCTGTACTGCGCGCTGGTCGCCCACGACATCCGCTCGGGCCTGCTCCTGGCCGTGAACCACTCGGGGGACAGCGACTCCACCGGCGCGATCTGCGGCAACCTGCTCGGTGTGCTGCACGGCGACACCGCGCTGCCGTCCGGCCTGGTGGCCGGCCTGGAGGGGCGCGGGGCGCTGCTGGAGCTTGCCGACGACTTCGTCCTGGAGCTCATGCACGGGTCGGAGCTGCACGGCCCGGACACCGCGGAGGGCGCGGCCTGGTCCGCGCGCTACCCCGTACTGCGCTGACCCCGTTGGGTGCCGGGTTCCCGTCCGGCGCCGGCCCCGGCCTGTGCCGGCCCTCGTTGGGTGCCGCTCCCCGGTCCCCGGTCGGTCCCTGCTCCCCGGTCGGCGCCGGCGCTCGCCCGGTGCCGGTTCATCGTTCTGTCCCCGGCCCGCGGTCTGCCGCGGGGAGTGCCCCGCCGCCTCGAACGCCCCGGACACGCAGGTGCCCGTAGCGGTGTCCGCCACCGGGGGAGGGTGACGGGCACCGCTACGGGCAACCGGGCCGAGAACGGTGGAGTCGGTTCAGAAGCCGCCGAACACCCCTGCTCCGGCGGCGCTGGCGAACGCGTTCCAGGCCTCGGCCGAGAAGTGCAGCTGCGGGCCCTGTGGGTCCTTGGAGTCCCGGACCGCCACCGCGTCCGCGGCCGGCGTGGCGATCTCCACACAGGCGCCGTTGCCGCCACTGTGACTGCTCTTCCGCCAGGCCGTCCCGTTCTCGAAGGTGGTGCTCATACGTGGTATCCCTCTTCAATGTTGGCTATCAGTGACCGGCTCTCGGCCACCCCGAGCGCGGCCGCCCGCAGGTGGTCGTAGAGACTGGTATAGCGGCGCACGTCCGCGTCCTTCTCCAGGTAGAGATCGCTCGTCACCCCTTCGAAGTAGACAACCGTGGAATCGGCTGACTCGGGGAACTCGAGCAGGGAGAATGTCCCGGTCATGCCGGGATGGGCGCCGTGGGCGAAGGGGATCACCTGGATGGTGATGTTCGAGCGCTGGCTCAGCTCCAGCATGTGCTTCAGCTGATCGGCCATCACGGCCTTGCTGCCGACCTCGCGGCGCAGGACCGCCTCGTCTATGACGGTCCAGAGACTGCCGAGCGGGTTCTCGCCGTTGACGCGGTCCTGGCGCTTCATCCGGACCTGCACCCGGCGTTGGACGGCGAGCGCGTCGGTGTCCGGCTGGGTACCCTCGACCACGGCCTGGGCGTACTGCTCGGTCTGCAGCAGGCCGGGGACGAACGAGGACTCGTAGGCGCGGATCGAGGAGGCCTCGGCCTCCAGGCCGATGTAGACGCTGTAGGGGGTCGGCATGTCGTTGAAGTCGTGCCACCAGCCGCGCTGCCGGGATTCCCGGGCCATCTCCATCAGGCTGGCGCGCATCGCCTCGTCGGTCACGTTGTAGACGTCACAGAGGTCGCGCACGTCGCGCTGGCTGATGCTGCGGCGGCCGTTCTCCAGGCGGCTGATCTTCGACTGGGAGACCATCAGCCGGCCGGCCACCTCCTCCGCCGTCATGGCCAGGCCCTCGCGCAGCTTGCGCAGTTCGGAGCCCAGGCGCCTGCGGCGCACGGTGGGATTGATGTTCGCGGACACGTCGACCTCCGGCCGGACCTCTGGTGATCGTTGGAACGGCAGTCCTCGGAACACTGTGGAAATTGGGACCAACCCCCCTGACTTGGAGCAGCATGTCACCTTGGATCAGGTCGGCGCCGGGGAATCACAGGAGCGCAGTAGAACAGATCATCGGAAAAGCGCTTCTGAGAGACAGCGGGCACCCCGGAGTGGTAAGGCGGCTCTGCGGCTCGATCCGGTAGTTCTGTGATGGCGGTGCGGGCGCCGCCGACGCCCGCGGATGTGCTGGCGGCACGTGCCGAGGTGGCCCGGGCCCGGCTCCGCGGAGCGGTCCGGCCGCCCTCGGGGACGGCGGAGGGGCGGCCGCCCGGCGACTTCCGTCGCGGGCGACCGCCCCTCCGTGCTGCTGGTTGCTCTCCGCCGGGTGGCGGCGTGAGCGGTGCGGCCGGCGCCGTGCCGCACGCGGTGCCGTCCTGCGGTTCCCGCGATGCTGCGGTTCCTGTTCTGCGGCGCGGTGCGGTGCGGTCTGCGGTGCTCTGGTGCTGCGGTGCTCTGGTGCTCTGGTGCTGCGGTGCTCTGGTGCTGCGGTGCTCTGGTGCTGCGGTGCTCTGGTGCTGCGGTGCTCTGGTGCTGCGGTGCGGTGGTTCCTGGGGTTGCGCTGCCCGGACCGGCCGCGTCAGCGGACGCCCACGCGTGGCGCCACGACCCGGCCGCCGGACCCGCTGCGGCTCGCCGTGCGCTGGCCGGGGTGGCCCGCACCGGCCGGGGCGCCGCCGCCCTGGGGTGAACGGTTCTGCTGGGACGGCAGGCCGTTCTGCACGTCCATGACGGCGTGCGCGACCATCCCGTTCAGCGGGTCGTACCGGATCAGGTCGCGCAGCCGGGACCGCGAGGACCGGCCCTCGTTGCCCGGGTACAGATGCTTGCCCAGGCCCACCGAATGGGCCAGGGCGGCGAGTGCGGCGGTCCGCGGGTCCGGCGGCACGCCGGTGCGGATCGCGGTGTCCAGTCGCTGTTTGATCGCGGCGTTGGTGCAGTCGTCGGACGCCTGGTAACGCGTCGTCGGCAGCACCCCGCACACCTGGCCCGGCACGGCCGTGACCATGCCGCACCTCTCCAGGTGCGCCAGATAGGTCTGGCGCAGTCCCAGCCGGGGCCCGCCGATCCAGTGCGCGGCACGGACCGGACTGCCGCGTCGGCGCAGCAACTCCAGTGCGTGGTCCAGTGTCGGGTCGCCGGTCGGCCTTGGCAGCACGACGGCGATCCGGTCGCCCTCCGGGACGATCCGTCCGGCCAGGGACAGCTCGACGAGCTGTGCCCCGGCGAGTCCGAGGTCGAGGGTCTGCGGCTGCGCCGTGGTACCCGTGGTCGGGTCCAATGCGAGCAGCAAGAGTTCCTCGGGAACAGTTCTGCGGCTCTTGCCCATCCAAGCCTCCCCGCGTGGATGGGAAACAGCGTGACGCCTCTCACACGGGCTTGTCGAGTACGCCTCCGAATCGTGACCTTGCGTACGAAGCGGGGAACCGGCGGCGCCAGGCCCGGCGTCTGAGCGGTGAACGGGCCGCAGTGCGGCCGTGCGGCGGCAATAACCGCCGGTCGGGCGGGGTGTGGGCGGCCGGAACCTCCGTCGGTGGCGGAGACTGTACAGGTACACGGGGCGGGGCGTCGGCTTCCCGAAATCGGGTCTGCCGGTGCCCCGCCGGTCGTTGAGGAGGCTGGGTTACGTGGGCGAGTCCCCCGACAGGGTGCTGCGGGACGGCGATCGGGCGCGCGAGCAGGACGGGGAACGGGGCGGGGAGCGGGAACGCCCGGCCGGGGGTGACGGTGTGCAGGAGACGGCTGCTTCGGCCGGCCCGGCCGACGGCGCCGCTGCCGATGCGGCCGGCGATGCGGCCGCTACGGACGCCGCTACGGACGTCGCCGACGCCGCCGATGTCTCGGATGCCGCCGACCGTGCCGACGCCGCCGCGGACGCTGCCGACGGCGCGCCGGTCGAGGTGCCGTCCGGAACGACCGCTGCCGGCTCGACCGTGCAGCTCCGGGTCCGGGATGTGGACACGAAGACCACGATGATCCGGCTGCCCGTCGACAATGCGACCACGGCCCTGAGGCTGCCGCCGGAGCTCACCACGCCCGCCCCGAAGCGTGACGAAGCCGCAGCTGACGGAGGGTCCGGCGATGCCGCCGACCGTTCGCCGGTGAAGGGGGAGGAGCCCGTCGGAGCCGCCGGCCGTTCGTCCCGTCCCGACCCGCGTCTCGCCCTTCGGACTGCCGCGCCGGCCGAGCAGCCCGTGGACGACGAAGAGCCGGCGAAGGCCGAGAACCCCATCGAGAAGCCCGTCGAGAAGCCCGTCGAGAAGCCCGTCGAGAAGCCGGCCGAGCCGCAGCCGGGGAAGCCCGTCGAGAGGCAGTCGGGGAAGCAGCAGCCGGAGCAGGCGAAGGCGGAGAAGCTGGAGAAGCCCCTCTCCGCGAAGGCCGCCGCCGCGCTCCCCGCCGCCCCCGGATCCGGCGCCGGCACCGTGCCCAAGCCGGTGCCCGAGCCGCACCCGGAGCCGGCGCCCCTCCCCGAGCCGGAGCCGACGCCCGAGCCGCTGCCGAAGCCCGCTCCGGCCCCGAAGCCCGGCCCGGCCCCCGCGCCCGAGCCGCTCCCCACCCCCGACCCGAAGCCGCTGCCGCCGGCCCCGCCGCTGCCGAAGCCGGAGCCGCTGCCCGCTCCGGACGCGCCGCGCCCGGAGGCGTCGCGGGTGGACACGTCGCGCCCGGATGCGTCGCGAAACCCGGAGGCGGCCACCACCGAACCCCTGGCGGGCCCCGACCTGCTGAGCCTCACCCAGCCGATGCTCGGGCCGGCGACGACCGCCGAGGCGATGGACGTGCTGGCGGCGCTCAACGCCCGCCCGGTCTCGCCGCTGCGCCGCGCGCTCAAGCGGATCACCATCTGGACCGTCTTCTTCACCGTCGTGCTCGGCGCGGTCGTGGTCGCCCAGCTGCTCCGCCCGCTGCCGGACACCAAGGTGAAGATGACCGCCTCGGGCAGCTTCAGCTTCGGCGGCGACCCGCTGGACCTGGCCTGGCCGGCCAAGGGGCAGTCGGCGGCCGAGGTGGTCGGCGTCGGCAGCCTCGGCAGCTCCGGCCCGGAGACGCCGGCCTCGATCGCCAGCGTCACCAAGGTGATGAACGCCTACCTGATCCTGCAGTCGCACCCGCTGAAGAAGGGGGAGAGCGGCCCGAAGATCACCATCGACAAGCAGGCCGCCCAGGAGTCCGGCAACACCGACGAGTCCAGGGTCACCCTGACCGAGGGCCAGCAGCTCACCCAGTACCAGGCACTGGAGCTGCTGATGCTGCCGTCGGCCAACAACGTGGCCCGGCTGCTGGCGCGGTGGGACGTCGGCTCGGAGGACGCGTTCGTCAAGAAGATGAACGACGCCGCCGCCAAGTTCGGCATGGCCAACACCGTCTACACCGACCCGGCCGGCTTCAGCCCGGACACCAAGAGCACCGCCAAGGACCAGCTGAAGCTGGCCGAGCAGGCGATGCAGGACGAGATCTTCCGGCAGATCGTCTCGACCCCGGACACCACCTTCAACGGGCAGAAGATCTACAACACCAACACCCTGATCAACGCGAAGACCGGGGTCATCGGCGTCAAGACGGGGTCCAGCACCCCGGCCGGCGGTTGCCTGATGTGGGCCGCGTACAAGGAGATCGGCGGCGTGAAGCGGCTGATCCTCGGCGTCACCCTGGGCCAGCCGGCCACCTCCCCCGCGGTCACCGACGGGATCCTCCCGACGGTGCTGAAGGTCAGCGGCAAGCAGGTCCAGGCGGCCCAGAACGGGGTGACCGGGCAGACCCTGGCCAAGCAGGGCGACGTGGTCGGCCGGGTCGACAACGGCCTCGGCGGTACCGTCCCGGTCGTCGCGGGCAAGGACCTCACCGCGGCCGGCTTCCCCGGCATCACCGGCACCCTCACCCTGGACCCGGCGAAGCTCGGCCACCAGGCCAAGGCCGGTACCCAGGTCGGCACGCTGAGCGTGGGCGCGGGCGACAACCGGACGGAGGTCCCGGTGCTCCTCAAGTCCGACCTGGCGCCGCCGTCCATCCTCTCCCGCATCACCCGCCTGCTCTGAGCGACCCGCCTCGGGACGACGGGGTGGGAGGCCGGCCGGCCTCCCACCCCGTCGGCGTTTCCGGTGCTTCCGGTGGCGGCGGCCTCGCGGTGTCAGAGCCGGGCGCCGCCCCAACGGCCCGGCTCGGTGCGGGTGCCCAGCCGGCGGGCCACCATCTCCTCCTCGGACACCACCCGGCCCAGCGCGATCGCCAGCGTCAGCCCGGTGAAGGCCACGATCAGCCACGAGAGGCTGGTGAAGACCACCCCGTACGGTCCGAACTGGGCCACGCTGCGCGACATCGCCCGGGGCAGGTAGACCCGGGCAGCGATCCCCAGGCCGCCCACCACGACCCCGCAGAGCAGCGCACCCGGCAGCAACGGCAGCCAGCGCACCCGGCCGACCAGCAGCAGGTGCTGCGTCCACCACCAGATGGCCGTCGTGAGGAGATAGGCCAGCGGGATCCCCAGCCAGGCACCCAGCCCGAAGCCCTCCCGCACGGGGGTCTGGCACACCAGGTAGGCCAGCCAGACCACCAGCCAGACCAGCCAGCGCCAGGCCGCCAGCCGGGTCCCCGACTTGGGCAGCTCCCAACAGCGCTCGCAGACCCGCTGCATCGCCCGGCTCAGCGCCGTCGCCGACAGCAGTGTCACCAGCGCGCCGAGCACCCCGACGCCGGTCTCCTGTTCGTGACTGGTCTGCAGCAACTGCTGGACCGACTGCTGGGCCGCGCCCTGCAGGCCCAGCTCCTTGCGGAGCGAGGTCGCCATGCCGTTGCGGAGCGCGGCCGGGGCGAACACCGAGACCACGAACAGCGCGGGCAGCGCGCTCAGGAAGGCCTGCGCGGCCAGCCGGGTCGCGCTGTCCAGCAGGTTCACCCGGAGCAGCTGGCCGAGGGCCCGGCCGACCAGCGGCACGTGCTCGGGCAGCCCGCGGCCGTAGCGGGCCAGCTCCGCCGACCGCTTCCTCAGCCGGGCCATCCGCCCGGCCGGCTGCTCGCTCACGGGCTCGTCCTCCTGGGGCTGTCGCGGCCGTGGGCCGCAGGGCGGAGGCGCCCTGATCGCCGTGCTCCATGGTCGCCCGGCCCCCGCGCACCCGCATCCGGGAGGCGGCGAGCGTCGCGGCCGGCCCGTCAGCCGGCGGTGCGCTCCAGCACGGCGAGCGTCACGCCGCCGAGCGGGGTCACCCGGCCCGGTGCGCCGTACCGCGCCCGGAGCGCCTGCGCCTGGTCGTCGGGCATGGCGGCCAGCGGCTCGGTGGTGTCCCCGAGCACCAGCAGCCATATCCGCTGCCCCTGCCCGACGCACTCGTCCGGCCGCGGACAGACGGAGGGGAAGAGGTCCTCCGCCTGCTCCGCACTCTGCTCGACGAAGACCGGGTACGGGCGGACGTCCGCCGGCAGGTAGTAGGAGACGCCCGGCCCGACCATCGACCAGCTCTGGTTGCCCAGCGGGGCCGCCAGGCCGTCCCCGGGCCGGTAGCCGGCCGCGATCAGCTCGGCGGCCGCCCGGTACGGCTCGCGGGAGAAGGAGTGCGAGCCGGCGTCCCGCACCGAGGACTGCTTCGGCAGCGCCACCAGCGCGGGCACCGCCAGCAGCCCGACCGCCACCAGCACCCCGGCGGCCCGGACCTGCCCCGGGGTCCGGCTGCGCCGGGCC
The DNA here is from genome assembly GCF_055579305.1 of Kitasatospora sp. NPDC032757. NCBI lineage: Bacteria > Bacillati > Actinomycetota > Actinomycetes > Kitasatosporales > Streptomycetaceae > Kitasatospora > Kitasatospora sp. NPDC032757. The sequence continues at coordinate 110,271 of NZ_JBVINN010000012.1, read as the reverse complement.
GCCGCCGCCAGCGTCGTGTACACCGCCCGGACCCCGCCGCCGGCCAGCGCCGCCCAGGCCGGGACGGTGAACAGCAGATACCGGTCGACGAAGTACGAGGTGCTGCCCCGCGAAACCAGCCAGACGGACACCACCGGCAGGACGGCCAGCAGCAGCAGCTGCAGTGCGGGCAGCCGCCGCCCGGGCAGCGCCAGCGCCAGCAGGGCGAGCAGGAGGAAGGTGTGGAACACCCCGGCCGAGCCGAACAGCGGCTCGCCGAAGTGGCGCAGCTGGTAGAGGGACGGCGTGCCGATCCAGCCCAGCTGCCGCCCGGACTGCCGGCTGCCCAGCAGCAGCACCGGCACCGCCGGCAGCGCCGCCACGGCCACCGCCGCCGGGAACTGCCAGAGCAGCCGCCGCTGCACCGCGCCGCGGGTCTGCCAGAGGTGCAGCAGCACCACCGCCACCTGCCCGGCGACGGTGCTGAACGAGATCAGGTGGCCCGCCCCGGCCATCGCCATCGCCACGCAGTACGGCGCCCAGCGCCGCAGCCCCGGCCGCTCCAGCGCGCGCAGCAGGAACCAGGTCGCCGCGGCGACCGCACAGGTCACCAGCGCGTACGAGCGGGCCTCCTGGGCGTACCGGGAGATCAGCGGCACCACGGCGAACAGCAGCCCGCCACCGACCGCCGCCACCCGGCCCCCGAACAGCCGCTGCGCGGTGAGCGCCACGAACGCCGCCGCGCCGGCCATCGCCAGCACCGAGGGCAGCCGCAGCGCGATCACGGAGTCGCCGGCCGCCGTGGTCCAGCCGTGCATCAGCAGGTAGTAGGCACCGTTGCTGGCGTCGATGTGCTGGAGCAGCCTGAGCAGGTCGCCGAGCGGCCGGGTCGCCGCGGTCCAGGTCGACACCTCGTCCCGCCACAGCTCGGGCGTCCCGAGCCGGTACCCGCCGACGCAGAGCATGGCCAGCGCGGGCCACAGCCAGACCTGCCCGAGCAGGCGGAGAGCCGGGTGCGGGGCGGCAGCTGGTCTCATCGGGCGGCCTTCGTGGTCGTACGGGTGCTGGGCAGTCCCTCGCAGGCTACTGGACGTCCCCTGACGCCCAGTCGGCAGTCGCCCCTCTGGGTACCGGCCCCGCCCCCCGCCGCACGCGCCTCCCCGGTCACCCGCGCATCGCGGAAACCTCAACGCCCGCCCCATCCCCGATCCGGTACGCTGTCCACCGAGCGCGCCTCAGTAGCTCAGGGGATAGAGCACGGCTCTCCTAAAGCCGGTGTCGCAGGTTCGAATCCTGCCTGGGGCACAGTGGGAACGACCCGAGGGGAGCCCCGGACCGCCATGGTCCGGGGCTCCCCGCTTTTTCCGTCAGGGGCGGCGTACATCCCGAGGAGGACGGGCGGGCGGAGGAGCTCAGACCTCGGAGTGATCAAGGATGCGACGTCGTGCTGACGGGGGCGGGGGACGGCCGACCTAGGCTCGATCATGATCCTGACGGCGCATCACGGCTGGTCAGGCGGTTGAGCCGAGGGACGATGACGACGTACCGATACACCCTGGCCGAGCTGCGCGGGCAGCTCCGGCAGTTGGTCCTCACCGGGGCGGCGATCGCACTGGGGGTGGCCTTCCTGATCACCTCGGTCAGCGGCAGCGGAGCCCTGGTCGACTCGTTCAGCCAGACCGCCGCCGCCGAGGTCGGGCCGGCCGACGTCCAGGTGACCGGGGCGCAGGCACAGGGCCCGCTGGAGCCCGGGACGGCCGACCGGGCGCGACAGGTGCCCGGGGTGGCCGCGGTGTCGGCGCGGCTGGTCGGCCGGGGTGGGGTGCTGACCTCCGCCGGGCGGCCGCTGGACGAGCCGGCCGTGGTCAGCTCGATCGCGGCCGACCCGGCACTGCGCTGGCAGCTGCTCAAGGACGGCCGGTGGCCGGCCGGCCCCGGCGAGGTCCTGCTCGACGCCGACACCGCCCGGCGGGTCGACGCCCGGCCCGGCTCGGAGGTCCGGCTGACCCGTGCCGACGGCACCACCGGCACCGTCCGCCTGGCCGGCACCCTGGACGGCCGCGGCGCGCCCAGCCTCGCTGGGAGCCCGGTCGTCGCGGTGCCGGACGACGCCGTGGCGCACTACGCGACCGGCGTCGGCACCGCCCGGCTCGACCTGCGCCTCGCCCCCGACGCCTCGCGCTCGCAGACCGCCGAGGCACTGCGGCAGGCCCTCGGCGGCGGGGCCGAGGTCCGCACCCACGACGCCTCCGTCGCCGAGGCGACCCGGCAGAGCAGGACGCTCTACGGGGTGGTGCTGATCGCCGCGCTGTCGTTCGTGCTGATCGCCCTCGCCGTGGCGCGCATGGTCGTCGGCAACACCTTCTCCGTCGTCCTCGCCCAGCGGACCCGCCAGCTCGCCCTGCTGCGGTGTGTGGGCGCCGACCGGGCCCAGGTCCGGCGGCTGATCCGCCGCCAGGGGCTGCTGCTCGGCGCGGGCGCGTCGGCCGCCGGGGTGCTGCTCGGGACGGGGCTCTGCGCCGCGGGCACCGTGCTGGCCGGCACCGCCGACCTCGGGCCGGTCCGCCTCTCCCTCACGCCGTCCCCGCTCACCTGCGTGGCGGCCGGGATGTTCGGCGTCCTGCTCACGGTGCTCGCCGTGCGCGGACCGGCGAAGGCCGCCTCGGCGGTGCCGCCCGTCGCAGCGCTCGGGGGCGCCGCCGGCGGCACCACCGGCGGCGCCGGGCTGCGCGCGGCGGCGCTGTCCGTGCTGCTCCTGGCGGCGGGCGCCGCGCTGCTGGTGGCCGGGGTGGTGGCAGGGCCGCCGCTGTCGCTGCTGGCCGTCACGCTGGGCGCGATCAGCAGCTTCTTCGGGGTCCTGCGGCTCTGCCACCGCCTGCTGCCGGCGGTCGTCGCGGGGCTGGGCGTACCGGTGCGGCGGCTCTGCGGGACGGCGGGCAGGCTCGCCACCCAGCAACTGCGGCTGAACCCGGCCCGCACCGGCGCCACCGGATCGGCCCTGCTGCTCGGCGTGACGGTGATGGTGAGCGCCGTCACCGCGCTGGAGATCACCTCCAACTCCCTCATCCCGGCCGTCTCCGCCCGCCAGCCCGGCGTCTTCTCGGTGACCGCCCCCGGTGGCGCCCCGCTGCCGGCCGGGACGCTGACCGCGCTCGGACGGGAGCGGACGCTCGGCGTCACGCCCGTCCGCTCGGCCACGCTGGAGATCGACGGCCGCAGCACGCTGGTGGCGGCGGCCGACCCGGCGCTGCTCGGCCCGGCCACCGACGGGGCCGACCGGGCCCGGGCGCTGGCCGGCGGCACCGCACTCAGCGGCTTCGGCGACGACGGACCGGCCGGCCCCGGCGGGAACGGTGAGCACGTGGTCGCCGGCCGGGCGGGAGCGCCCGCCGTCACCCTGCGGATCGAGCCCGGCCGCAGCGCGCTGCCGTTCGTGCTCCAGAGCGGGGCCGTCCTCTACGTCACCCCGGCCACCCTGGAGCGGCTCGCCCCGGGGGCGGCCGTCACCACGGCCTGGATCAGCCCCGCCGCCGGGGCCGACCGGCTCGCCGCCCGCCAGGCGATGGACCGGGCCCTGGACGGGCAGCCGCAGCTCACCGTCACCGACACGGCCGCGCAGGCCGAGGGCCTGCGGTCGCTGCTGGACCGGATGATGCTGATCAGCATGGCCCTGCTCGGCTTCTCCGTGGTGATCGCCGGCCTCGGCGTCGCCGCCACCCTGATGCTCAGCGTCAGCGAACGCTCCCGGGAGATCGGAATGCTGCGCGCGATCGGGATGTCCCGGCAGCAGCTGCGCCGGATGCTCACCCTGGAGGCGGTCCTGCTGGCGCTGGCCGGCGCCCTGGTCGGCACCGGCCTGGGCCTGGCCTACGGCTGGGCGGCAGCCCGGTCCGTCACCTCGACCCTGGGCACGGTCGGCGGGCCGCCCGTCCTCCTGGTGCTCGCGGCCCTGGTGCTCACCGTGCTGACCGGCCTCGCCGCGGCCGTCCTCCCGGCCCGCCGGGTGGGGCGGATGACGGTGGTGGACGCGTTGCACACGGCGTGACTTCGCCGGGCCCGGGGCCCGGGGTTCCACGGGCCCCGGCGGTGGCGGTGGCGCACAGCGGCGGCGAACCGCCGCGGCCGGGCGCCCCAGCCTCCCTAGCCCGCCGCGCCGTCCGGGTGGTCGGTGGCGTCATCGAAGGCCGGGTCGTAGGGGGCGGGCCTGGCCGGGGAGACCAGGACGCGCTGGACCCTCGGCCTGGTCCGCCAGTTGACCCGCCGGACGTCCCGGGCCAGGGCGCCGGGCCGCCAGAGCTCGACGGCGACGGTGACCGCCCCCAGCACGAACCCGGCGGCCAGCCACCCGCCCAGGACGTCGCTCGGCCAGTGCACCCCGAGGGCGATCCTGGTCCAGCCGATCGCCAGTACCGTCACCGCGGCGACGGCGCAGGCGGCGATCCGCCCGCCGCGCCGGGTCTGCGACCAGAGCAGCCCGGCCAGCACGGCGCAGGCGATGGTGGAGGCCATCGCGTGCCCGGAGGGGAGAGCCGGGCCGCCGGCGTGTGAGACCGGGTCGGTGAAGGACGGCCGCTGGCGGTCGAAGGCGAGCTTCAGCGCCCACTGCGCGCCCCAGCCGACCAGGGTCTGTGCCACCACCCAGCCGGCCAGCACCCGTGCGCCGATCAGCCAGAGCCAGAGCGCGGCGAGGCCGAGCAGCGTTCGCATGGTGATCGTGCCGCCGATGTCGGAGAGCGTCTGTACCGAGGCGGTCCAGGCCGTGTGCTCCCGGGCGTAGCGGTGCGTGCTGTCGATCCACGCATGGTCGAACCGGGCGAGCGGGTGCCACCCGGTCTGCACGAGCGCCGCCAGGATGCCGAACAGCACGGCACAACCGGTCGCGAGCGCCACGTGCCGGCGAAGGTGCCGGCTACGCGGGGTGATGGGCGACGAGCTGTTGGTCAGGTGCATGGCTGACACCTTCCCAGTGCGGTGTGCCCAGCGGGCGCTCGACCGATAGCGATTTGGCATCTTTTGTGCGGAGGACCTGCGTGCGCCGGGGCGTGGGTGCGGGCGGAATCCCGGTGGCGTGGGAACGCGGGCGGCGGCCCGGGGGTTCACGAAGGAAAGGGGTGGAGCGGTGAAGGGGCTGCGAAGGGCTGGGCGCCGCGCCGCTCCGAACCGGTCACCCGATAGACACCCGATGCACCCGAGTGGTCACCCTCCGTCCATGACCGGGGTGAAAACCGGCAGGATACTGCATCGCTGGAAGAATCTGAGCGACTTGGGAATGTTGTCCGGAATCTGTTCGTTGGATCGTTACGTGTGAGCCCCGTGGGGCCCGCACTTCTTGCCCTCTCAGGGCAGGCAGGCAGACCTCGGCAACACCAGCAAAGGGAGCAAGCATGGCCACCCGTGCCGTCGTTCGCGACAGGGCCGACCGGACTCGCGCGGCCCGCCCGACCAACCTTGAGGCCGACCGTGACCTGGTCGGTATGTACCTCGACGAGATCGCCAGGACGCCCCTGCTCGATGCCGCCGAGGAGGTCGAGCTCTCGCTGCGGATCGAGGCCGGCGTGTACGCCCAGCACCTGCTGGACGGAGGAGAGCTGCCCAAGGGCGTCGAGCGCGAGGAGCTCGAAGCGATAGCCGAGGATGCCGAACGCGCCAAGGACGTCTTCATCCGCTCCAACCTCCGTCTCGTGGTCGCCGTCGCCCGTCGCTACCCGCGCAGCGGACTGCCGCTCCTGGACCTCATCCAGGAGGGCAACGCCGGCCTGGTGAGGGCGGTCGAGAAGTTCGACTACGCGAAGGGCTTCAAGTTCTCCACCTACGCGACCTGGTGGATCCGGCAGGCGATCACCCGGTCGATCGCCGACCAGTCGCGGACGATCCGCCTGCCCGTCCACCTGGTCGAGGAGCTGGGCCGGATCCGGAGGGTGCAGCGCGAGAAGTCCAAGGAGCTGGGCCGCGAGGCCGAGCCGGCCGAGATCGCGGCCGAGCTGGACACGACCGAGGCGCGGATCAAGGACGTGCTGGACTGGGCGCGCGACCCGGTGAGCCTCAACATGTCCGTCGACGACGAGGGCGAGACCCAGTTCGGTGACCTCGTCGAGGACACCGGGGCGACGTCCCCGGAGGACGCCGTGATGGTCATGCTCCGCCGCGAGGAGCTGGACGACCTGATCGGGCGGCTGGACGACCGTACGGCGTCGATCATCAGGTCCCGGTACGGGATGGAGGACGGTCGCGAGCGGACTCTGACCGAGGTCGGCAAGCAGCACGGGCTGACCCGCGAGCGGATCCGCCAGATCGAGAAGCACGCGCTCGCCGAGCTGAAGAAGATCGCCGACCATGCGGGCTTCGAGGCCGCCTGAAGGCCTGCGGGCCTCCTCGGCCGCCCCGACTGCTGTGCCCGGGCCCTGGTGCGGAACGCGCCCCGCACCAGGGCCCGCCTGCGTGTCCGGACGGTGGGCCGGCGCCGGGCCGGTCCCGGCGCCGGGAGCTTCTAGGCTGGAGGAGTGGACAACGTGCAAGACGGAGGCCGACCGGTGACCGAGCAGAAGCCCGTGCAGAACGGCGCGCCGACCGAGGACCAGGACCGGACAGCGACCACGGACCCCGCGCCGACCACGGACCCCGCGCCGACCGAGGCCCCTGCCACCCCCGCCGCCGAGGCGGCGCCCAAGGCCCGGCTGGTCTTCCGCGACCCGTTGGACCAGCAGTCCCGGGACGACAGCGATACCGGCTGGGGCGACCGCCCGGCCGCGGGGGAGAGCAGTGGGCGGGGGCTGGACTGGTACCTGAGCCAGCGCCCGCCGCACCACGGCGACTGACCGGGGCCCGGGGCGCGCCGAGCCGCGCCGGACCGCCCTGAACCGAACCGCCCTGAACCGGACCGAGCGGCCCGGCAGCGCGGCACAGCTCAACTCGATTTTCGGCACAGCTCAGCGCGGCGCAAAGCGGCTCAGCGCTGCTGCGTGACCAGCGCATCGCGGATCTGGGTGAGCAGGACGACCTCCTTGGCCTCCGCCTCCGCCTGGATCTCGGCAAGGGTCTTGCGCTTGGCGGTGTACCTGCTCATGGGCAGGATCAGGCAGAAGTAGACGACGGCCGCGGTGATCAGGAACTGCAGGGCCGCGCTCAGTACGGAGCCCCAGAGGATCAGGATCCCGGACGTGGCCTCGCCGGTCGCGCTCAGCTCACAGGGGCCCTTGATGCAGGACGTGTAGGCGTTCAGGTCCTTGGGGCCGAATGCGCCGACAATCGGATTGATCACGCCCTTGACGAAGGCGTTGACAATGTTGGTGAATGCCGCGCCGATGACCACGGCGACGGCGAGATCGACGACATTTCCACGCAGCAGGAATTCTTTGAAGCCTTTCATGTCGCGTGAACGGCGAAGTCGTTGTCCGGTTACGGGTGATCTTCGCCGCCCTCCGATTGACAACCCGATTGGTGGACGGGCGCGGCTCCGGGCGGCGACAGGCCCGCCCATGCGGGCCCGGACGCCAGTGCCGCGGCCGCGGCGAGCAGGAGCAGCGCGGGCAGCCCCGGCCGGTGCCACAGGGCCTGCCGGAGCCGGTGGAGCCGGCCGGACCCGCGCCGGATCGGCGGGAACGACGGCACCTCCCGCCGTGGCGGGACGGCGGGCGCGGGGAGCGGGAACGGAAGGGGGAGGCTCGTGGTCGTCATGGGTACCGCCGGTGGTCGCAGGGCGCCGGCCCGGGGTGGGCCGGCTTCTGATGACGCACACTCTGGGCAGCTCGCAGGTCCGACGGAAGGCCTTTCCCGGAACCTGTGGACAACCCGGGGCTGTGGATGAACTCCGCCACCCGCGCGGGCTAATTCAATGGCCGCGTGAATTCCATATGACCGCAGGAGGCCCCATGGCCGCAGGAATGCCCCATGACCGCGGGGGCGCAAGAGGGATCGGGGAGCGCGATAGGGCCCGGGAATACAAAAGGGGAAGGCCGGGAACGCAAAAGGCCCGCCGGCCCCGCCGGAGCGGGGTCAACGGGCCTTTCGAAAGCCTGGGATCAGCCGGCCGACTTCGCCGCGGCCGCCGGAGCGGGGCTCGCCGCGGGGGCGGAGCCGCCCGAGGACGAGGCCGGGGCGGTCGACGAGGACGAGGTCGACGAGGACGAACCCGCGCCCACCGAGCTGGTGGAGGACGAGCGGCTGTCGGTCCGGTAGAAGCCGGAACCCTTGAAGACCACACCCACGGCCGAGAAGACCTTGCGGAGCCGTCCCTGGCAGTCGGGGCACGTGGTCAGCGCCTCGTCGGTGAACTTCTGCACCGCCTCCAGGCCGTTGCCGCACTCGGTGCACTGGTACTGGTACGTGGGCACTTGTCTTCCTCCTGGCACTCTCGCCTGATGAGTGCTAACGATGGTCAATGATGCGGCATTCCGCTGCATCAGTCCAGCGACTCGAATGTGAGATGAGCCGGGGGTCGCCGTGTGGCGACCCCCGCGTGAGTGCTGTAAGCGCTCGGCTCAGCCCTTGGCCGCACCCACCAGCTGCCGCGTCACGGGCCGCTCGCCGCCGCCCGCGACCACCGTGCTCGTGGCGCTCGGCGCGACCAGCAGGTGCCGCAGCACGACCAGAGCGACCAGGCCCAGCCCGGCGCCGGCCACCGGCACCAGGAACCCGGCCGACGGCCCGTGGCTGTCGATCAGCCGCCCGGCCACCGTGGAGCCGGTCGCCAGGCCGAGGCCGATGGCGCCGGTCAGCCAGGTGAAGGCCTCCGTCTTGGCGCCGTCCGCGACCAGCGTCTCGACCAGGGTGTACCCGGTGATCAGCGTGGGTGCGATGGCCAGGCCGCAGACGAGGCCGGCGACGGACAGCGCGACCAGGTTGGGCATCGCCCAGAGCGTCGAGCACCCCAGCACCAGCAGCGCGTAGCTGGCCAGCAGCCGCTGCTGGGCGGCCCGGCGCCAGGCGATCATGCCGTAGAGCACACCGGCCAGCATCGAGCCGCCGGCGAAGATCCCGTACACCGTGCCGTTGGCACCGGGCTGGCCGACGGACTCGGTGAAGGCGGTCACCGAGACCTGCATCCCGCCGAAGACGGTGCCGACGCCCAGGAACGCGCCGGCCAGCAGCCGGACACCGGGCGAGGAGAGCGCCGAGACGCGGCGGGCCCCTGGCTGGTGCGGGTGCCGGGCGGGGGCGGTGCGGCGCTGCGCGGCGAAGGCGAGCCCGCCGGCGACGGTCAGCGCGGCCTCGGCGATCAGCCCGGCCGAGGGGTTGACCGAGGTGGCGATGGCGCTGGCCAGCACGGGGCCGATCACGAAGGTGAACTCGTCCGTCACCGACTCGAAGGCGAACGCGGTGTTCAGCTTGGCCGCGGGCGCACCGTCGGCGGAGAGCTTGGCGACCCAGCGGGAGCGCACCATCGCGCCGATCTGCGGCACGCTGGCGCCGGCCGGCGCGGCGGCCAGCAGCAGGGCCCAGACGGGGGCGTGGCCGAGCGCCAGTGCGATCAGCGCGCCCACCGAGACGGCGTGCACGATCACGCTCGGCACCAGGACGGCGGCCTGGCCGTACCGGTCGGCCAGTCGGCCGGTCTGCGGGCCGACGAGCGCCTGGGCGACGGCCGAGACGGCCGCGACGGTGCCGGCCGTGCCGTACGAGCCGTGGGTGTCGAAGACGAGCAGCAGGATGCCCAGGCTGAGCATGGCGTACGGGAGCCGCGCGGCGAAGGCGGGCGCCAGGAACGTCCAGGCGCCCGGGGTGCGCAGCAGTGCGCCGTACCCGACGCGGGCGGGGGCCTCGGTGGCGGACGCGGTGTCCGGCGAGGTGCCCGAGGGGGCGTCCATCGGGACGCCGCTGTTGTCGACCGTTCGGCGGGCCGTCACGGTCGGTCCTTCCTGCTGCCTGGTAGCGCGGAAGGGGCATGGGGTGGCCCCGACGGCGCCGAGAGTCGTCCTCTCGCGCGTCGACCGGGGTAGTTACCGGGCCGGCCCGGCGTGGTTTCCGGGGGTCTGGCCGCGGCCGCCGAGCGGTCGCGCCAACTCTGCGTCAGGCAGATGCTGGGTGTGTATCAACCATCATACATATACGCGCGTAGATGTCGCGCTTGCCTCCACAGTACAGGGCATGTCCAAAATTGTCCTGCCAATTGAAGGTGAACGCTGGACGAACCCTTCAGGACCCCTGCCCGCGGCGCCCCAGGGCCCTCGCCCGCGGCGCCCCAAGGCCCGCGCCACGGGGCGAGGACCCGGGGCCCCTGCCCGCGGCACCCCGGGGCCTCGCCCCGTGGCGCTCCCGGCCCCGCACGCGACGCTCAGGCCCCCCGCCCGTACAGCCACCCGGCGAGCTTGCCGCCCTTGTCCACGGCCCGCAGCCGCCGCTCCGCCGCCTCGCTCACGTCGTCCGTGGTGACCACCAGCAGTTCGTCACCGCCGCGCAGCACGGTGGCCTTGTCCGGCACGAAGCTGCTCCCCTCGCGGACGACCAGGGTGACCGCCGCGCCGGCCGGCAGCCGCAGCTCGCCGATCTCCACGCCCGACATCTTCGAGTTCGGGGACAGTGCCACCGACAGCAGGTGCCCGTGCAGCTTCTCCAGCGGGGCGGACTCGATGCCGAGGTCCTGGCCCATCGAGCCCTCGCCGATCCGCAGCCACCTGGCGACCAGGGGCAGGGTCGGCCCCTGGAGCAGGGTGAAGACCACGACCAGGATGAAGACGATGTTGAAGACGTCCTGGGCCATCGGCGCGTCCGCCACCATCGGGATGGTGGCCAGCACGATGGGCACCGCCCCGCGCAGCCCGGCCCAGCTCAGCAGTGCCTGTTCGCGCGCGGGCAGCTTGAACGGCGTCAGGGTCAGCACGACCGAGAGCGGCCGCGCCACGAAGACCAGGACGGCACCGATCACCAGCGCGGGCACCACGGCCGAGCCCATCGTCTCGGGGGTGCAGAGCAGGCCGAGCAGCACGAACATGCCGATCTGCCCGATCCAGGCCAGGCCGTCGGCGAAGCCGCGGACGGCCGGGCCGTGCGGAAGCTTGGCGTTGCCGAGGATGACGGCGCTGATGTAGACGGCGAGGAAGCCGGAGCCGTGCAGCAGCGCGCCGCCCGCGTAGGCGAGCACGGTGAGCGCCATGACGGCGATCGGGTAGAGGCCGGAGGACGGCAGCGCGACGTGCTTGATCCCGAACGCGCCGATCTTGCCGACCGCGAAGCCGACGGCCGCGCCGATGGCCAGCTCGGCGACGATCGTGCCGGCCAGCACGTACCAGGAGTCCAGTTCGCCGGTGGTGGCGAAGGCCACGACCAGGATGACCACGGGCGCGTCGTTGAAGCCGGACTCGGCCTCCAGCAGGCCGGTCAGCCGGTGCGGCAGCGGCACCATCCGCAGGACGGAGAAGACGGCCGCGGCGTCGGTCGAGGAGACGATCGCGCCGAGCAGCATGGAGGTGCGCCAGTCGAGGCCGACCAGCCAGTGCGCGCCGGCGGCGGTGACGAAGACGCTGACCCCGACGCCGACGGTGGCGAGCACCGTGGCGGCCGGCATCACCGGTCTGACCTCACGCCAGCTGGTCTTGAGACCGCCCTCGGCGAGGATCACCACCAGGGCGGCGTAGCCGAGCACCTGGGTCAGCGCGGCGTTGTTGAAGGAGACGCCGAGGCCGTTCTGGCCGAGCGCGACGCCGATGCCGAGATAGATCAGCAGGCTGGGCAGTCCCGACCGGGTCGAGATGCGCACGGCGACCACCGCGACCAGCAGGATCACGGAGAACTCGAGGAGCAGCTGGTTCAGGTGGTCGACATTCACGCAGGGGCACCTCGGGCAGGCTGGGGGCGGGCGGGGTGTCTGACGGCGGTGAGGCCGAAGGAGTCGACCGGAAGGTGAGGCGGGGCCGGGAAGGCCGATTGCTCCCCTTGCGGATCGTTACTCAGTCTAACATTTTGCCATATCTTTAGCTTCGCCCGTGACATCGGCCTCCGCCTCCGCTCCCCGGAAGCTTCTCCGGCGCTTCTCTGACCTCCGCAGATCCCACCGTGAGCGTCCCCCGTGCACGCCCGCCAGCCGAGTCGGCCTAATGTGGTGCCCTGTCATGGCCGAGTGCCCTGGACACGCCCACCTGCTCCCCAGTCGAGGACCGCAAGGACCCAGATGCCCCGCTCGAAGAAGTTCCGGCGCGCCCGTCTGATCGTGATCGTGCTGGTCGTGCTGCTGGTGGCCGGCACCGGCTACGGCGGCTACCAGGGGGTGGCCGCGGTCCGCGCGTCATTCCCGGAGGTCGACGGCAGCGTCAAGGTGGCGGGCCTGAGCGCGCCGGTCGACGTCAAGCGGGACGCCAACGGCATCCCCCAGCTCTACGCCGACACCAGCGAGGACCTCTTCCGCGCCCAGGGCTACGTCCAGGCCCAGGACCGCTTCTGGGAGATGGACGTCCGACGGCACATCACCGCGGGCCGCCTCTCCGAGATGTTCGGTGACAGCCAGGTCGAGACCGACTCCTTCATCCGCACCATGGGCTGGCGCCAGGTGGCGCAGAAGGAGTTCGACGAGAAGCTCACGCCCGAGACCAAGAAGTACCTCCAGGCCTACGCGGACGGCGTCAACGCCTGGCTCGGCGAACACCCGGGCGGCCAGAGCGCCTCGCTGGAGTACACGCTGCTCGGCGTCGTCAACGGCGGCTACAAGCCCGAGCAGTGGGCGCCCGTCGACTCGGTGTCCTGGCTGAAGGCGATGGCCTGGAACCTCTCCGGCAACCTCCAGGAGGAGATCGACCGCTCGCTGCTCGCCCAGGACTTCAGCCCGGAGAAGATCGCCGAGCTCTACCCGGAGTACCCGTACGCGAGCAACGGCACGATCGTGAAGACCGGCACCGTCAGCGGCGACACCTACCGCCCCGCCGACAGCTCCGGCCAGGCCAACGCCGGCGCCGCCGGTACCGCCGCCCAGGGCGCGGCCGCCACCAAGGCGACGCTCAAGGACATCACCGACCGGATCGACGCGATGCCGCAGTTGCTCGGCCGCCAGGGCCAGGGCATCGGCTCCAACTCCTGGGTGGTCGCCGGCTCGCACACCACCACCGGCAAGCCGCTGCTGGCCAACGACCCGCACCTGGGCCCCGGCCTGCCCTCGGTCTGGTACCAGATGGGCCTGCACTGCCGCACCACCTCGGCCGCCTGCCAGTACGACGTCTCGGGCTTCACCTTCGCCGGCATGCCGGGCGTGGTGATCGGCCACAACAAGGACATCGCCTGGGGCTTCACCAACCTGGGCGCCGACGTCACCGACCTCTACCTGGAGAAGGTCACCGGCCCGGAGACGTACCTCGTGGACAACAAGGAGGTGAAGTTCGCGCTGCGCAAGGAGACCATCAAGGTCGCCGGCGGCGAGGACCGCACCATCACCGTCCGCACCACCCAGACCGGCGCCCCGCTGATCTCGGACCAGAGCACCGAGCAGCAGAACGTCGGCAAGTACGCCCCGAACGGCACCGCCGCCCCCGACCGCGGCACCGGCGGCTACGGCGTCGCCCTGCAGTGGTCGGCGCTCAACCCCGGCAAGACCATGGACGCCGTCTTCGCGCTGGACCGCGCCAAGAACTGGGAGGAGTTCCGGGGCGCCGCAAGGGACTTCGCCGTCCCCGCGCAGAACCTGATCTACGCCGACGCCTCGAACATCGGCTACCAGGCCCCCGGCGACATCCCCGTGCGCGGCAAGGGCGACGGCAGCTACCCCGCCCCCGGCTGGGACTCCGCCTACCAGTGGAAGGGCTCCATCCCCTTCACCGCCCTGCCCTACAGCTACAACCCCTCCGTCGGCTACATCGTCACCGCCAACCAGGCCGTGGTCGACCCGTCGTACAAGTACCTGCTGACCAAGGACTGGGAGTACGGCACCCGGGCCAAGGAGATCACCGACCAGATCGAGCTCAAGCTCAGGAACAACGGCCGGATCTCGCCCGACGACATGCAGGAGATGCAGCTCGACAACACCAGCATCCTCGCGAAGAAGCTGGTCCCGCTGCTGCTCAAGGTGCCGATCGACGACCCGTACGTGCGTGAGGCGCAGGACCTGCTGAAGGACTGGAACTACCACCAGGACGCCGACTCGGCCGCCGCCGCCTACTACAACGGCGTCTGGCGCCAGCTGCTCAGCCTCTCCTTCGGCCAGAAGTTCCCGGCCGACCTGCGGGCCGAGGACAACTGCCTGCTGGTCCGCCGGCAGACCGACCCGACCAAGCCGGACAGCAGCTCCCAGATCGTCACCGAGTGCGGCACCCGCGACCCGGGCAAGGCCCAGCCGGACGGCGGCGACCGCTGGACCGAGGTGGTGCGCCAGCAGCTCGACAGGCCCGACAGCAGCTGGTGGACGTACATCGACTCGCAGCACAAGGAGCAGAAGGGCCTCGACAACCTGCTCGCCGAGGCCATGAAGAACGCCCGCCAGGACCTCACCTCGCTGCTGAGCAAGGACATCTCGACCTGGAGCTGGGGCCGACTGCACAAGCTGACCCTGCGCGAGCAGACCATGGGCACCGACGACTCCTCGATCGCCTCCGGCGTCGTCCACAAGCTGCTCAACCGCGGCCCGTACCGCCTCTCCGGCGGCTCGGCGGCGGTCGACGCGGCGGGCTGGAACGCGGCGGCCGGCTACCAGGTGGACTGGATCCCGTCGATGCGGATGGTGGTCGACCTGAGTGACCTCGACGCCTCGCGCTGGATCAACGTCGGCGGCGCCTCCGGGCACGCCTTCCACCCCAACTACAACGACCAGACCGACCTCTGGCTCGGCGGCAAGCTGCTGACCTGGGCCTACTCGCCGGACGCGGTCGAGAAGGCGGCCAAGCACAAGCTGGTGCTGACCACCGGCTGACCCACCGCACGACCGTGGCCCCGCCCTCCCCGCTCCGGGGAGGGCAGGGCCACGGTCGTGTTCGGGCCCGACGGCCAGGACCTAGCCCAGCCGGTGCAGCCCCGACGGCGTGAGCGCGGCGTCCACCGGCAGGTCGTGCGGCTCGGCCGGCACGCTCGCCAGCAGCTCGTGCTCGTACAGCAGCACGGCCAGCAGGGGGCGCACCCCGGCCCGCCCCAGCCGGGCCAGCACCCGGTCGTACGAGCCGCCGCCCCGGCCCAGCCGCAGCCCCTGCCGGTCCGCCGCCAGGCCCGGCAGCAGCACCAGCTCCGCCCCCGTCACCGCCTCCGGTCCGAGCCGGCCGCCGACCGGCTCCCAGAGCCCGCGCCCGGCCGGGGCCAGCGCCCCCGGGCCCTCGTAGGCGGCCCAGTCCAGGTCGTTGTCGGCCAGCAGCACCGGCAGCAGCACCCGCACCCCGCGTGCCAGCAGCGCGTCCAGCAGCGGCCGGGTGCCCGGCTCGGCGCCGACCGACACGTACGCGGCCACCGTGGCACCCGGCGCGGCCAGCTCCCCGGCGTGCCCGGCCAGCGCCTGCGCGGCCGCCTCCCGGGCCTCCGGCGACAGCGCACGCCGCTGCGACAGCAGCCGTGTCCTCAGCGCGTTCTTCTCGTTGTGCATGGGATGCTCCACGGCTCGATCCTTCACGGCCCGATCCTCCCCGGTTCGGTACTCCCCGGCTCTGTGCGGGCGACGCCCAGAGCCTGACACGCGGAAGGCGCCCCGATGTCCACCCCGCTGCTGGTCCAGGCCCTGGCCGCGCTGAGCGTCCCCGCGCTGGCCGGCGCCACCGTGCTCGGCCTGCGACTGCGCCGCGGTGAGCGGGGCGGGGCCGCCCGCGAGGCCGCGCTGCGCGAGCGGGCCGCCGCGCTGGAGGCCCGCTGCGCCGAGCTGGAGCGCACCGCCTCCTGCGACCCGCTCACCGGCGTCTGGAACTACCGGCACCTGCAGCTCACCCTGGACCGGGAGATCGAGCGCGCCCGCCGCGCCGAGCAGACCGAGCAGCAGGAGGGCCCGCGCCCGCTGGCCGTGCTGCTGCTGGAGATCGCGGGCTTCGAGGCGGTCATCGCCGAGCACGGCCGGGCTCGGGCCAACGCGGTGCTGCGCGACCTCGCCCAGCGGCTCGGCATGGAGATCCGCCGCTCGGACACCTTCGGCCGGTACAGCGGCGAGGAGTTCCTGGCCGTGCTCCCGGACACCGGTGCCGGGGGCGCCGCGCAGGTCGCCGAGCGGCTGGTCTGGTCGGTCCGGCGCCACCTGCTGCTGGACTGGTCCTCCGGCCCGCGCGAGGACCGCCGCCCGCACGGCAACGGGCTGACCGCCGCCGTCGGCCTCGCGGTGCTGCCGGAGGACGGTACCCACGCCGCCGTCCTGCTCCGGGTCGCCGACCGCGCCCTCGCCGAGGCCCGGGCGGCAGGCGGGGACTGCTGGCGCGGAAGGGTCCCTCCGCGGTCGGAGGGCAGCTCCGATGCCGAGCGTGACCGTTCGGGAAAGGCGGGTAGTCTGTCGGCCTGTGCCGGAGGGGACACCCTCGCCTCTCCCGTCACTTCCCCCCTGCCTGCCATCGTGGCCGGGCCCAGCGACGCGCTGTCATCACCGGTCAACCGCGCTCGGCCAGGCGTAAACATGCCTTAGTAAGGTAAAACGCATGACGACGACCAGCTCTCGAGTGCCGGTAACCAAGGCCGTGGTCCCCGCGGCCGGACTGGGTACCCGCTTCCTCCCGGCGACCAAGGCGACTCCGAAGGAGATGCTGCCGGTCGTCGACAAGCCTGCGATCCAGTACGTCGTCGAGGAGGCGGCCGCCGCCGGGCTGTCCGACATACTGATGGTTACCGGCCGTAACAAGCGCGCCCTCGAGGACCACTTCGACCGTGCCTACGAGCTGGAGGAGCTGCTCGCCCGCAAGGGTGACCAGGACCGCCTGCGCCGGGTCCGCGAGTCCGTCGACCTGGCCAACATGCACTACGTCCGCCAGGGCGACCCCAAGGGCCTCGGCCACGCCGTCTCGGTCGCCGAGCAGCACGTCGCCGGCCAGCCCTTCGCCGTCCTGCTGGGCGACGACCTGATCGACCCGCGCGACCCGCTGCTCGCCCGCATGATCGAGGTCCAGCAGGAGCTCGGCGGCTCGGTCGTCGCGCTGATGGAGGTCGACCCCTCCCAGATCCACCTGTACGGCTGCGCGGCCGTCAAGGCCAACGGCTTCGGCGAGGACGTCTTCCAGGTGACCGACCTGGTCGAGAAGCCCGAGACCGCCGACGCCCCGTCGAACTACGCCGTCATCGGCCGTTACGTCCTCGACCCCTCGGTCTTCGACGTGCTGCGCGAGACCCCGCCCGGCCGCGGCGGCGAGATCCAGCTCACCGACGCCCTGCGCGAGCTGGCCACCCGCGAGCCGGAGGTCGGCGGCCAGGTGCACGGCGTCCTCTTCAAGGGCCGCCGCTACGACACCGGCGACCGCGCGGACTACCTGCGCGCCATCGTCCGACTGGCCTCCGAGCGCGAGGACCTCGGCCCGGAGTTCCGCTCCTGGCTCCGCGAGTTCGTCGCCTCCGAGCTGCAGGACTGACCTACCGAACAGAGAGCGAGTGAGCCGATGACCGGGTCCACGGAAAGCAGCACCACCCCTGCCGCAGCCTGCTGCGAGGGGACCGCGGACCCGGCACCGGCCGCTCGCCCGGCCAGGCTCTGGACGGTCGACGAACACCTCGCCGACGTCCTGGCCACCGTCGGCCCGCTGCCCGCGATCGAGCTCCAGCTGCTCGACGCCCAGGGCTGCCGGCTCGACGAGGACGTGCTCGCCGACGGCGACCTGCCGCCCTTCGACAACAGCTCGATGGACGGCTACGCGCTCCGCACCGCCGACACCACCGGCGCCACCGCCGCGTACCCCTCGGTGCTCGCGGTGGTCGGCGACATCGCCGCCGGCGCCGGCGAACTGCCGAAGGTCGGCCCCGGCCAGGCCGCCCGGATCATGACCGGCGCCCCCGTCCCGCCCGGCGCCCAGGCCGTCGCCCCGGTCGAGTGGACCGACGGCTCCACCGGCAGCGGGCAGGCCGCCGACGCGATGACCGCCGCCGTCGAGGACGAGGAGGTCCGGGTGCTGCGCCCGGTCTCCGACGGTGCCCACATCCGCCGCCGCGGCAGCGACGTCGCGGCCGGCTCGCGGGTGCTGGAGGCCGGCACCTGGCTCGGCCCCGCCCAGCTCGGCCTGCTCGCCGCGATCGGCCGGGCCACCGTCAAGGTCCGCCCGCGCCCGCGCGTGGTCGTCCTCTCCACC
The DNA here is from genome assembly GCF_055579305.1 of Kitasatospora sp. NPDC032757. Lineage (NCBI taxonomy): Bacteria > Bacillati > Actinomycetota > Actinomycetes > Kitasatosporales > Streptomycetaceae > Kitasatospora > Kitasatospora sp. NPDC032757. The sequence continues at coordinate 92,155 of NZ_JBVINN010000012.1, read as the reverse complement.
GGCAGCGAGCTGGTCCAGCCCGGCGAGCCGGTCGGCCCGGGCCGGATCTCCGACTCCAACAGCTTCACCCTCACCGCCGCGGCCCGCGACGCCGGCGCCATCGCCTACCGCGTCGGCGGCGTCCCGGACGACGCGGCGCGGCTGCGCGCCGTCCTGGAGGACCAGGTCGGCCGGGCCGACCTGATCGTCACCAGCGGCGGCGTCAGCGTCGGCGCGCACGACGTGGTCAAGGAGGTCTTCGAGTCCTACGGCGGAGTCGACTTCCGGCGGCTGCGGATGCAGCCCGGCAAGCCGCAGGGCTTCGGCCGGATCGGCGCCGGGGTTCCCCTGATGGCCCTGCCCGGCAACCCGGTCAGCGCCTACATCTCCTTCGAGCTCTTCGTCCGCCCGGTGATCCGCACCATGCTCGGCGCCGCCGACGTCCACCGCCCGGTGGTCCGCGCGCTCTGCCCCGCGACGCTGCGCTCTCCGGCCGGCCGGCGGCAGTTCCTGCGCGGCCGGTACGACGCGGCGGCCGGCGTGGTCGAGCCGGTCGGCGGGGCCGACTCCCACCTGGTCGGCGCGCTGGCCCGGGCGGACTGCCTGATCACCGTCCCCGAGGACGTCACCGAGCTGCCCGCAGGCAGCGAGGTGGACGTCGTCTTGCTCGGCGGCTGACCAGCCGGCGCGGCGGGCCGTCTCGCGGACGCGGCCCGTCCCACGCCCCGGCCGGGACGGGGGGTACGGTAGCGCGGTATTCGACCTGCGCGCCCCCTGGAGCACCCGTGAGCACCTCACCCCCCGGCGACCGCCTCACCCATGTCGACGACCAGGGCGCGGCCCGGATGGTCGACGTCTCCGAGAAGGCGACCACCGCGCGCACCGCCGTCGCGGCCGGCCGGGTCCGGGTCTCCCCGCGCGTGGTCGAGCTGCTGCGCGGCGAGGGCGTGCCCAAGGGTGACGCCCTCGCCGTCGCCCGGATCGCCGGGATCATGGGCGCCAAGAGGACTCCGGACCTGATCCCGCTCTGCCACCCGATCGCGGTCTCCGGCGTCAAGGTCGACCTCTCCGTCGCCGACGACGCGGTCGAGATCACCGCCACCGTGAAGACCGCCGACCGCACCGGCGTCGAGATGGAGGCGCTCACCGCCGTCGCGGTGGCCGGCCTCACCGTGATCGACATGGTCAAGGCCGTCGACAAGAGCGCCACCATCGAGTCCGTCCGGGTGCTCAGCAAGACCGGTGGCAAGAGCGGTGACTGGTTCACCCCGGAGGCGGGCGCATGAGCGAGCCGGGCATGCGCGCGCTGGCCGTCACCGTCTCCAACCGGGCCTCGGCCGGCGTCTACCAGGACAAGGGCGGCCCGCTGCTGGTGGCAGGCCTGCGCGCGATGGGCTTCACCGCCGACGGCCCCGAGGTGGTCCCCGACGGCGAACCGGTCGAGGCGGCCCTGCGGGCGGCCGTCGCGGCCGGCTACGACGTGGTGCTGACCACCGGCGGCACCGGCATCTCCCCGATGGACCTGACCCCCGAGATGACCGCCAGGGTCATCGACCGGCAGGTCCCCGGCATCGCCGAGGCCATCCGGGCCCACGGCCGCGCGAAGGTCCCGACCTCCGCGCTCTCCCGCGGGCTGGCCGGCCTCGCCGGACGTACCCTGATCGTCAACCTGCCGGGCTCGACCGGCGGCGTCAAGGACGGCCTGGCCGTCCTGGAGCCGCTGCTCGCCCACGCCGTCGACCAGCTCGGCGGCGGGGACCACCCCCGGCCCGACGCACCTGCTTCCGGGAGAGCGCACTGAACGCCGGCTGGCCGGTCGAGCTCCACGAGGGGGACGTCGCGCTGCGCCCGATCAGGGTGCGCGACCAGCGTGAGTGGCAGGAGGTCAGCCGGCGCAACCGGGACTGGCTGCGCCGCTGGGAGGCCACCGTGCCGCCCGGTCCGGCCGGCCAGGGCGCCGGCCCGCGGCCCACCTACCGGCAGATGGTCCGCTTCCTGCGCGGCGAGGCCTCGGCCGGGCGGATGCTGCCCTTCGTGGTGCTCCACAAGGGCCGGCTGGTCGGCCAGCTGACCGTGGGCGGGATCACCTGGGGTTCGATGTGCTCGGCCAATGTCGGCTACTGGGTCGACGAGGCGGTGGCCGGCCGGGGCATCATGCCGACCGCGGTGGCGCTTTCGGTGGACCACTGTTTCCGCACGCTCGGACTGCACCGGATCGAGGTCTGCATCCGCCCGGAGAACGGGCCGAGCCGGCGGGTGGTGGAAAAGCTCGGCTTCCGCTCGGAGGGAATGCGGCCGCGCTATCTGCACATCGACGGCGACTGGCGGGACCACCTGGTGTACGCGCTCACCGCGGACGAGGTCCCCGAGGGGATGCTGGAGCGCTGGCGGGCGCTCAGTTCCGGGCGCGGCCGCAGGAATTGAATACATGTTCGAAAGAAATATCGATATGGCATCGGCGTGGCGACGGACGGGCACAAATACCGGCAAAATAGTCGGAGAATCAGCTTGATCACACGACACGCCGTGCCAAATTGCTGCCAGGCCTTCCCCGGCGCCCGTACGGTGTGAAACGTGAGCAGTAGCGGCCTTATCTACGCCGTCATCGTAGGGGCCTGGGCCGCCTATCTCGTGCCGATGTGGCTCCGCAGGCAGGACGAGCTCAACGAGGCGCGCCCGACGGAACGCTTCAGCACCGCCATCCGCCTGCTGGCCGGGCGTTCGGCGCTGGAGCGGCGGGCATCCCGGGCCCTGGGCGACGAACCGCGTGACGACGAGCAGAGCAAGGACGGCCCTCCCGGACGGGACGAGGCCGACTCCGGCGACCCCGGGAACGGCCCCGCGGAGGATCGGGCGGAGGGCCCGGCGGACGATCCGGCCGAGCGGCCCGTGGAGCACCCCGCCGGGCACCCGGCCGACCGGACGGGCGAACGCGCCGCGGAGCGCGCCGCCGAACGCGCGGCCGAGGAGACCGCCGAGCGTCGGGCCGGGGTCGAGCGCCGGGCACGGCTGCTCGCCCGGCGTCGCCGGATGGTCAGCGTCCTCTTCCTGGCGTTCGCGCTCGGCGCGGTCGTCGCGGCGGTGGCCGGTCTGGCCTTCCTCTGGGTCCCCGCCGTGCCGGCCGTCCTCCTCACCCTCTACATCGGCCACCTGCGCAAGCTGGAGCGCCAGCGGTACGAGGTGAAGCTCGACCGCGCCCGGGCCGCCCAGGCCGCCGAGCGGCTGCGCAAGCGCGAGCAGCAGCGCGCCGAGGCCCGCCCGGCCGAGGAGCCGGTGCCGGACGCCCCCGCGGAGCCCGTCCGCGGCCGCCCGCACCTGCGGCTCGCCACCGGGCCGGCCCCGGCCGATCCCGCCCCGGCCACCGGCTCCGCCTCGGCGTCCGCCGTGGCGGAGGCGACCGAGCACGAGGAGTGGGTCGACGGCATGCGCGAGCGCGGCGCGGCCGGCCCGGACTCCTGGGAGCCCGTGCCCGTCCCGCTGCCGACCTACGTCACCGCTCCGGTGGCCCCCCGGGTCACCCGAGGCCTCGACCTGTCGGCCCCCGGTACCTGGACCGCCGGCCGCCCCACCGAGGCCCGCACCACTCCGCTCTTCGACCAGTACGCCGAAGCCCCGGCCCCCGAGACCCGCCCCCGCGCCGCCAACGAATGACCGCGCCGGGCGCCGACCAGGACGGCGTCCCGGGGGGTGGTCACAAGCCCCCTCCGAAAGGTGCTAAAGTTTCTTCTCGTTGGGGCTGTGGCGCAGTCCGGTAGCGCACCTCGTTCGCATCGAGGGGGTCAGGGGTTCGAATCCCCTCAGCTCCACCCAACAGGAAGTCCCGCCCGATCATCAGATCGGGCGGGACTTCTGCGTTGTGGGGGCGTAGGCGCCGGACGGCGGGTCAGGCGCTCGGGGCGGGGCGCCGGTTCGGCGGCGTGACGATGATCACTCCTGTGGGGCGGAAACGGCCGAGGGCCGGGCGGAGCGGGTGCTCCGGCCGGCCCTCGGGGGGTGGGCGGGGTCCGTCAGGGCTGCCCCGAGCCCGCGTAGGGGCCCGGCTGCGGGGCGCCGGCCTGCGGCGGGACGGTGCCGTAGCGGGCCGGACGGTGGCCGCGCGGGTGGCGGGTCAGGGTGTAGCCCGCGACGCCGGCCAGGGCGGCCAGGGCGCCGCCGGCGAGGGTCCAGAACCAGCGGCTGTTCCAGCCGGAGAACCAGCCGGTGTACCAGTGGTCCTCGGGCTCCGCCGGCGCGGCCGCCTTGGCGGTCGCGGCGCCGCCACCGGCCGGCGGGACGAGCGGGGCCTTGAGCTCGCCGCCCTCCGGCTGGGCGTTGTCCGCGTCGCCCTTGGCGGCGACGTGCAGCTGGACGGAGGCGGCGAGGCCGAGGTCGGGCTGCGGGACGTCGGAGACCGAGAGACGGACGTAGTAGGTGCCGGGCAGCGGGTCGCCGGACCACGGCTCGGCCCAGGAGCGAACCTCGCGCAGGGTGCAGTTCAGGGTGAGCGACGCCGCGGTGGGCTCGGCGGTCGCGTTCTGGGTGCCGGCGGTGCAGGACTGGCGGCGGCGCAGCCCGTCGAAGACCTCGACGCTCCAGGTCTGCGGGCCGTGCCGGTCGGTGGAGGGGGCCAGGTTGACGGTCAGGCCGACCGTCGGGGTCTGGCCCTCGGAGGCGCCGAACGCCCAGTACAGGTAGTCGCCGGTGGAGGCGGCGACGTTGGCGTCCTGGCGGGCGGCGAGGTTGATCGCGGTCAGGAAGGACGTCCCGGCCTTGGTGACGGGGGCGGGGGTGCCGCTCGCACTGGGCGAGGCGGACGGGGAGGCGGCGGAGGCGGCCGGGGCCGCGACCACGAGGGCCGGGAGCAGGGCGAGCCCGGCCAGGGCCTTGCGGAAGGAGCCGCGGGTCGTCGAGTTGGGCATGATCAGTTCTCCCGCCAGACAGCGATCCGCCAGCGTGCGATCCAGCCGAAGAGCAGGCCGGTCAGCAGGCCGGCCAGGGTGAGCACCAGCAGCAGGATCCAGCCGCGGCCGAGACCCATCGCCGGGCCGTCCGGGGCGGGCGAGGCGGCGGTCAGGTCGACCGTCAGTTCCAGCGGCAGGCCGGGCTCGGCCTGGACGCCGGGCTGGCCGGCCAGCGAGTTGCTGACGACCAGGCAGACGGTGGTCTCCGGCTTGCCGCTCGGGGAGGCGGAGGGCGTCGCGGAGGCGTAGCCCTTGGAGTCGTCGGTGGACCAGCGCAGGCCGGTGGAGACCACGTCGGTCCGGCCGCTGCCGGCGTCGGTGCCGCGGACCAGTTCCTGGCCGGCGGTGCTGGTGGCCTGGAGCAGGACCCCGTAGTCGCGGGCCACGGCCCGGTCCACGGAGACGCTGACCGAGGCGCGCAGCTCCTGTCCGGCCTTGACCGGGACGCGGTAGACGCGGTGCTCGGAGAACTTCTCCCGGTCGCTGTAGACGCCGGGGGTCAGCACGGGCGCGCTCTCGCACTTGTCGGTGCCCGCGGTCTTGACCGGCGTCACGGTGTAGGTGTCGTTGGAGCGGTCGACCAGCTGCTTCACCTTGTCGGTGAGCTGCTCCTGGGTGCGGACATCGGTGTAGGTGCCGCCGGTGGCGTTGGCGATGCAGAGCAGCTGCTGACGGGTCTTGTCGTCGTGCGCCAGGCCCAGGGTGTCGACCACCAGGTGGATGCCCTGGGCGGCCAGCTCGCGGGCCACGTCGCACGGGTCCGGCGGGGCGCAGGAGTCCTCGCCGTCGGTGATCAGCACCACCCGGCGGGTGGTCTCGCCCTTGCCGAGGTCCTGGGCGGCGCCGCGCAGGGCCAGGCCGATCGGGGTCCAGCCGGTCGGGCGCAGCGTGGCGACGGCCGTCTTGGCCTCGACCTTGTTGGTCTTGCCGACCGGGAAGAGCTGCTTGGTGTCCTGGCAGCCCTGGGCCTTGTCGTCGCCGGGGTAGTTGGCGCCGAGGGTGCGGATGCCGAACTCGGTCTCCGCGGGCAGGGCGTCGATCACCTCGTTGAGGGACTGCTGGGCCACCGCGATGCGGCTCTTGCCCTGGATGTCGGCGGCGCGCATGGAGCCGCTGACGTCCAGGACGAGGTCGACCCGGGGGGCTTCCTTGCCGGCGGAGCCGGCTGATGGTTCGTCGGCATGGGCGGGCAGGCCGCTGAGCAGCGCACCGCCTGTTATCGCCAGGGCGGCCAGCAGGCTGCCGAGCCTGGCCTTGGGTCGTCGTCCGGTAGTCACCCGCCAGATCCTAGGGATCATCAGTTCGCCGTGGCCAACGCGGTCCGGTGTGCGGGCGGCCGGGATCCGGCGTGAACTCCCGGGCGCCGGTGGGCGATCGGGCGCCGGGTGCCGAAGGATGGGCCGAAGGGTGTGGAGAGGAATGTGGAGGGGGTGCGGAGGCAGTGCGGAGGGGGCCGGAGGGGGTCCGGGCAATACGGGACACACCGGTGAGAAGAGCCGATAAATATGGATAGTGCTCGTTAGGGTGACGAAAAGGGCTCCGGCGTCGCCGTACCGGCACGCTGCCCCGGCCGGTATGTCCGACGGAGTGGAAGGACCCGCACGTGAGCAACCTCTTCGCGATCGCCTACCCGGATCCGGCCACCGCCCAGGCGGTGCGCAACGAGGCGGTCGGCCTGCAGACGCGGAAGCTGATCGACCTGGAGGACGCGGTCGTCGTGGAGCGCCGCGAGGACGGCCCGCTACGGGGGCCGGATCATCCAGACCTCGCTCTCCGCCGAGGCCGAGGCCGAGGCCGAGCTGAGGGCGACCGTCGAGGCGTCCCGGCCGCAGAGCGCCCAGGCCTCCGTCTGAGCCACCGGCCCACCTGACCAGCCGCTCACGTCGGGGCGGACGGGCCCGGCCGCCCGTCCGCCCCGATCGCCGTCGTACGACGGCCCACCCACCACCAGCGCAGCAGGGACACACAGGACGGTCCGTGGCGACACCCTCCGCCGTGACGAGAAGCGCCGGCCGGCCTCGCCGGACGGTGCCCACCCGGCGCAACACCGAACTCGCGCTGGTCCTGGCCGCCGTGCTGATCGCCGTCTTCGGCTACGCCGAGGTCGGCGTCAACGTCGACGGCACGGTGCCCGCCGACGCGGCCGAGTACGGCGCCGCGCTCGGCGTGCTCGCACTGCTGGCGCACGCCGTGGTCCGCTGGAAGGCGCCGTACGCGGACCCGCTGCTGCTGCCGATCGGCGTGCTGCTCAACGGGACCGGCCTGGTCGTCATCTACCGTCTGGACCGCGCCACGGCGGGCAGCGGCGCGGCGCCCACCCAACTGCTCTGGTCCACCCTCGGGGTGGGCCTGTTCATCGCCGTCGTCCTGCTGCTGCGCGACCACAAGCGGCTGCAGCGCTACGCGTACATCGGCGCGCTGGTGGCGCTGGTCCTGCTGGTGCTGCCGATCTTCTTCCCGCCGGTGTACGGCTCGCGCATCTGGATCACGATCGGGCCGCTCTCCTTCCAGCCGGGGGAGTTCGCCAAGATCCTGCTGGCGGTCTTCTTCGCCGCCTACCTGGCGGTGCACCGGGACGCGCTGGCGCTGACCGGCCGCCGGGTGCTCTGGTTCCAGCTGCCGCGCGGGCGGGTGCTCGGGCCGGTGCTGCTGATCTGGGCGGCGTTCGTCGGCGTCCTCGTCCTGGAGACCGACCTCGGCACCTCGCTGCTCTTCTTCGGCCTCTTCGTGGTGATGCTCTACGTGGCCACCGCGCGCAGCGGCTGGATCGCGATCGGGCTGTTCCTGGCCGCGGTGGCGGCGGTCGGGGTCGGCTGGCTCTCGCCGCACGTGCACAGCCGGGTCAACGACTGGCTGGACCCGCTCGGCTCGATCGCGGCCGGCCGGGGCGCCAACCAGATCGCCCAGTCGCTGTTCGCCTTCGCCTGGGGAGGAGAGCTGGGCGCCGGGCTCGGCAACGGGCACTCCGTGCTGATCGGCTTCGCCGCCAAGTCCGACTTCATCCTCGCCACCATCGGCGAGGAGCTGGGCCTGACCGGGCTGATCGCGCTCTTCCTGCTGTACGCGCTGCTGGTCTCCCGCGGGTTCCGGACCGGCATCGCGCTGCGCGACCCGTTCGGGCGGCTGCTGGCGATCGGGCTGGCCGCGATCGTCGGCCTCCAGGTGTTCGTGGTCGCCGGCGGGGTGCTGGACCTCATCCCGCTGACCGGGATGACGCTGCCGTTCGTCGCCCAGGGCGGCTCCTCGGTGGTGACCAACTGGATCATCGTCGCGCTGCTGGTGCGGATGAGCGACCTCGCCCGCCGGCCGGCCCCCGGGGAGGCCTGATGGCGCTGGGCCGCGGCAGGGGCAACGGGCCGCAGGGCCGGCCCGGGATCTCCGTCACCGGACGCCGGGCGGGCACCTTCTGCCTGCTGCTGATCGGGGCGCTCTGCGTCCAGGCCACCCGGGTGCAGGTGTTCCAGGCCAAGGAGCTGGACCACAACCCGGCCAACCAGCGGCTCACCATCGAGCGGTACTCCCAGCCGCGCGGCAACATCCGGGTGGGCGCCGACAGCGTCACCGGCTCGAAGCCGACCGGCGGCCGGTACGACTACAAGCGCACCTACACCGACGGGCCGCTGTACGCGGCCGTCACCGGGTACTCCTCGCAGGCGTACGGCAACACCCAGCTGGAGGGGACGGAGGACGACCTGCTCTCCGGCACCGACAGCCGGCTGGCGAGCTGGGCCGTCTGGGACGCCATCGCGCGGAAGCAGAACCCGGGCGGTGACGTCCACACGACGATCGACCGGGCCGCCCAGCAGGCCGCGATGCGCGGGCTGGGCGGCCAGAAGGGCGCGGTCGCCGCGATCGAGCCCGCCACCGGCCGGATCCTGGCGCTGGCCAGCACGCCCTCGTACGACCCGGGGAGCTTCGCCGGCTCCTCCGCCGCGGACCAGGCGGCCTGGAACGGGCTGCAGGCCGACCCGGACCAGCCGATGCTCAACCGGGCGCTGCGCCAGACCTACCCGCCGGGCTCGACCTTCAAGGTGGTCACCGCGGCGGCCGCGCTGCAGAACGGCGTGGTCTCCGACATCGACGCGCCGACCACCGCGCCGTACCCGTACGTGCTGCCGGGCACCACGACGCCGCTGGTCAACGACACCTCGGCCTGCGACGAGCCGGGGCAGTCGCTGGACACCGCGATGGTCCTCAGCTGCAACAGCGTCATGGGCTACCTCGGAGTGCAGGTGGGGCTGGACAGGATGGTGGCGACGGCCGAGGACTTCGGCTTCAACGACGCCAGGCTGGACGTCCCCGTCCGGGCGGCGCGCTCCAACTTCGACACCGCGATGAACCAGTCCCAGGTGGCGCTCTCCTCGATCGGCCAGTTCGACACCGCGGCCACCCCGCTGGTGATGGCGATGGTCGCGGCCGGGGTCGCCAACAACGGGACGGTGATGCATCCACAGCTTGTGGACAAGCTGACCAGGAGCGACGGCACCACCGTGCAGGTGATGCGTCCGGAGGTGTACCGGCGGGCGATGAGCCCGGCGGTGGCCGGGCAGGTGCAGAAGCTGATGACCGACGTGGTGGAGAACGGCACCGGGCGCAACGCCCGGATCGCCGGCGCGGTCGTCGGCGGCAAGACCGGCACCGCCCAGCACGGGGTGGACAACACCGGGACGCCGTACGCCTGGTTCATCTCCTGGGCCGCGCCGGCCGGCTCGAACGACGTGCCGCCGGTGGCCGTCGCCGTGGTGATCGCGGACAGTGACGCCACGGACGTCACCGGTGGCGGTCTCGCGGCGCCGATCGCGCGCTCGGTGATGCAGGCCGTCTTGGGCAGCTGACGGTGCCCAAGGCGGTGCTGACCTGCGGCTTAGCTGCTCGATGAGAGATCCGCCGTTTGCGAAGTGTCCGGTTTGTACAGTCTGATGCGACGATTCGTACAATGCGCGCGGCGCGACTGTTCGTTTGCGACACTGGTGCTTTCGCGGGGTACTGTCCCATGTTTGTTCGGTTGGTCCTTGATGTCACCCCATGGCGTATCGAGTGACCGGCCGCTAGGACACCCTCCCCCGCCTAGAAGGATCGTCGTTTTGGCCAGCAACACCCTCGGCGCGCGCCTGCTGCGGCGCAAGCCCGTCTCCACCCTGATCGCCGAGAGTGAGGGCCACGACGCCCTCCCCGCCGGTGCGCCCGAAGAGGGCGGACGCTCCGGCATCCACCTGCGGCGTTCGATCGGACTCTGGCAGCTGTCCTCGATCGGCATCGGCGCCACCATCGGCACCGGCATCTTCTTCGTGCTCAGCACCGCGGTCCCCTCGGCGGGCCCGGCCGTGATCCTGTCCTTCGTGATCGCCGCGGTCACCGCCGGCCTCACCGCGCTCTGCTACGCCGAGATGGCGTCCGCGATCCCGGTCTCCGGCTCCTCGTACTCGTACGCCTACGCCACCCTCGGTGAGGGCGTCGCGTTCGCCGTCGGCATCTGCCTGCTGATGGAGTACGGCGTCTCGGCCTCCGCGATCGCGGTCAGCTGGGCCGAGTACCTGAACAAGTTCCTCGACCTGGCCTTCGGGACGAAGATCCCCGAGACGCTCTCCGGCGCGCCCGACAGCACCCACTGGTTCAACCTGCCTGCGCTGCTGCTGGTCGCGATGGTCTGCTTCCTGCTGATCCGCGGCGTCAGCGAGTCGGTCAAGGTCAACGCGGCCATGGTGGCCATCAAGATCCTCATCCTGGTGCTCTTCGTCGGCGTCGCGCTGACCGGCTTCCACTCCGGCAACCTGACCCCGTTCATGCCGCTCGGCATCGGCGGCGTGCAGGTCGCGGCCTCCAGCATCTTCTTCTCGTTCATCGGCCTGGACGCCGTCTCCACCGCCGGCGAGGAGGTCAAGAACCCGCGCCGCACCCTGCCGATGGCGATCATCATCTCGCTGGTCGTGGTCACCCTGCTCTACATCCTGGTCGCCCTGGCGGGCATCGGCGCCCAGCCCTGGGAGAAGTTCGACGGCCAGGAGGCCGGCCTCGCCCAGATCCTGCAGGACATCACCGGCCAGAGCTGGCCCGCGATGGTCTTCGCGATCGGCGCGATCCTCTCGATCTTCTCCATCACCCTCGTGGTGATCTACGGCCAGACCCGCATCCTGTACTCGATGGGCCGCGACGGCATGCTGCCCAAGCGCTTCGCCCAGCTCTCGCCGCGCACCGGCACCCCGGTCTGGAACACCATCGTGGTGGGCCTCGGCGTCGGCGCGCTGGCCGCCTTCATCCCGCTGGAGAAGCTGGCCGACATCACCAGCCTCGGCACCCTGATCGCCTTCTCGGTGGTCTCCATCGGCGTGATCATCCTGCGCCGCACCCAGCCCGACCTGCCGCGCGGCTTCAAGGTGCCCGGCTACCCGGTCGTCCCGCTGGTCAGCGTCGGCTTCTGCATCTACCTGATCACCGGCCTGCACGCCGACACCTTCGAGGCCGGCGGGGTCGCCCTCGTGATCGCCCTGGCCGTCTACTTCGGCTACAGCATCAAGCACTCCAAGCTGGAGCGCGCGGAGCAGCCCGACGCGGCCGACGTGCCCGCCGACAGCAAGGCCGGCTGACCATCACGGCCACCCGCGGACGGGGCCGCCGGACGGTGACGACACCCCGGCGGCCCCTTTCGTCCCCGTGGACACTCACATCCCGGACACGGCGACAGGGCGCGGTCCCCGCCAATAACCTTCCACCATGGTGAGCACCCGCACGCCCGGCCACTCCCGCTCGCGCGGCCGCTTCACCGGCCGTGGCGCGGCCGTCCCGCCCGCGGCGGCCGGACCACCGACCGGGCGCGAACGGCTGCGCCGCAGCCTGACCGCCAGGCCGTTCCCCCGTCAGCGTGGTGACGGCACGCTCTCGCCACCCCCCGATCGGCTGAATCCTGCCCGGCTCGCCTCGATGCGCCGCGTCCAACTGCTCGGCTGCCTGATCGCCGCCGGCTGGGCGGCGGCCTTCCCGCTCGTCTCCGACCTGCCCAACCAACGGCTCTGGGGCACCATCGCGGCCCCCGCGTACGCCCTCGCCGGGCTGCTCTGCCTGACCCTGCCCCGGCGGTTCGCCGCCCGTGCGGCGGCCGGGGTCGCCCTCCTGGGCGCCGTCCTGGTGCCGCTGGCGCTGCTGGCGCTGGAGGGCCGCCACCAGTCCGAGGTGATGGTGGTCGAACGCTCGGCGCACCTGCTGCTCAGCACCGGCAGCCCGTACCTGCCCCACCCGGTGGTCGTCACCGACTACAACCCGTACCTGCCGGCCATGACCCTGTTCGGGATGCCGCGCGCCCTGGTGGGCAGCGGCAACCCGGTGGCGCAGGTGGCCGGGGACGCCCGGATCTGGTTCGCGCTGACCTTCCTGGCGTGCCTGCTGGCCAGCTGGCGGCTGCTGCGGCCGTCCCGGGACCGCGCCCCGCTGCTGCCGCTGGGCGTGCTCACCGCCTCGCCGCTGATCGCGCTGGCGCTGGTGGTCGGCGGGGTGGACCTGCCGCTGATCGGGGTCTGCTGTCTGGCCATGGCGCTGGCCGAACGGGACCGCACCATCGGTGCCGGGCTGGTCCTGGCGCTGGCCTGCACGCTGAAGTGGACGGCCTGGCCGGCGCTGCCGGTGGCCGTGCTGCTGCTCTGGCGGCTGTACGGGCGGCGCCCTGCCGCCCGGGCCGGGCTGACCGCGCTCGGCGCGGGCCTGGCGGTGATCGGGCCCTCCGCGCTGGCCCGGGCGGACGCGCTGCGCGAGCAGGTGGTGCGGTTCCCGCTGGGGCTGACCGCGATCCAGACGCCCGCGGGCAGCCCGCTGCCCGGCAAGGTGCTGGCCGGGTTCGGGCCGACCGGGCACACCGTGTCGCTGGCGCTGATGACGGTCGGCGGGCTGGGGGTGGCGATCTGGCTGCTGGCCCGGCCGCCGGTCTCCGCGATCGCCGCCGCCGACCTGCTCGCGGCGGGGCTGGCGATCGCGTTCATGCTGGCGCCGGCCGGGCGGTTCGGATACCTGGCGCTGCCGGTGGTGCTGGTGATCTGGCCCCGGCTGGCGGCCCGGCGCTGGAGCGGGCGGCGGCCCGTCCCGTCCACCTGCCTGCTGGCTCGGCCGGAGCCGGCCCTGCCCCGGAGCTGACCGGGGCAGGGCGTTCCTCGGCAGGGCTCAGCGGGTGCCGGCCGCCTTGATGACGGAGGCGACGGCGGGGCCGGCCGCGTCGGCGCCGTGGCCGCCGCCCTGGACCTCGGCGGCGATGGCGATGTTGCCGCGGTAGGCGGTGAACCAGCTGTTGGTGGTCTCGACGCCGGTGGCCTCCGCCGAGCCGGTCTTGGCGCCCGCGTTGTCCGAGATTCCATTCATGACGGCCTTGGCGGTGCCGTCCTTGGCCGTGGCCGCCATCATCGCGCGCAGCTTGCCGGCGACGTCGGGGGAGAGCGACCGGGCGGCCTTCTGCTGCGGCAGGTCGGCGACCAGGATCGGCTGCTTGAACTCGCCGCTCTGCACGGTGGCGGTGATCGAGGCGATGGCCAGCGGGTTCATCTGGACCTTGCCCTGGCCGATGGACTGCATGGCCTGCTCATCCTTGTTGGTCCCCGGGTCCGGCACCTTGCCGTCGGAGTTGGTCAGGCCGGTCTTCCAGTCCATCCCGATGCCGAAGACGTCCTTGGCGGTGCTGCCCAGGGTGTTCGGCTTGAGGCTGGCCAGGCCCTGGTTGATGAAGGCGGTGTTGCAGGAGATCATGAAGTCCTGCTGGAGCGTGTTGTTCGGGTAGGCGTCCGGGAAGGAGTTCGGGATCGCCTGCGCGTTGCTGCTCTTCAGCGGGCAGGGCACCACGGTGTCCGGGTTGACGCCGGCCTCCAGCAGGGCCGTCGAGGTGACGATCTTCATCGTCGAGCCGGGGGCGAGCTGGCCCTCGAAGGCGCGGTTCTGGCCGTTGGCGGGCGCGTTGGCGAAGGCCAGGACCTGGCCGGTGCTCGGCTCGATGGCCACGATCGAGCCCGACTTGCCGCCGAGGTCGGTCATCGCCTTCTCGGCGGCGGCCTGGATCGCGTTGTCGATGGTCAGCTTGAACGGCTTGGCGGGCTTGGGCTCGACGATGGTGAACAGCTTGTCCTGGGCGCCCTTGCCGGCCGCGTCGGTGATCACCACGCCGCTGCCCGCGTCGCTCTGGTCCTTGGTCGGGTCCGACTGGAGGATCTTGCGGTAGTTCGTCTGCAGGGTGGAGAGCAGCGCCGGCGTGATCGAGCTGCCCTGCAGCGGCTTGCCGTTGCGGTCGACCACGTTGCCCGGCGGGGCGAAGACCGGCTGGGTGGAGATGACCTCGCCCGGGCCCAGGTGAGGGTGGAGCACCGAGGGCGCCCAGTGCACGGCCGGGGTGTTGTCGCTCATCTTCACGACGCTCAGGAAGCCGTTGTAGTCCCAGACCCGGTTGGTGCCCTCGAACTCGGCGCGGGCCTTGAAGCCCATCAGCACACCGGTCGGGGCCGCCGAGGCGGAGGCCGACGGCGCATCGGTGCCCGCCGCGGACGGCGTCGCCGAGGCGGAGGCCGCGCCGGTGGCCTTGGCGGCGGGGGAGGGGGTGCCGGTCGCCGAGGCGAAGGCGGCGGGGGTCGCCGGGCCGGACGGCGCGAGGGTCAGCCCGCTGGGCTTCACCTGGTCCTTGAAGGCCGTCAGCGCGGTGGTCGCGGCCGCCGGGTCGTCGGTCAGTCCGGCGGCCTTGGCGAGGTCACCGGCGGCCCAGGCCTCCAGGAAGTCCTTGGCGCCGGCCGTCGCCTGGTCCGCGCTGGGAGGTTCGGCCACCACCGTGCGGGCCTTCTTGCCCTGGGCTCCGTCCGTGCCGCCGGAGCCGCCGACGAGGCTGTACGCCCCGTACCCGCCGCCCGCGAGCACGGCCAGGGACACGCCGGTGATGATGCCGATCTTCGCGCCTCTGCGCATGGTGCTGCTCCCCCAAGGGTCTGGCGACTGGCCGCTTTCGGAGGTGGCCGGATACGCGTTCGGTGCTCAGCCTAGGCAGACCGGCTCCGCGCACTGACGAAATGCCGGGGTCTTGTGACGGATCTGGTACGTGTCGCGCACCACGTCGGCACCGTTCCCCCGCTCAGATCCAGCTGTTGAACCACATCCGCCTGCGCCAGTCGTCCATCGGAATCGTCTCCCCCGTGAACAGGGGGTAGAAGAAGAGAAAGTTCCACACGATCAGCAGCACCAGCAGCCCGGCCGCCGCCGAACCGATGATCCGGCGGTCCCGGGACGCCCCGGGCGGGCCGATCAGGGCGCCGACCATCATGGTGACCGCGAGCACCAGGAACGGCACGAAGGCCACCGCGTAGAAGAGGAAGATCGTCCGCTGCTGGTAGGCGAACCAGGGCAGGTAGCCCGCGGCCAGGCCGCAGAGCACCGCGCCGGCCCGCCAGTCGCGCCGGGCGGCCCAGCGCCAGAGGCAGTACACCAGCGCCACCACGCCGGTCCACCAGAGCAGCGGGGTGCCGATGCCCAGCACCTCGCGGGCGCACTCGCTCGCCGTGCAGCCGGCCTGGCCCTGCTTGGGGGACTCGTAGAAGAAGGAGACAGGGCGGCCCAGGACCAGCCAGCTCCACGGGTTCGACTGGTAGGTGTGCGGGTCGCTCAGGTGGGTGTGGAAGTCGTACACCGTCGAGTGGTAGTGCCAGAGCGCCCGCAGGCCCTCCGGGATCCACGGGTAGTCGGTGGACCGGCCGACCGCCCAGTCGCGGCCGTAGCCGCCCCTGCCGGGCACGGTGCTGCTGGCGAACCAGCCCCACCAGGAGGTCACGTAGACCACCGCGGAGACCACGACGACCGACACGAAGGCGGGCACGACGTCCCGCACCAGCGTCCACAGGTACGGGCGGCCCGCCCCGGCCAGGCGGCGGGCGCCGGCGTCCCAGAGCACCGTCAGCACGCCGAAGGCGGCCGCCACGTACAGGCCGCTCCACTTGGTCGCGCAGGTCAGGCCGACGCAGACACCGGCCGCGATCCGGTACGGGCGCCAGCCCAGGTTCAGCCGCTGGGCGGCCGCCGCGTCGGCGACGCCGCCGAGCCGCCTGGCGATCCGGGCCCGGGTGTGGTCACGGTCCAGCAGCAGGAAGCCGAAGGCGGCGAGGATCCAGAACATCACCACCAGGTCCAGCAGCGCCGAGCGGCTGAGCACGAAGTGCAGGCCGTCCACGGCGAGCAGCAGCCCGGCCACGCAGCCCAGCAGCGTCGAGCGGAACAGCCGGCGGGCGATCCGGGCCACCATCAGGACGGAGAGCGTGCCGAGCAGCGCCACCGCGAACCGCCAGCCGAACGGGTTCATCCCGAACAGCTGCTCGCCGGCGCCGATGATCCACTTGCCGACCGGCGGATGGACCACGTAGCTCGGGTCCGCCCGGTAGGGCACCGGCCCGCCCGCGATGATCTGCTCGTTGGCGCCGTCCGGCCAGTTGATCTCGTAGCCGCCGTGCCAGAGCGCGTAGGCGTCCTTGGCGTAGTACGTCTCGTCGAAGATGATCGCGTGCGGCTGCCCGAGGTCGGTGAACCGCAGGATCCCGGCGAACAGCGCCACCGCGAGCGGGCCGAGCCACCCCGCCCAGCGGAGGAGCCAGGACCACAGGGCCTCCGGCAGGGCTATGCCGAGCCGCAGCAGCAGCGGCCACGGCGCGACGCGGTCCGGCGTCACCCCCGGGCCGTCCGGCATCGGCGGCACCAGAAGCTCGGCGAGCGTGGCCCGCGGCGCCGGCGTGTAGCCGTACCGGGACAGGCCGCGCAGCCAGGCCGCACCCGCGGACCGCGGCCGCTCGGGCTCCGGCTCGGGCGCGCGCGGGGCCGGGACGGCGGGGGACGCCTGGTCCGTCAGGACCGGCACGCCGACGCCACCCTGCGCGGTGGGGTCTGTACCAGTGGGCGTCTCTGCCGCCGTGTCGCCGTTCATCCGCCACATCGTAGGGGCGCTTCCCACACGGAGAACGGCTCCCTCCGAAGCTGCCCGAATCGTCACCAAAAGCACCTGGGGCCTCGATGCTGGAAGGATGGGGCGCGTGACAGGAGTACTCGTTCTCGCAGGCACACCCATCGGCGACGTCTCGGACGCCCCGCCCCGACTGCTCACCGAGCTGGCCACCGCGGACGTGATCGCGGCGGAGGACACCCGGCGGCTGCGCCGGCTCACCCAGGCGCTCGGGGTGACCCCGGCCGGGCGGGTCGTCTCCTACTTCGAGGGCAACGAGGTCGGCCGCACCCCCGAACTCGTCGAGGCGCTGGTCGGCGGCGCCCGGGTGCTGCTGGTCACCGACGCCGGGATGCCCTCGGTCTCCGACCCCGGCTACCGGCTGGTGGCCGCCGCCGTCGCCGCCGACGTCAAGGTGACCGCGGTGCCCGGGCCGTCCGCCGTGCTCACCGCGCTGGCGCTCTCGGGCCTGCCGGTGGACCGCTTCACCTTCGAGGGATTCCTCCCGCGCAAGACCGGAGACCGGGCCCGCCAGCTCGCCACGGTCACCGCCGAGCCGCGCACCATGGTCTTCTTCGAGGCCCCGCACCGGATCGCCGAGGCGCTGGCCGCGATGGCCGAGGCGTTCGGCGCCGACCGGCCCGCCGCCGTCTGCCGCGAGCTGACCAAGACGTACGAGGAGGTCAAGCGAGGCCCGATCGGCGAGCTGGCGGCCTGGGCGGCCGAGGGCGTCAAGGGCGAGATCACCGTGGTGGTCGCGGGCGCCCCGCCGGCCGCCCCGCAGGAGCTGACCCCGGCCGAGCTGGCCCGCCTGGTGGCCGTGCGGGAGGAGGCCGGCGAGCGGCGCAAGGAGGCCATCGCGGCCGTCGCGGCGGAGCTCGCGCTGCCCAAGCGGGACGTGTTCGACGCGGTGGTCGCGGCCAAGAACGCGGCGGTGGTGAAGCCCTGAGACCGGGGGTGCCGCGGTCGGCGGGGGCGCGTACCTTGGAGAGAAGGCCCCGGGTAAACACCCGTTGAGCTGAAGCTTTGGCCGTGGTTTCCGGAGACGACCCACCCTTTCGTATAGGGATTCCCAATCCGCGTCCAAGACTTCACAAGACGGGCATCGACCGGGGCGTTCCGGGCATTTCCTGGATTGGAAAGACCCAGCCGGGCGAGCGTCCGGCGGGCGCTGGGAGACGGCTATGAGCGAGACGATCGGTAGCCCTCGTGGTGGTAACGCGCTGAGCGACCCCGGCCTGACCGGCCGGCCGCACTCTCCCGTGGAGACCGTCCGGGAGGCCTACTCCTTCGCGTGCCTGAGCTGCGGGTACGGCTGGGAGCAGGCGTACGACATCGAGCACCACGTGGCCCGCGACGGGCGGGTCGTGTTCGAGTACCACGCCAACGGTGTCAGGGTGCCGTCCCCGCTGCTCAAGCCGACCTGCCCGGGGTGTGGCGGCCACACCGTCCGGATCATGCGCGAGGGCCGGGTGGCCGTCGCGGACCAGCTCTGGCAGCACGCCCCCGGCTACTCGGCGCACGCCGAGCCGGCCGGGGTGCCGGTGGCCGCCCCGGTGGCCGCACCGGAGGCCGGTCCCGCCCGGCAGCGCGGGTTCCTGGGCCGGCTCTGGTCGCGGCTGACGGGCTGACGGGCTGACCGCCCGGCGGGCAGCGCGGCCCGCCGGGGAGGTGACGGGGCCGGCGGGTGGCGGTGCCGCCCGGGAGTCGACGGGGCCGGCGGGTGGCGGTGCCGCCCGCCGGGGTAACTCGGTCGAGGGCGGCCCCCGCACCCGATTAAGCTTTCCGACCATGGCGGCCACTGCAGAGCACAGCACCACCGGGAGCACGACCCCGGCGTACTACGTTTCCACCCCGATCTACTACGTCAACGATCGCCCGCACCTGGGCCACGCCTACACCACCGTGGCGGGTGACGTGCTGACCCGCTGGCACCGCCAGCGCGGCGAGAAGGTCTGGTACCTGACCGGCACCGACGAGCACGGCCAGAAGATCCTGCGGACCGCCGAGGCCAACGGGGTCAGCCCGCAGGAGTGGTGCGACAAGCTGGTCGAAGAGGCGTGGAAGCCGCTCTGGCAGCACCTCGACATCGCCAACGACGACTTCATCCGCACCACCCAGCAGCGGCACACCGACCGGGTGCAGGAGTTCGTCCAGGACCTGTACGACAAGGGCGAGATCTACAAGGGCGGCTACTCCGGCCCGTACTGCGTCGGCTGCGAGGAGTACAAGCTCCCGGCCGAGCTGCTCGACGGCGCCACCGAGGGCGAGAAGCTCTGCCCGATCCACAAGAAGCCGGTCGAGTGGCTGGAGGAGGAGAACTACTTCTTCCGCCTCTCCGCCTACGGCCCGAAGCTGCTGGAGTTCTACGCCGAGAACCCCGGCTTCATCGCTCCCGAGTCCGCCCGCAACGAGGTGCTCCGCTTCGTCGAGCAGGGCCTGCAGGACCTCTCCATCTCCCGCTCCACCTTCAACTGGGGCGTGCCGCTGCCCTGGGACGAGAAGCACGTGCTCTACGTGTGGGTGGACGCGCTGCAGAACTACATCACCGCCGCCGGCTACGGCAGCGACCCGGAGCGCTTCGCCGAGCTGTGGCCGGCCTCGGTGCACCTCGTCGGCAAGGACATCCTGCGGTTCCACGCGGTGATCTGGCCGGCCATGCTGATGGCCGCCGGACTGCCGCTGCCCAAGCGGGTCGTCGCCAACGGCTGGCTGATGGTCGGCGGCGAGAAGATGTCCAAGTCCAACCTGACCGGCATCGCCCCGCAGGACCTCACCTCGCACTTCGGCGTGGACGCCTACCGCTACTACTTCCTGCGGGCGATCCCGTTCGGCACCGACGGCTCGTTCTCCTGGGAGGACTTCACCGCCCGGTACACCTCCGAGCTGGCCAACGACTTCGGCAACCTCGCCTCCCGGGTGGCGGCCATGGTCGGCAAGTACTTCGACGGGGTGCTGCCGGCCGCCGTCGCCGCCGGCCCGGCCGAGCAGGCCGTCGCGGACGGGCTGACGGCGGCGGTCGCGACCGCCGACCGGAAGATCGGCGAGGAGCTGGACTTCGCCGGCGGCCTCGCGGCGGTCTTCGAGTTCGTCAAGCAGGTCAACGGCTACCTCACCGAGCAGGAGCCCTGGAAGGTCGCCAAGGACGACTCCGAGGAGGGCCGCGCCCGCCTCGCGACCATCCTCTACACCGCCGCCGAGGCGCTGCGGGCCACCGCCGTCCTGCTCAACCCGGTCATGCCGGCCACCGCCGAGAAGCTCTGGGTCTCGCTCGGCGCCGCCGAGGGCCTCGGCGAGCTGCCCGCACAGACCATCGCCACCGCGGCGGACTGGGGCCGGCTGCCCGCCGGTGCCACCGTCACCAAGGGCGAGATCCTGTTCCCGCGTCTCGAAGAGAAGCCCTCCGCCTGATGGCCAAGAAGGACGACGACCGGTCGACGCCGCCGCCACTGCCCGCCCCGCTGGCGGTGGCGGTCGCCGACTCGCACACCCACCTGGACATGCAGTCCGGCACCCCCGCCGAGGGCCTGGCACGCGCCGCCTCGGTCGGCGTGACCACCGTCGTCCAGGTGGGCTGCGACGTGCCCGGCTCACGCTGGGCCGCCGACCTGGCGGCCCAGTTCGAGCAGGTGCACGCGGCCGTCGCCCTGCACCCCAACGAGGCCCCGCGGATCTACCTGGGAGACCCGGACGGCTGGTCCGGGCAGCAGCGCCCGGCCGGCGGGCAGGCGGCGCTCGACGCCGCCCTCGCCGAGATCGACGCGCTCGCCGCGCTGCCGCACGTCCGCGCCGTCGGCGAGACCGGCCTCGACTACTTCCGTACCGGCCCCGAGGGCGTCGAGATCCAGAAGGAGTCGTTCCGCCGCCACATCGAGATGGCCAAGCGGCACGACAAGGCCCTGGTCATCCACGACCGGGACGCCCACGAGGACGTCATCGCCGTCCTGCTGGAGGAGGGCGCCCCCGAGCGGACCGTCTTCCACTGCTACTCCGGCGACGCCGCGATGGCCAAGACCTGCGCCGAGCACGGCTGGTACCTCTCGTTCGCCGGCCCGGTCACCTTCAAGGCCAACCAGCCCCTGCGCGACGCCCTCGCGGCCACCCCGCTCGACCGCGTCCTGGTCGAGACCGACGCCCCCTTCCTCACCCCGCACCCCTACCGGGGCCGCCCCAACGCCCCGTACCTGATCCCGGTCACCGTCCGCTCGATGGCCGGCACCCTGGGGCTGCACGAGGACGAGCTCGCCACGGCCATCGCGGCGAACACGGCGCGGGCGTTCGGGTACTGAGCCGGCCGAACGGACATCGGTCGAACGCATATCGGGTCACGCCGAAACGATTCGGCACTCTCGTCGGACTGCGATGCTGCCTGGCCTGAGTGCCCGGGCAGTACGCCGAGGCCGGGATCCCGTACCACCGGCGGGTCGAGCGCGGGATCGACAACCTCCCCGTCGTCCACGAGTTCCACCGGGACGAGGAGAAGGGCGTCTACCAGCCCGGCGCCCAGCACGAGTGCGTCCTGCGCGCCGAGCTGCCGTACGCCGTCGAGATCGACCCCCAGCAGGTCGTCGAACGGTGAGCACCCGCCCCGCCCGTATCCTTGCGGGGTGAGCACCACCGACCCCACCTCCGACACGCACCTGCTCGGCGCCTCCGACATCAGGGAGCTGGCGGCCACCCTCGGGGTGAAGCCGACCAAGCAGCGCGGGCAGAACTTCGTCATCGACGGCAACACCGTGCGCCGCATCGTCCGGGCCGCCGAGGTGACGAGCGAGGATGCGGTGGTCGAGGTCGGCCCCGGGCTCGGCTCGCTCACCCTGGCGCTGCTCGACGTCGCCGCGCACGTCACCGCCGTCGAGATCGACCCGCTGCTCGCCCAGCACCTGCCCACCACCGTCGCCTCCCGGCTGCCCGCCCGCGCCGAGGACTTCGACCTGGTGCTCAGCGACGCCATGGAGGTCACCGAGCTCCCCGGCCCGCCGCCCACCGCGCTGGTCGCCAACCTCCCCTACAACGTGGCCGTGCCCGTGCTGCTGCACATGCTGGCGACGTTCCCCAGCATCGAGCGCACCCTGGTGATGGTCCAGAGCGAGGTCGCCGACCGGCTCGCCGCCAAGCCCGGCAACAAGGTGTACGGCGTCCCGTCGGTCAAGGCCAACTGGTACGCGGACGTCAAGCGGGCCGGCGCCATCGGGCGCAACGTGTTCTGGCCCGCGCCGAACGTCGACTCCGGCCTGGTCTCGCTGATCCGCCGCGAGCCGCCGCAGACCACCGCCACCCGCGGGGAGGTGTTCGCGGTCGTCGACGCCGCGTTCGCCCAGCGCCGCAAGACCCTGCGCGCAGCTCTGGCCGGCTGGGCCGGCTCACCGGCCGGGGCCGAGCAGGCGCTCGCCGCCGCCGGGATCGACCACAAGCTGCGCGGCGAGATGCTGACGGTCGAGCAGTTCGCCGCGATCGCCGAGCACAAGCCCGCGAAGTCGGAGTCCGAGTGATCACGGTACGGGTCCCCGCCAAGGTCAACGTCCAGCTGGGGGTCGGCGGCCTGCGCGCCGACGGCTTCCACGACCTGGCCAACGTGTTCTTCGCCGTCGCCCTCGGCGACGAGGTGACGGCAACGGCCGGCTCACCCGGCGAGGGCGTCACCCTCAGCTGCTCCGGGCCGGACGCCGCCGTCGTCCCGCTCGACGACAGCAACCTGGCCGCCCGCGCCGCCCGGCTGCTCGCCGCCCACCACGGCCTCGCCGACCCCGCCGTCCACCTGCACATCGCCAAGGCCATTCCGGTGGCCGGCGGCATGGCCGGAGGCAGCGCGGACGGTGCGGCGGCGCTGGTCGCCTGCGACGCGCTCTGGGGCCTCGACACGCCGGCCGACACCCTGCTGGAACTGGCCGCCGAGCTCGGCTCCGACGTCCCGTTCGCCCTGGTCGGCGGCGTCGCCCTGGGCCGCGGCCGCGGCGAGATCCTCGACCCGCTGTCCGTCGCCGGGATCTTCCACTGGGTGTTCGCCGTCGCCGACGGCGGCCTCTCCACCCCGGCCGTCTTCCACGAGTGCGACCGCCTCCGCGAGGAGGCCGGCACCGGCTCCAGCGACACCGACGTGCCCACCCCCGACGCCGACCCGGCCCTGCTCGCCGCCCTCGCCGACGGCGACGCCGTCGCCCTGGCCGGCGCGCTCGCCAACGACCTCCAGCCGGCCGCCCTCTCGCTGCGCCCCGCGCTCGCCGCCACCCTGCGCGCGGGCACCGAGGCCGGCGCGATCGGCGCCCTGGTCTCCGGCTCCGGCCCGACCTGCGCCTTCCTCGCCAAGGACGCCGACGCGGCGGCCGCCGTCGCCGAGGCGCTGCGGGCGTCCGGCACCTGCCGCACCGCGCACGCGACGTACGGGCCGGTGCCCGGGGCGGCGGTGCTCGGCGGCTGAGGCGCCGCGGGTGAGGCACCGGGGAGTGCCTGGGGTGGAGGTGCCCCGGGGCGGTGGTGCTCGCGGGTGAGGCGCCCGGGAACGGCCGACTAGGCTGGGGAGATCGGGGCCTTCCCCGAAGGGGTGTGCGCCGCGAGACCGGGGCGGCCCCCGAGACCGCCGAACCCAGGAGCGCAGCACACGTGGCCGTCAACCTCGCCACCATCGAGTCCGTCACGAAGGTCTACGGCACCCGGGCCCTTCTGGACGGGGTCAGCCTCGGCGTCAGTGAGGGGGACCGGATCGGCGTCGTCGGACGCAACGGCGACGGCAAGACCACCCTGATCCGGATGCTCGCCAAGCTGGAGGAGCCGGACGGCGGCCGGATCACCCACTCCGGCGGACTGCAGCTGGCCGTGCTCACCCAGCACGACTCGCTCGACCCCGAAGCCACCATCCGGCACGAGGTGATCGCCGACCGCGCCGACCACGAGTGGCTCGGCGACGCGCGCATCCGCGACATCATCGAAGGCCTCTTCGGCGGCCTCGACCTGCCCGGCTTCGCCGACGGCCTGGACACCGTCATCGGCCCGCTCTCCGGCGGCGAGCGCCGCCGGATCGCCCTCGCCAAGCTGCTGCTCGGCTCGCCCGACCTGATCGTCCTGGACGAGCCCACCAACCACCTCGACGTCGAGGGCATCGCCTGGCTCGCCAAGCACCTCCAGAACCGCCGCTCCGCCCTCGTCTGCGTCACCCACGACCGCTGGTTCCTCGACCAGGTCTGCACCCGGATGTGGGACGTCCAGCACGGCGCCGTGCACGAGTACGAGGGCGGCTACTCCGACTACGTCTTCGCCCGCGCCGAGCGCACCCGGATCGAGGCCACCGAGGAGCAGAAGCGCCAGAACCTGGCCCGCAAGGAGCTCGCCTGGCTGCGCCGCGGCGCCCCGGCCCGTACCTCGAAGCCGCGCTACCGCATCGAGGCCGCCAACGCCCTGATCGCCGACGTGCCGGAGGTGCGGGACAAGAGCGAGCTGATGAAGTTCGCCAACGCCCGGCTCGGCCGGACGGTCTTCGAGCTGGAGAACGTCACCGTCACCGCCGGCCCCAAGCTGCTGCTGGAGAACCTCACCTGGCAGCTCGGCCCCGGTGACCGGATCGGCCTGCTCGGCGTCAACGGCGCCGGCAAGACCTCGCTGCTGCGCGCCATGCGCGACGCGTACGCCTCGGAGGGCGACGTGCAGCCCGCGTCCGGCGTGATCAAGGTCGGCAAGACCGTCCGCCTCGCCTACCTCTCCCAGGAGGTCGCCGAACTGGAGCCGGAGACCCGGGTGCTCCAGGCCGTCGAGCAGGTGCGCTCCCGGGTCGACCTCGGCAAGGGCCGGGAGATGAGCGCCGGTCAGCTCTGCGAGCAGTTCGGCTTCGGCAAGGACAAGCAGTGGACCCCGGTCGGCGACCTCTCCGGCGGTGAGCGGCGCCGGCTCCAGCTGCTCCGGCTGCTGATGGACGAGCCGAACGTCCTCTTCCTCGACGAGCCGACCAACGACCTCGACATCGAGACGCTCAACCAGCTGGAGGACCTCCTCGACGGCTGGCCCGGCTCGATGGTCGTCATCAGCCACGACCGCTTCTTCATCGAGCGGACCACCGACGTGGTGCACGCGCTGCTCGGCGACAAGAAGCTGCGGATGCTGCCCAACGGCGTCGACGAGTACCTGGAGCGGCGTGCCCGCATGGCGGCAGCGGCTGCCGCTGCCGCCGCTGCCGCCACCGCCGCCGCGGGCGCCTCGGCGGCCGAGTCCGCGGCCCCCGGGCTGTCGGCCGGGGACGCGCGGGCGGCGAAGAAGGAGATGCAGAAGCTGGAGCGGCAGATCGCCAAGCTGGACCAGAAGGAGTCCAAGCTGCACACCCAACTCGCCGAGCACGCCGCCGACTTCTCCAAGGTCGCGGAGCTGGACACGCAGCTGCGCGCCGTCCGGGAGGAGAAGGAGGAGCTGGAGATGAGCTGGCTGGAGCTGGCCGAGCAGGTCTGAGCCCGGCCTTCGGTGGCCGGGCCACCCGGGCCCGCCGGTTCGGCGGCGGGCCCGGAGCGGGCCCGGAGCGGGCCCGGAGCGGGCCCGGGGCGGTGGGGTGGGGATGGCACGGCAGGGCCCTGTGCGTGTCAAGTTCGTACCGATCGCGCTCAGTCGTGCCATGGGCCCTGCCGGGGCGACGGCGGTGGTGGCTACGATGGCCGAGGCAACCGCTGTCCCTCCGTGCGGACCGACGGGTGCATGAGTAAGACTGTATGACCGAGAAGTTGACGGTGTGTTGCGGTGCGGCGGCCTCGGGGCCGCCCCGCACACGGGGGAGAGGTGGATTACGGTGGCAGACGCGCCTGCAGGCGACGGTACGGGGACGGCCAAGCCCGACGAGACGCCGTTCTCGCTCGGTACGGGCCACAGCAACAGCTTGTTCGGCTTCGGCGCCGTGTTCGGCGCCGCCGACACCGTTGTGCGCGCCGTCCAGACGAACGCCAGCGCCTCGGAGCTGGTCTCCGCGTTCGGCAGCAAGAACGTCCAGGTCGAGTTGGACACCCTGACGGCGTTCACGAAGAAGATCGAGGCACTGCTCCAGGCGATGGAGGGTTCGGCGGCAGCGCCGTACAACCTCCAGGAGCAGCGGCTCCAGGCGGACAACTTCGGCAAGAACTTCTCGCAGTCCACCGATCTGACGTCGGCCTACCAGCGGGCTCACAACGAGCTCGTGAACATGCACAAGGTCTTCGTGAAGCAGATCGAGGAAATGCAGAAGTCCGTCACGAAGGCGGCGGCCAACTACGCGGGCAACGAGGAGAACACGGCCGCCGCCCAGCAGGCCGTGGCGAAGAACGCGGGCGTCGCGACGCCGGCAGCCGGGCCGAACGGGCCCGGCCCGAAGGTGGGCTTCTGATGTTTGGTCCAGGGGGCAGGACGCTCGGTATGACGGGGAGTGAGTGATGGCAGGCGGAACGAACTTCGAGCCCATGAAGCACGAAGAGCTCAAGGTCATGGTCGACAGCAGCGACCCGTCGAAGGTCCTGGGCCGGGGAAGTCAGCTGCAGGCTGCCGGCCGTGTTCTCAAGGACCTCAGCGGGGCGCTCAAGTCGCACATCGACCAGATCGCCTGGGAGGGCCCGGCCGGCGAGGGCTTCAAGGCGTGGGCCAGCAACTTCCACAAGTCGGCGGCGAAGCTCGCCGACTACTCCACGGGCGTCGGCGATGCCATGCACCAGGCGGGCGAGGCGCTCAGCACGGCCAAGGTCGCGATGCCGAAGCTGCCGCAGGCCGAGATCGACAAGGTCGCCAAGCACAAGAACCAGAACATCCCGTACCTCCCCTCCGACTTCGAGGCCCGGTACGGCGTCGGCTCCACCGTGGACTCCGTCATGAAGCAGGCCAACCCGAACTGGGTGACCGGGGCCGAGGCGGCCGAGGCGGAGAAGAAGGTCAAGCAGGAGCACCAGGAAGCCGTCAACCAGATGGTGAAGCTGGCGCAGGCCTACGAGGCCGTGACCACCAAGCTGAACTCGCTCGAGACCCCGGAGGAGCTGAAGCCGCCGGGTGAGGGTGGCGATCGAGACTCCTCGTCGGACCACTCGATTGGTGGTGGCGGCGGCACCGGCTCCGGTGGCACCGGCCGAAACCCGCACAGCGGAGTCGGTGGCGGTGGTGGCGGCAGCTACAGCCCGCCCGGTGGCGGTGGTGGCGGCGGTTCGGTGACGCCGCGTCCGCCCGTGCCGGGCCCACAGGGGCCGAGCGGACCGGGACACGTCGACCCGATTCCTCCGCGCAACGGTCCGGTGCCGTTGCCGCCGGACCCGGGCGTGCCCGTTCCCACCCCGGCACCGTCGTACCCGCCGGACCGTCCCGGGACCGACCTCAACAGCCTGCCGCCCGCTCCGACCCGGCCCGACCAGACCGGTCCGTTCACACCGGGCGGCCCCGGCCAGCTGCCCCCGAACGGTCCGGGCGGCGGACCGGCTTACCCCAACGGTCCCGGAGGCAACAACAACTTCCCGGGCCCCGGTCCCGTCCCGTTCGGCGGTGGCGGCACCATCCCGCCCAAGGTCACCGGCCCGAGCCCGAGCCGGACGAGCACCTTCGGCGGTGGCAACCTGCCGGCGAAGAACGGCAACCCGGGTGCCCCGGGCGGTGGAACGGTCTTCGGCCGCGACGGCCAGGCGGGCCGGTCCGGTGGCGGCCCGGGCGGCCCTGGTGGTGGCGGCATGCACCCCGGGGCTGGCGGCGGCCACGGTGGCGGCGCCTCGGGCGGCAGCGTGCGCGGCCGCGGGCTGACCTCGACCGGCGGCGGTACGGTCGGCGGCCGCAAGGGGCCGACCGCGGGTGGCGAGTTCACCCCGGGCGGCACGGGTCTGCGCAACCGGGCCGGCGCGGTCGGGCCCGAGGGCGGGTCGCGTTCGGGCCAGAACGGCATGGCGGGCGGTCCCGGCATGACGGGCGGCGGCGCGGGCAAGAGCGAGCGCGAGCGTCGTCAGCGGGCCGACTACCTGCACGAGGACGAGGAGACCTGGACCAGCGGTACGCCGCAGAGCAATCCGGGCGTGATTGAGTAGGACTGCAGTAGCTGCCCGGCCACTGGGCCCAACCAGTGGCCGGGCAGACCTGTCCGGGGCGCAGTCCTCGGCCGACGGGAGACAACAAGGAGTTGTGATGGCGCGGACGAACGTGCGAGTGCGTGGGCGGATGTTCGCTGCGGCGCTCCTGGCGGCAGGTGTGGCTGTGGGCCCCGCAGCGGTTCCGGCGGCTGCGGACGGCTCCATCCGTAAGGACCAGTGGCACCTGGATGCCATGCATGCCCCGGAGATGTGGCAGATCTCGAAGGGCCAGGGGATCACGGTCGCGGTGATTGAGGGCGGGTTCAAGCTGGATCACCCGGATCTCGTGGGACAGTTGCTGCCGGGCAAGGACTTCAGCGGGCTTCCCGGTGGAGTGGGGTCCTACAGCAACGGCCACGGAACGCAGATGGCCAGCCTCATCGCGGGGTCCGGCAAGGGAATGGGGGGCAACGGTGCCTATGGCCTGGCCCCCGGCGCCAAGATTCTGCCGCTGAAGATTCAGAACGGGTCCGATGGCAGCGGTTTGTCCTCGGCCGACTTCCTCGACCAAATCGGCCAGGCCGTCAGCTACGCGGCGGACCAGGGGGCGAAGGTCATCAACATCTCGCAGGGCATTGAGGCCATCAAAACCTCTCCTGACGATGTGGCCAAACTGAACCGCGTCATCGCGAGCGCAACCGCAAAGGGTTCGTTGGTGGTCTCCAGCGTCGGAAACTCGGCCCAACAGGGCAATCCGGTCGAGTACCCCGGCGGCCTGCCCAATGTCGTCGGGGTCGGGGCGGTCGACCGCAACGGGGAAGTGACCTCGGAGTCCGAGCGGGGGCCGCAGGTTGATCTTGTTGCGCCCGGTGCGGAGATGGTCGAGGCCTGCACGGGGCAGACCGGCTACTGCGACAGTCATGGCACGTCGGACGCGACCGCGCTGGTCTCCGCCTCGGCGGCGTTGGTGTGGTCCGTCCACCCGGACTGGACCGCCAATCAGGTTCTGCGTGTGCTTATCAGCTCGGCCGGAAAGCCGAGCGATGGGTCAGTCCGAGCCGACAATGTCGGTTTCGGGGCTGTTCGGCCGCGGATCGCGCTGACCGCTCCCGGCGACCCCGGCCCGGCGAATGTGAACCCGATCCCGGAAAAGCCGGCCGAGGCCCCTGCCGCGTCGTCTTCCGCAACGCCTTCCACGTCGCCGTCCTCCCCGGCGTCCTCGTCGGCGTCGGCCGTGGCGAGTCCGTCCTCGGGTGGGGGCACGACGCCGGCGGCGTCGCCGGTCGCGCAGCCTGTGGCTGCGAAGGATTCCGGCAGTTCCCTGCCTGTCGTGGCGGCGGTGGTCGGTGGGTTGGTGCTGGTGGCGGGTGTGGTGTTCTTCGTGCTGCGGAGGCGGTCGGCGGCCTCCCGGGAGGGTGCGGTCGTGCCGCAGATGCCGCTGCAGAGCGGGCCCGGGGTGCCGCCCGCGCCGCCGTCGTACGAGCCGCCGGCTCCGTCGGGGGACAACCCGTACGCGCGGTAGTCGAGGACCCGGGCAACCGCCCGGTCGCCGGGTTCACCCCGGTGGCCGGGCGGTTGCCGTTTCGGGGGAGTGCCGTGGGGAGCGCCGCGGGGTGGGGCGTGGAACGGGGGCGTGGAGGGGGGTGGCGCGGGGGCGGGGTGTGCGCGGGTGTCACCCGGGTGGGTGCTGTCGCGGGGGTGAGCGGGTCGCCAGGGTGGCGGTATGGATACGCAGGACGCCCGGCGGGCGGCGCAGTTGCGGAGGGCCGCAGCGGCGGCGCTGATCGGCACGGCGATCGAGTTCTACGACTTCTTCATCTACGGGACGGCGGCCGCGCTGGTCTTCGGGCCGGTGTTCTTTCCCGGACTGGGCACCGTGGGGGCGCTGTTGGCGTCGTTCTCGGTGTACGCGGTGGCGTTTCTGGCGCGGCCGCTGGGGGCGGTGGTGTTCGGTCACTTCGGGGACCGGTTGGGCCGGAAGGCGACGCTGGTGGTGTCGCTGCTGCTGATGGGGTTGTCGACGGCGGCGGTGGGGGCGCTGCCGGGGTACGGGGTGTGGGGGTGGTGGTCGCCGGTGGCGCTGGTGGTGCTGCGGGTGTGCCAGGGGCTCGGGCTGGGCGGGGAGTGGGGCGGGGCGGCGCTGCTGATCGCGGAGAACGCGCCGGCCGGGCGGCGCGGTCGGTACGGGGCGTTTCTGCAGCTCGGCCCGACGATCGGGTTCGTGCTGGCGAACGGGGTGTTCCTGGTGCTGCAACTGGCCCTGGACGAGCGGGCGTTCCACGGGTGGGGCTGGCGGGTGCCGTTCCTGGCGTCGCTGGCGATGGTGGCGGTGGGGCTGTTCGTGCGGCTGCGGATCGAGGAGACGCCGCTGTTCGCGGCGGAGGCCGGGCGGGTGCGGGAGCGGCCGCCGGTCGTGGAGGTACTGCGCGGGCATTGGCGGACGGTGCTGGTCGGCTGTGGCGTGATCACCGTGGGGTACGCGATGTTCTACCTGACCACCACGTACGCGCTGGCGTACGCGACGACCGGGCTGGGGGTGTCGAGCACGCTGGTGCTGTCGATGCTGCTGGCGGGCGGGGTGGCGATGGGCGGAACGGTCTGGGTGAGTGCCCGGCGCAGTGACGGGTGGGGGCGGCGGCGGACGTTGCAGGGGGCGACGGTGCTGGCGTTGCTCTGGTCGCCGTTGTTGTTCCCGCTGTTGGAGACGGTGCGCCGGCCGCTGATGTTCCTGGTCCTGGCGGGGGCGATGGTGGTGCTGGGGTGTCTGCTCGGGCCGGTGGCGGCGTATCTGCCGGAGCTCTTCCCGACCCGGGTGCGGTACACGGGGGCCGCGCTGACGTACAACCTGGGTGGGGTGGTGGGCGGGGCGACCACGCCGCTGATCGCGACCAGGCTGACCGACGTGTACGGCACGGCGGAGCCGGTCGGCTGGTACCTGGCGGTGCTGGGGCTGGTGGCGCTGGGTTGCCTGCGGTTGCTGCCGGAGACCAGCGGTACGGATCTGGCGGTGGCCGGGGCGGACGGCGGACGCCGCCGGGCGCCCGTGTTGGGGGCGGATCCGGCGGCGTAGCCCGCGGGGAGCGGGTCCGGGTCAGACGGCCTCGGCGGCGCGGCCGGCCAGCAGGGTCGCGGTGTGCTTGGCGACCCGCCCGCCGAGGTGCTCGGCGGTGGCGATGTCGGCCTTGTGCACGGTGTCGGGGCCGCCGTCGGAGGGGGTGGAGGCGGCGGCGCCGGAGAAGAAGCCGAGGCGGTTGAGGTCGTTCTCGGTGGCGGTGGTGGAGTTCCAGCCGGGCTTGAGACCCAGGTTGACCCAGTTCATGCCGTGCTGGGCGGCCAGGGTCTGGAAGAAGCCGAGGGTGCCGGCCTTGTCGCCGCTCTTGGAGGCGGAGTTGGTGAAGCCGGCGGCGACCTTGTCCAGCCAGGCGTCGCCGAACCAGCGCTTGCTGCTGGCCTCGGCGAAGGTGTGGAAGGCGCCGGAGGCGGTGCCCATGTAGGTGGGCGAGCCGAAGATGATCGCGTCCGCGGCGTCGAGCCGGGCCCACTGCTCGTCGGTGATGGTGTCGACGGCGACGGAGACGACCTCGGCTCCGGTGGCGGCGGCTCCGCGGGCGACGGCCTCGGCTATCACGGCGGTGTGGCCGTAGCCGGAGTGGTAGGCGATGGCGACGGTCGGGCGGATTGCGGTCATGGCGGGTGCTCCTCGCGGAAGGTGGAAGGAAGGGCCCAGGGGGCGGGGTGAACGGCGGGACCAAGGGGCAGACAGAACCGGGAGGCCTTGCGGCCGCCCTGGTCTCCAATATAGACCAGGTCTCCATTGGTTACCAAGGGCGGATTGGAGACCGACCGCTACCCTGGAGGTATGACGACGAAGGAAGAGGCCCCGGCCGGGCCCGACCAGGCCCAGAGCCGGGATGTCTTCGCCCGGCTCTGTCCGAGCAGGGACGTGTTCGCCGAGCTGGCGGACAAGTGGTCGCTGCTGATCCTCATGGGCCTCGACCAGTGCGGTCCGCAGCGGTTCTCCGAGCTGCAGCGCGCGGTGGGCGGGGTCAGCCGGAAGATGCTCACCCAGTCGTTGCGCTCGCTGGAGCGGAACGGGCTGGTGCGGCGCACCGTTCACCCGGAGACGCCGCCGCGGGTGGTCTACGACCTGCTGCCGCTCGGCCGGGAGCTCGCCGAACTGGTGGCGCCCGTCGGTCGCTGGACGGAGGCGCGCACCCCCCTGATGATGGCCGCGCGGGAGGGGTTCGACCGGGCGCACACCGAGGGTTGAGGGGCGGAGGCCGGCTCCGGGTTCCGGGGCCGGGGCCGATTTCCCTTCCGGGCCGTCGGCCGTGTAATCTCTTCCTTGTTCGAGCGAGCAAGCGAGCAAGCGAGAACACAAGGTTCAGGCCCCTATAGCTCAGTCGGTAGAGCGTCTCCATGGTAAGGAGAAGGTCTGCGGTTCGATTCCGCATGGGGGCTCAAGTGAAAGACCCTCGCCCAACGGCGAGGGTCTTTTTCGTGTCCGGGTTCGTGCGCCCGGCCGGCCCCGGCGCCGAGGCGGCCTGGCGGCCCGGGCCCGAATGCGCTGTGATGGTGCGTCATCGGCCGCCCGCCCCACCGGGTGCGGGCGCGGGCCGGACCCCGACCGGGAGGGCGTCATGGGCGTTCGACTCGTGGTGGTCGACGACCACCGGCTGCTGGCCGAGGCGCTGGCCACCGCGCTCCAGCTGCGCGGCCACCGGGTGCTCGCCGTCGGCTCGCCGGCCGGCTCCGCCGCCGGCCTGGTGGCCGGCCGCCGGCCGGAGATCTGCCTGCTGGGGGTGGCCGGGCCGGGCGAGCCGGGGGCCTTCGACGGGCTGCGCCGGATCCGCCGCGAGCGGCCCGAGGTGGCCGTCATCGTGCTCGGACCGGTCGGTGAACTGCGGGGCGTGGCAGCCGCGTTCGCTGCGGGCGCGGCCGGGTATGTGCCCAGCGACGAGCGGATCGAGGTGGTCGAGCGGGCCATCGCGCGCGCCCGGGCGGGGGAGGCGGCGGTCGCGGTGGACGTCCTGCGCGGCGCCTTCGACCAACTGCTGTGCCCGGCGGCCGAGTCGGACGACGAGGCGGTCCGGCTGCTGCGGTTGCTGACCCGCCGTGAGGTCCAGGTGCTGACCCGGATCGCGGACGGCGAGGACACCGCGGCGATCGCGGCCGGGATGCGGATCGCCTCCAGCACGGCCCGGACGCACGTCCAGCGGGTGCTGATGAAGCTCGGCGCGCGGACCCGGCTGGAGGCGGCGGCGGTCGCGGCCCGGACCGGGTTGCTCGAACGGGTGGCGCGCGACTGAGCGGGCTCGCCCCCCCGGAATGGGGGAACGGCCTCCGGGGCGAGGGCTTGCTCTCTGGGCCGGGGAACGGCCTCCGGAGCGAGGGCCTGCTCGCCGGGACGAGGGAACGGCGCCCGGGACGAGGGAACGGCGCCCCGGGGCGGGGCGGCGACGACGGGAACAGCCGGTGAACGGTGGTCCGGGCCGGACGGACGCGGTCCGGAGCACTCCCGGTGGCCAGGGAGAATGGCCCCAGTCGTACGTACGTCACCGATGGCCCGCCGAGGCCGCGGACCATCGCCCGCTGGAGGTCGCATCATGAGTAAGTACCTGGTCACGGGTGGTGCCGGATATGTCGGCAGCGTGGTTGCCGCCCACCTGCTGGAGGCGGGGCACCGGGTGACCGTCCTGGACGACCTGTCGACGGGCTTCCGCGAGGGTGTGCCGGCGGGTGCGGAGTTCGTGCAGGGCCGGATCCAGGACGCGGGCACGGTGCTGGACGGCTCCTTCGACGGGGTCCTGCACTTCGCCGCGTCCTCGCAGGTCGGCGAGTCCGTGGTGGACCCGGAGAAGTACTGGCGCAACAACGTGGCCGGCTCGCTGGAGCTGGTGAGCGCGATGCGCGCGGCGGGCGTGCGCAAGCTGGTCTTCTCCTCCACCGCCGCCACCTACGGCGAGCCGGAGGTCGTGCCGATCGCCGAGACCGCCCGTACCGCGCCGACCAACACGTACGGCGCCACCAAGCTCGCCGTCGACCACCTGATCACCAGCGAGGCCGTCGCCCACGGGCTGGCCGCCGTCTCGCTGCGCTACTTCAACGTGGCGGGTGCGTACGGTGTCTACGGCGAGCGGCACGACCCCGAGTCGCACCTGATCCCGCTGGTCTTCCAGGCCGCTCTGGGGCAGCGCGAGCACATCGCGGTGTACGGCGACGACTACCCGACCCCGGACGGCACCTGCATCCGTGACTACATCCACGTGGCGGACCTGGCCGACGCGCACCTGCTGGCGCTGGACGCGGCCAAGCCGGGCGAGCACCTGATCTGCAACCTGGGCAACGGCAGCGGCTTCTCGGTGCGCGAGGTGATCGAGTCGGTCAAGCGGGTCACCGGCCGGGAGATCCCGGTGCGGACCGTCGGGCGCCGTGCGGGCGACCCGGCCGTGCTGGTGGCCTCCGCCGAGCGCGCCCACCGGACGCTCGGCTGGACGCCGCGCCGTCCGAAGCTGGACGACATCGTGGCCGACGCCTGGAAGTTCACCCTGGAGAAGAACGGCCTGTAGGCCGGACGACCTCGTGAGGCGCCGCCCCCGGCCGGTCCGGGGCCGGCGCCTCAGCTGTGCGGCGCCCGGTCCTGGGGTGCCCGGCCAGGGGGCCGGTCCCGCAGTGCCCGGTCCCGCAGCGCCCCGACGCGCTCAGTGGCGCGACCTCATCGGCGGGGCGCCGCGTAGGCGCGCAGAAAGGCCCGGACGCCGGCGACGACGATCTCCTCGGTCTCCGGCCGGGCGAGCGGGTACGCGCCCCAGTACGAACGCTGGGTGACCTCCGTCGCGGTCAGCAGCACGAAGTGCGAGGCGGCCCGCCCCGGGTCGGGCGCCTCCAGCCATCCTTCCTCGGCCAGCTCGGCGAACCGGCGCCCGAGCGCGGCGAGCACCCGGCGCGGTCCGGTCTCCTGCCAGGCGTCGAGGGAGGCCTTCGGCAGGTGCCGGGCCTCGGCGTTGATCTGGCGGACCAGTCCGAAGTGGTCCGCGAACTCGGTCAGCGGGGTCATCCAGGCCAGCGCGAACGCGACCAGGTCCGCCTCCAGGTCGGTGACCTTTCCGAGCCGGCGCTCGATGATGTCCAGCTGGACGTCGCCGACCTGTGCCGAGCTCTCCTGGACGACGGTCTGGAAGAGCACTTCCTTGCCGGCGAAGTGGTTGTAGATGGTGCGGGTGGACACCCCGGCCTCCGTCGCGATGGCGTCGATGCTGGCGCGGGTGTAGCCGTCCCGGCCGAAGACCGTGCGGGCGGCCCGGGTGATGGCCTGGCGCTTCTCGGCCAGCCCCCGGCGGGGCCGGTCCGGCGTTTCCTGCCGGCTGGTCACTGGGGGCTCCTTCATGGAGGGTCCTTCGGGACAGTGCAATGACCATTGTACTCGTTGCCATACACGTTGTACTTTACCTGACGGGCCGTCCGAACGGGCGGTGGCCGACACAGCACGCATCCCTGGAGACAGCCATGTCCGAGACCTCGTTCCGCCTCGCCGTCATCATCGCCAGCACCCGCCAGGGGCGCTTCGCGCCCACCGTCGCCGACTGGTTCGTCCGCACCGCCGGGCAGCGCGCCGACCTCGAGCTCGACGTCATAGACCTGGCCGAGCACCCGCTGGCCCACGTGGGTGAGGAGCCGACCGCCGAGCAGGCCGAGCGGCACGCCGCGCTCTCGCCCCGGCTGGCCGCCGCCGACGCCTTCGTGGTGATCACCCCGGAGTACAACCACAGCTTCCCGGCCGCCCTCAAGAACGCGATCGACCTGCACGGCGCCGAATGGCGGGCCAAGCCGGTCGGCTTCGTCTCCTACGGCGGCCTGGGCGGCGGGCTGCGCGCGGTCGAGCAGCTCCGGCTGGTCTTCGCCGAACTGCACGCCGTGAGCGTCCGGGACAGCGTCAGCTTCCACAACGTCTGGGGCCTCTTCGGCGAGGACGGCGACCCGGTCGACCCGACCATCCCGAACGGTGCCACCAAGGGCATGCTCGACCAGCTCACCTGGTGGGCGCACGCGCTCCGGGACGCCCGCACCGCCCGCCCCTACGGCGCCTGAACCGCCACCCGGGGGGAACGACGGCGAGCACCACCACCGCGGCGGCCGCCGCGCCGGCAGCCGCCGTACCCGGCGTGCGCACCGCGGCCGTCGCCGCCGTGGTGGCCCTCGACTCGCTGATGACCGCCCTCGACACCACGATCGTCAACGTCGCCCTCAACCGCCTCTCGGTGGACTTCCACGCCCCGCCGGCCACCACCCAGTGGGTCGCCACCGGCTCCTGACGCTCGCCACCGCCGCACCGGTCACCGCCTGGTCGACCTGCCGATCGGCGCGCCCGCCCCCGGCCTCGCGGACGCCTTCCGGGACACTTGCGGCTGGGCCGTCGCCCTGCTCGCACTCGCCTGCTGCCCGCGCTGCTGCTCTCCCGCCGGGCCCCGGGCGGCGGCGCCCGGAGCGCCAAGTCGCGCCAAGTGCGCACCTCCTGACGAAACTTCACCAAACCCCCACCGAGCCGTCCCCCACCCCGTACGCTGATTTCGGTACCGGTGGGGGTCGGCGCCTCAGGCCCTCCCGGCAACCGGGGGGTGGGCGGCGGACGAGTGCCCAGGTCAAGGCGGTGGAACCGGGCTGTCGCCCCGGGCCCGGCCCGGCCTGAGCAGGGGGGAGTGACGATGGGGCGGATCCGCGTCCTGGTGGTCGACGACCACCGGATCTTCGCCGAGGCCCTGGCCGCGGCGCTCGCCGCCGAGCCCGATGTGGAGGTCGGCGCGGCCGGCAGCGCGGCCGCCGCCGAGCGAGCGCTGGAACGCGCCGGCGTCGAGGGCCGCGCCTTCGACGTGATCCTGATCGACGCCGACCTCGGCGCCGACTCCGTTGCCGCGGGGGCCCGCAGGCCTGTCCGGCCGTCCGCCGACCCGCTGGACGCCGCCCGCCGCCGCCCGTCGGCCGTCGTGCCCGCACCCCGACGCCCGGCCGCGGCTCCCGGCCAGGGCGCCGTCCCTCAGCAGGCCCCGCCCGCAGCGCCTTCGTACCCGGCGGCCGCGGCGTCCGTGCACCCGGCCGGGCCGCAGTACGGCGCCGCGCCGGCGCCGGACGGCATCACCCTGCTCGCCCGGGTCCGCCGCAATCACCCCACGCTGCGGGCCGTCGTCCTGGCCACCGCCGACGACGCCCACCGCGCCGCCCGCGCGCTGCACGCCGGCGCCACCGGCTGGGTGGCCAAGGAGAGTTCACTGGCCCGCCTGCTGGCCGTGGTCCGCGGCGTCCTGCGCGACGAGACACACCTGCCGCCCGCGCTGCTCACCGGCGTGATCCGGGAGCTCACCACCGCCCGGCGGGACCGCACCGAGAGCGAACGCCTGGTCGAGACGCTCACCCCGCGCGAGAAGCAGATCCTGCGCTGCATGGTCGCCGGGCTCGGCCGGCAGGCCGTCGCCGAGCGCCTCTACCTCTCCCCGCACACCGTGCGGACCCACATGCAGAACGTCCTCGGCAAGCTCGGGGTGCACTCCACCCTGGCCGCCGTCGCGGTCGCGCGCCGGGCGGGCATCAGCCCGTCCGAACCGGCCGCGCCCGCAGCCACGCCGTCCGTCGCCACGACCACAGCTCCCGGCGCCGGCTGATCCGCCCGTAACACCCAGGTACCGGCTCAGTTCCGTCAGGTCAGGGAAATCCGGAGGACAGATGTCGTCGCACAGCACTTCCGCACGCCCGCACACAGCCCAGGACGGCCCGGGAGCGGGTCGGAGCGCACCGCCGACGGGCCTGCGCACCCTGGTGGTCGGCGCCGGTGCGGCCGGCACCGCCCTCGTCCGCGACCTCGGCCGGACACCCGACTTCGGCCTCGCCCCGATCGGCCTGCTCGACGACGACCCGGCCAAGGCCGGCCGGGCCGTCGACGGCGTCCCCGTCCTCGGCACCCTCGCGGAGCTCACCGGACTCGCCGTCCGGCACCACGCCCAGGTGGTCGCGCTGGCCATCCCCGGCCTCGCCCCGCAGCGCGTCCGCGCCCTGGCCACCGCCGCCGCCGCGGCCGGTGCAGCCGTCCGCTACCTGCCGTCCTTCCTGGCCGCACTGCGCCGCGAGGTGGTCGGCTCGGACATGCGCAGCCTCGACGTCAACCGGCTGATCGGCCGGCACGAGGTGCACGTGGTCTCCGCCGACGTCCGGGACGTGATCGAGGGCCGGCGGGTGCTGGTGACCGGCGCCGGCGGCTCGATCGGCAGTGAACTCTGCCGCCAGGTCAACGCGTTCAAACCGAGCGCGCTCTACATGCTGGACCACGACGAGTCCAACCTGCACCGGCTCCAGCTGGAGATCTGGGGCGAGGCGCTGCTCACCGACGACTCGCTGGTGATCGCCGACATCCGGGACCGCCCGCGGATCCAGCAGATCTTCCGCGACCTCGAGCCCGAGGTGGTCTTCCACGCCGCCGCCCACAAGCACCTGCCGCTGCTGGAGCGTCACCCCAGCGAGGCGGTCAAGTCC
This sequence comes from Kitasatospora sp. NPDC032757, assembly GCF_055579305.1. Lineage (NCBI taxonomy): Bacteria > Bacillati > Actinomycetota > Actinomycetes > Kitasatosporales > Streptomycetaceae > Kitasatospora > Kitasatospora sp. NPDC032757. The sequence goes on along the minus strand of NZ_JBVINN010000012.1, from coordinate 53,816 downwards.
AACGTGCTGGGCACCGACCACCTGGTGGAGGCCGCGCTGGCCACCGGTGTCGAGCGGTTCGTCCTGATCTCCACCGACAAGGCGGCCGACCCGACGTCCGTGCTCGGCGCCAGCAAGCGGCTGGCCGAGCTGATCGTGCAGGCCAACGCCCGGGACGCGCGCAACCTCGGCACCGGGGTGTTCTCGGCGGTCCGCTTCGGCAACGTGCTGGGCTCGCGCGGCTCGCTGCTCTCGGTGCTGGCCGAGCAGCTGCGCAGCGGCGGCCCGGTGACCATCACCCACCCGGACGTGACGCGGTTCTTCATGACCATCGAGGAGGCCGTCGGCCTGGTGCTGGAAGCCGGCCGGATGGCCCACGGCGGCGAGGTGTTCGTGCTGGACATGGGCGAGCCGGTGCGGATCGTCGACCTGGTGCACAACTTCGCCGAGCAGGTGCAGCTCGGCCGGGACGAGGTGGAGATCCGCTACACCGGCCTGCGGGCCGGGGAGAAGCTGAACGAGGCGCTCTTCTCGGAGGGCGAGGAACGGCTGCCCACCGCGCACTCCCGGATCTACGCCACGGTGGCCGAGTCCGCCGCGGGCCCGGAGGACCTCGCGGGCGGGCTGACCGGCCTGTACGAGGCCGCGGTGGGCAACAGCGACGAGGAGGTGCGGCGCCGCCTGGCGGAGCTGCTGCCGGGCTACCGGACGGCGGAGGCGGAGCCGGCGCCGGTGCCCGCGCTCAGCGCCCCCTACCCGGACGGCTTCTAGCGGTGCCGTGGGGCGCTGCGGCTCAGCCCGGGATGTTGTCGAACGGGGCGACGAGCTGCCGCAGCAGCCCGGCGAGCTCGCCCTGCTGGGCGCCGGTGAGCTGGGCGAGCAGCTCGCGCTCGTGCGCGAGCAGCCCGGCGAGCGCCTGGTCGGCGCGGTCGCGGCCGTCCTCGGTGAGCCGGACCAGTACGCCGCGCCGGTCGTCCGGGTCGGGCAGGCGCTTGACCAGGCCCTTGCCGGTGAGCCGGTCGATCCGGTTGGTCATCGTGCCGGAGGTGACGAGGGTCTGGGTGAGCAACTGCCCGGGGGAGAGCTGGTACGGGGAGCCCGCCCGCCGAAGCGCGGTCAGGACGTCGAACTCCCAGGGCTCCAGGCCGTGCTCGGCGAAGGCCGTCCGGCGGGCGCGGTCGAGGTGCCGGGCGAGACGGCTGACCCGGCTGAGCACCTCAAGTGGTTCCACGTCGAGGTCGGGGCGCTCTCGGCGCCATGCTGCGACCAGGCGGTCGACCTCGTCCTCCATGACGATCAGTGTATCGGGGGATGTGTCGATGTGAAGTCTCTTGACGTCGAGAAATGTAATGTGGAAGCTGCCACTGGATATCTTGACGTCGAGATACTTGTGAGGCCCGTCATGACCACCCCCGTCTGGGACCCTGAGCAGTACCTGCGTTTCGCCGACGAACGGACCCGCCCGCTGCGCGACCTGCTCGCCCGCGTGCCCGAAGTCCCGCACCAGCCCGCCGCCACCGTCCTCGACATCGGCTGCGGCCCCGGCAACTCCACCGCCGTCCTGCGCGAGCGCTGGCCCGAGGCCCGGATCACCGGCATCGACAACTCCGCCGAGATGCTCGCCACCGCCCGCACCACCGGCGAGCCCACTGCCGACTACCTGCTCGCCGACGCGGCCACCTACGACCCGACGGGGGCGGCGCCGGACCTGATCGTCTCGAACGCGACCCTGCAGTGGCTCCCGGGTCACCTCGGACTGCTGCCGCGCTGGGCCGCGGCGCTCGCGCCGGGCGGGGTGATCGCCTTCCAGGTGCCCGGCAACTTCGACTCGCCCAGCCACACCGTGCTCGCCGAGCTGCGCCGCAGCCCCCGCTGGCGCGAGGCCCTGGGCGAGGACGCCACCCGGGCCGGCGTCCACCGGCCGGGCGACTACCTCCGGGCCCTCGCCGACGCCGGCTGCACCCCCGACGTGTGGGAGACCACCTACAGCACCCTGCTCACCGGCCCCGACCCGGTACTGGAGTGGGTCAAGGGCACCGCGCTGCGGCCCGTCCTCAGCCGGCTCACCGACCCCGCCGCCCGCGAGGCCTTCCTCGCCGAGTACGGCGCCCTGCTCCGAGAGGCCTACCCGGCCGGACTGCAGGGCACCGTCTTCCCGTTCCGGCGGATCTTCGCCGTCGGGACCAGGCGTTAGGCCTTCCGCTCGCCGACCAGCTTCGGGTGCCGCTCCATCCCCTCCAGGCCGTGCCAGGCCAGGTTGACCAGGTGGGCGGCCACCTCGGCCTTCTGCGGCTTGCGTACCTCCAGCCACCACTGGCCCGTCAGCGCGACCATCCCCACCAGCATCTGCGAGTACATCGGGGCGAGGCGCGCGTCGAAGCCCCGCGCCTTGAACTCCAGGCCCAGGATGTCCTCCACCTGCGTCGCGATGTCGCTGATCAGCGAGGCGAAGGTGCCGGTCGACTGGGCCACCGGGGAGTCCCGGACGAGGATCTTGAAACCGTCCGTCGACGTGTCGATGTAGTCCATCAGCGCGAACGCCGCCTGCTCCAGCAGCTCCCGCGAGTGCCCGCCGGTCAGCGCCCCCGTCACCATGTCCAGCAGCAGCTGCATCTCGCGGTCCACCACCACCGCGTACAGCCCCTCCTTGCCCCCGAAGTGCTCGTACACCACCGGCTTGGAGACCCCGGCCCGTTCGGCGATCTCCTCCACCGACGTGCCGTCGTAGCCGCGCTCGGCGAACACCGACCGGCCGATCTCCAGCAGCTGCTCCCGCCGTTGCTTCCCGGTCATCCGCACCCGGCCGGCCCGGCGGCGGCCCGCCGGCGCAGCCGCACCCGCCGGGGCGGCCGCACGCGGACGGGCCTGCGCCGCATCGGGCGCGGCCTCCGTCCGCGTGCTCTCGTGGCCGCCTGTGCTGTCTGCGCTGCTCCCGTTCACCCCTACATCATGCTGCAGGCGCGCCCTCATGCGGCGCGGCGGGCGGCGATCCGCTGTGCGTCCGGCCAACGGACGTCCCGGGCCCAGCCGGCCAGCTCGAACCAGCGGATCAGCCGGGCCGAGGAGTCGACCTGCCCCCGCAGCACACCGTGGCGGGCCGAGGTCGGGTCCGCGTGGTGCAGGTTGTGCCAGGACTCGCCGCAGGAGAGCACGGCCAGCCACCAGACGTTGCCGGAGCGGTCGCGGGAGCGGAACGGGTGTGCGCCCACCGCGTGGCAGATCGAGTTGATCGACCAGGTGACGTGGTGCAGCAGTGCAACCCGGACCAGCGAGCCCCAGAAGAACGCGGAGAGCGCGCCCTGCCAGGAGAGCGTGACCAGCCCGCCGACCAGCGGCGGAAGCAGCATCGAGAGCGTCGTCCAGAGCCAGAACAGCCGGGAGACCACTCTTATGGCCGGGTCGCGCACCAGGTCGGGCGCGTACTTCAGCTGCGGGGTCTGCTCCTCGTCGAAGAGCCAGCCCATGTGCGCCCACCAGAGGCCCTTGAGCAGGGCCGGGACGGTCTCGCCGTAGCGCCAGGGCGAGTGCGGGTCGCCGTCCTTGTCGCTGTACCGGTGGTGCTTGCGGTGGTCGGCCACCCAGCGCACCAGCGGCCCCTCGATCGCCAGCGACCCGGCGATGGCGAGGGCGACCCGCAGGGCCCGGTTGGCCTTGAAGGCGCCGTGGGTGAAGTAGCGGTGGTAGCCGACCGTGATGCCGTGGCAGGTGAGGAAGTACATGGCGGTGGCGATCGCGAGGTCCGTCCACCCCAGCCCCCACCCCCAGGCCACCGGCACGGCGGCCAGCAGGGCGGCGAAGGGTACGGCGATGAAGAGCCCGAGCGCGACCCGCTCGGCGAGCCCCTGCTTCTCCCCGCCACGGGTGGCGGACAACTGCGTCGGGGCGGGATCGATGGAGTGCGCGGTATCGGCGCGCGCCTCGCCGGCCTGGATGGTCATGGGCGTCCCTTGGGGGAGGGGGCGGAGGCTACGTTGGCGTAACCTACGGCATCGTAGGTTGTGCCCGGTTGTCCGGGGAATACGCCGCTGGGGTCACTTGAGTGAATTCACCCGACTGGATGGATGAAGCTCTGATTCGCCCCACATGGGACGTATCGCACACAGAATCGCCGCATGCGACCCAAGACCGAGCTGCGGGAAGCCGCCCGCCGCCTCCGCCGGGAGGGCCGGACGTACGACGAGATCCGGGCCGAGCTGGGGGTGTCGAAGAGCTCGATATCCCTGTGGGTGCGGGACCTGCCCAAGCCTCCACGTCAGACCAGGGCATACCGGGGCAAAGAGCGGCTTGCGGTGGCCATGGCGAGACGGGACGAGGAGCGAGCGCGGACGAAGGCGGCGGCAAGGGCTGAGATCGGGCCCATGAGCAAGCGGGACCTCTTCGTCGCCGGGATCGCGCTGTACTGGGCCGAAGGCGGGAAGGACAAGCCGTATGCCCGTCGCGAGCGTGTCCGTTTCATCAACAGCGACCCACAGGTGATCCGGCTGTATCTGTCCTGGCTGCGGCTTCTCGGTGTCCTGCCCGACCGGTGGCGGCTTCGGGTGGCGATCCACGAGACAGCGGACGTGGTCGAGGCGGAGCGTTACTGGGCGGAGATTTCGGGTGTGCCGGTGGACCTCTTCCAGCGGGTCACGCTCAAGCGCCACAATCCGAAGACGACCCGCATGAACCGGGAAGGCGGCTACCACGGGTGCTTGTCCGTCAACGTTCTCGACAGTGCCGACCTCTACCGGCGGATCGAAGGATGGTGGTCGGGAATGGAGGTAGATGTGGCGCCCTTCACCCCGTAGTCTTGGGCGAGCGTGCCCTGGCAGCGATCGAGGCCGCAGCAGTACCGTCCCGGATCGTCTAAGGGCAGGACAGCTGGTTTTGGTCCAGCTTATGGGGGTTCGAATCCTCCTCCGGGAGCACTGTGACCGGCCCCGGCCCGGCATGCGACGGGCCGGGGGTCGGCTTTTCGCCCGGGCGGCCCGCACTATCCTCTAGGCGCCAGGGCGTAGACGTGCGGATCCTCTCTCTGGCTGCACTGCCCTCTCTGTGAACCGACTGAGGAGCCTCCACCCGTGAGTGCCAATTCGCCTGCCGCCGTTGTCGTACTTGCCGCCGGTGGCGGGACCCGGATGAAGTCGAACAGCCTGCCCAAGGTGCTGCACGAGGTGTGCGGGCGGTCACTGGTGGGTCATGCGGTGGCGGCGGCAGAGGAGCTGACTCCGCAGCAGTTGGTCGTGGTGGTCGGGCACATGCGCGAGAAGGTGCAGGAGCACCTGGCGGCGCACCACCCGGCGGCGCGCGCCGTGGTGCAGGAGGAGCAGAAGGGCACCGGGCACGCCGTGCGGACGGCGCTGGAGGCGCTGGCCGCGGACGGGGTGGAGCTGGACGGCACGGTGATCGTCACCACCGGGGACGCGCCGCTGCTGACCGGGGCGACGCTGGCCGCGCTCGCCGGTGCCCACACCGAGCAGGGCAACGGCGTCACCGTGCTGACCGCCGTGGTGCCGGACCCGTTCGGCTACGGCCGGATCCTGCGGGACGGGGCGGACGGCGCGGTCGCGGCGATCGTCGAGGAGAAGGACGCCTCGGACGCCCAGCGGGCGATCGCCGAGATCAACTCCGGGGTCTTCGCCTTCGACGCCAAGCTGCTGGCCGAGGCGCTCTCCCGGGTGACCACCGACAACGTGCAGGGCGAGGAGTACCTCACCGACACCCTGGAGATCCTGCGGACCGCCGGCCACCGGGTCGGCGCCGTGGTGGCCGCGGACTACCGGGACATCCTGGGCATCAACGACCGGGTGCAGCTGGCGCAGGCCCGGCGGCTGCTGAACGACCGCCTGCTGGAGCGGGCGATGCGCGCGGGCGTCACCGTGGTGGACCCGGCGACCACCTGGATCGACGTGCAGGTGTCGTACGAGCCGGACGCGGTGGTGCTGCCGGGCACCCAGCTGCAGGGCCTCACCCACCTGGGCGAGGGCTGCGAGGTGGGCCCGAACTCGACGCTGAAGGACACCCGGATCGGCGCCGGCGCCCGTGTGAGCAACACCACGGCGGACGGCGCCGAGGTGGGCGACCTCGCTACCGCCGGCCCGTACGCCTACCTGCGGCCGGGGGCGAAGCTGGCCCGCAAGGCGAAGGTCGGCACCTACGTCGAGGTGAAGAACTCGGAGCTGGGCGAGGGCGCCAAGGTGCCGCACCTCTCCTACATCGGGGACGCCACCATCGGTGAGGGCACCAACGTCGGTGCGGCCTCCGTCACGGTGAACTACGACGGGGTGAACAAGCACCGCACGGTGATCGGGGCGCACTGCCGTACCGGATCCGACAACATGTTCATCGCTCCGGTCACCGTCGGCGACGGCGCCTACACCGCGGCCGGCTCGGTGATCTCCTCGGACGTGCCGCCCGGCGCACTGGGCGTTGCCCGGGCGCAGCAGCGCAACATCGCGGGCTGGGTGGAGCGCAAGCGCCCCGGGACCACGTCGGCCCAGGCTGCGGCCGCCGCGTCGGAAGAGGCTGCGGAGGCCTGACGGGGCGGGGCGGGAGTCCGAGGGGCGATCCCGGGGCGGACGGTTTCTGCGCGGGCGCGTAACCTTGGGGACATACGTGCGCCATTGGGCTTACCGCCCGTGTCCAGGCGTACCGACATTCCCCCGACCCCTATCGCCAGCGGGCTCGCGCCTGCCTGCGGTGCGGACGGGTTCAGCGTCAGCAACGCGAGGAGACGGTGCAGTGAGCGGGATCACGACGTCGGGTGAGAAGAAACTCAAGCTCTTCTCCGGCCGTGCCCACCCGGAGCTGGCGAGGGAGGTGGCCGCGTCGCTGGGGACCGAGCTGGTCCCGACCAAGGCCCTGGACTTCGCCAACGGCGAGATCTACGTCCGCTTCCTGGATTCGGCGCGCGGTGCGGACTGCTTCGTGATGCAGAGCCACACGGCTCCCATCAATCAGTGGATCATGGAGCAGCTGATCATGATCGATGCTCTGAAGCGGGCCTCCGCCCGGAGCATCACGGCGATCCTGCCGTTCTACGGCTACGCCCGCCAGGACAAGAAGCACCTGGGCCGGGAGCCGATCTCGGCCCGCCTGATCGCGGACCTGCTGCGGCAGGCGGGCGCCGACCGCCTGATGGCGGTGGACCTGCACACCGCGCAGATCCAGGGCTTCTTCGACGGCCCGGTCGACCACCTGTTCGCGCTGCCGCTGCTGGCGGACTACCTGGGCGAGAAGGTCGACCGCGACCGGCTGACCATCGTCTCGCCGGACGCCGGCCGGGTGAAGGTCGCGGACCAGTGGTCGGACCGCCTGGGTGCGCCGCTGGCGATCATCCACAAGCGCCGCGACATGACGCAGGCCAACACCATCCTCTCCGCCGAGGTGGTCGGTGACGTCAAGGACCGGGTCTGCGTCCTGGTCGACGACATGATCGACACCGCGGGCACCATCTGCGCCGCGGCCGACGCGCTGTTCGAGAACGGCGCGGCGGACGTCATCGTGGCCGCCACCCACGGCGTGCTCTCCGGTCCGGCGGCGGACCGCCTGAAGAACTCCCGGGTCAGCGAGTTCGTGTTCACCAACACGCTGCCGACCCCGGCCGAGCTCCAGCTCGACAAGATCACCACGCTGTCGATCGCCCCGTCGATCGCGGCCGCGATCCGCGAGGTGTTCGAGGACGGTTCGGTCACCAGCCTGTTCGAGGGCGTGCACTGACGAAGCCCGCGCAGGCGGCCCCGGTCCCGAAAGGGCCGGGGCCGCCGCCGATTTCGCGAGAGGCCACCGGTGCGGTTAGACTCGTGAAACTGCTCGGCGAGGGATGCCGTGTGCCTGCTTGCCGGGTGCCCGCTCCGTGATCGACGCGCTGCCGGTGCCGGATTTTCGGCTGTCGGCAGAGGTCGTAGGCCGCCGAGTGACCCCCGAACGTACTGAGGGTGTGGTCCCGGCGGTTTTTCGCGTTGCCTGCACCCCCGCGCCATTTTTCACGAGGAGTGCAGTCGTGTCCGAGATCCGCCTTGCCGCTGAGACCCGTACCGAGTTCGGCAAGGGTGCCGCCCGTCGCGCCCGCCGTGCCGGCTTCGTCCCCGGTGTCGTCTACGGCCACGGCCACGCCCCGGTTCACCTGAACCTGCCGAGCCACGACCTGATGATGGCCCTCAAGACCCCGAACGCCCTCCTGGTCGTCCCGATCGAGGGCAAGGACGAGTACGTCCTGCCGAAGGCCGTCCAGCGTGAGGCCATCAAGCGCACCATCGAGCACGTCGACCTGCTGCTCGTGAAGCGCGGCGAGAAGGTCACCGTCGAGATCCCGGTGCACACCGAGGGCGAGCTGGCCCCCGGCGGCAACCTGCTGGAGCACGTGCTCAACGCCCTGCCGATCGAGGCCGAGGCCACCCACCTGCCCGAGTCCGTGACCGTCTCGGTCGAGGGCCTGGAGGCCGGTGCCTCGATCACCGCCGGTGACATCGAGCTCCCCAAGGGCACCACGCTGGCCGTCGAGGCCGACACCGTCGTGCTGCAGGTCATCGGCGCCCAGGCCTCGCAGGCCGACGCGGACGCCGAGGCTGCCGAGGCCGCCGAGGCCGGCGCCGAGGCCTGAGCCTCTCGCACAGCCTGACCGCTGCCCCGGTCGCTCCCGTGCTGGAGCGGCCGGGGCAGCGGCATGTCCGGGATGATGACGGTGAACATGACCACGAGGAGCGGTGGGATGAACGACGACGTGTACGAGGGGCCCTGGCTGGTGGTGGGGCTGGGCAACCCGGGTGAGCAGTACGCCCGCAACCGGCACAACATCGGGTTCATGGTGGTGGACCTGCTGGCGCAGCGGATGGGCACGAAGTTCAAGGCGCACAAGAGCCGGGCCCAGGTCGCCGAGGGCAGGCTGGCGGGCCGGCGGGTGGTGCTGGCCAAGCCGATGTCGTTCATGAACCTCTCCGGCGGCCCGGTGACGGCGCTGCGGGACTTCTACAAGGCGCCGGCTTCGGCCGTGGTGGCGGTCCACGACGAGCTGGACATCGACTACGCGACGCTGCGGCTGAAGCTGGGCGGCGGGGACAACGGCCACAACGGGCTGAAGTCGATCACCAAGTCGCTGGGCCCGGACTACCACCGGGTGCGCTGCGGGATCGGCCGCCCGCCGGGCCGGATGGAGGTCGCGGACTTCGTCCTGAAGGACTTCTCCGGTGCCGAGCGCAAGGAGCTGGACTGGTTCGTGGACCGGTCGGCGGACGCGGTGGAGGCGCTGCTGACGGAGGGGCTGGAGCGGGCCCAGGGGACGTACAACTCCTGAACCGGTGACCAGTCGTCAGAAGTCCGGTGGCGGTACGCAACAGTCGTACAACGCTTGGCCCTCCAAACCTGAACGGGCGTGAGAATCACGTGCGAGATCCGATAGCGTCGGGCCCGTACGCGAACGGGTCCTGGGGAGTTCTCGATGCGGAGTTTTCGGCCGGTCCGGCGCCTTCGTCGGGTCCGGGTGGTGCGGCTGAAGCAGCTCGGACGGCGAGTGGGTACGGCCGGTGCGCTGGGAGCGGCCGGGGTGCTGCTCTCGGGCGGCGGCGTGGCGCACGCGGAGACGGTGGCGGATCCCGATCCGGGTGTGGTGTCCTCGGATCCCGCGGCGGCGCAGTTCGGCCCGGTGCTGGGTGGCTCGGTCGGCGGTGACGCGGGCCTGCTGGCCGTCGGCGGCGGCCTGGTCGTGGCGGCGGGCGGTGCGGCCCTGTGGGTGAAGCGCCGGCGCGCGGGCGATCCGGGGGAGTGACGCGAGAGGTGCCCGGCGGGGCCGGTGTCCGGAGGTCCTGGCACCGGCCCCGCCCTTTCTCTCCGAAGGGTCGTCATCCGTTGCCGTCGGCCGGTGGTGGCCGGGGTCCGTTCCCGGGAGATGCCGAAGGGGCCGGCGGCGGGCGAGGTGCCCGCCCGCCGGCCCCTTCTCCGTGGGGCGGCCGGGGTCAGCCGGTGTTGCGCAGGCCGGCGGCGATGCCGTTGACGGTCAGCAGCAGCGCGCGGGCGCGCAGCGGGTCCTCGTGCCGGCCGGTGGCGGCCTCCTCGCGCTGGCGGCGCAGCAGCGCCACCTGGAGGTAGGAGATCGGGTCGAGGTAGGCGTCGCGGACGGTGAAGGTCTGCTTGAGCACCGGGTTGTGCTCCAGCAGCTCGCTCTCGCCGGTGAGCCGGAGCACCTCGCGCAGGGTGCGGTCGTGCTCGGCGGTGATCTGGTCGAAGATGTGGTGCAGCTCGGCCGGCACCAGCTGCTCGACGTAGTGGCGGGCGATCCGCAGGTCGGTCTTGGCCAGCGTCATGGCGACGTTGGACAGGAAGTTCTGGAAGAAGTGCCACTGGCCGTACATCTCGTCCAGCACGTCGCCGAGGCCGGCGTCGCGGGCGGCGGCCAGGCCGGAGCCGACGCCGAACCAGCCGGGGACGATCTGGCGGGACTGGGTCCAGCCGAACACCCACGGGATGGCCCGCAGGCCGTCCAGGCCGGCGCCGGAGTCGGGGCGGCGGGACGGGCGGGAGCCCAGGTGCAGCGAGGCGAGCTGGTCAACCGGGGTGGCGGCGAAGAAGTACTTCGGCAGGTCCTCCTGCTCGACCAGGGCCCGGTACGCGGTGTGGGCGGCCGCGGAGACCTGGTCCATCGCGGCGTCCCAGCGGGCCAGCTCCTCGGGGGCCTGGCGCGGGGCGGTGTGCAGCGCGGAGGCGGAGAGGGTGGCCGAGATGGTCAGTTCGAGGTTCTCCCGGGCCAGCGAGGGCAGCAGGTACTTGTCGGAGATGACCTCGCCCTGCTCGGTGACCTTGATCTCGCCCTCAAGGGTGCCCCAGGGCTGGGCCAGGATGGCCTCGTGCGAGGGGCCGCCGCCGCGGCCGACGGTGCCGCCGCGGCCGTGGAAGAGACGCAGCCGGATGCCGTAGCGGTGGGCGACGTCGCGCAGCCGGCGCTGGGCGCGGTGGATCTCCCACTGGGAGGTGGTGATGCCGCCGAACTTGGAGGAGTCGGAGTAGCCGAGCATGACCTCCTGGACGTCGCCGCGGAGCGAGACGAGCAGCCGGTAGGAGGGGTCGGAGAGCATCTCGTCCAGGATGCGGTCGGCCTCCTGGAGTTCGTCGGTGGTCTCCAGCAGCGGCACGATGCCGATCTTGGCGATGCCGGAGTGCAGGTCGATCAGGCCGGCCTCGCGGGCGAGGACGGTGGCGGCGAAGACGTCGTCGGCGCCCTGGCACATCGAGATGATGTAGCTCTCGACGATCTCGTCGCCGAACCGCTCGAAGCCCTCGCGGATGGTGTTGAAGACGCCGAGGGTCTTGGTGCCGGCGGCGTCCAGCGGGGCCGGGGTGGGGGCGAGGGGCCGGCGCGAGCGGAGCTCCTTGGCGAGCAGCTTCTGCCGGTACTCGCGGGGCATGTCGGCGTAGCGCCAGGCCTCCTCGCCGAGGCGGTCGAAGAGCTGGCCGAGCGCGTGGTGGTGGGCCTCGGCGTGCTCGCGGACGTCCATGGTGGCGAGCTGCAGGCCGAACGCCTCGATGGTGCGGATGGCGCGGGCGAGGCGGCCGTCGGCGATCAGCTCGCCGCGGTGGGCGCGCAGGGAGTCCTGGATGAGCCGGAGGTCGGTGATGAGCTCGCGGGTGCCCAGGTAGTCGCGGCCCGCGACGTGCGGGGTGCCGTGGGCGAGCCGCTCGCGGGTGTTCTCCAGCTTGAGCCGGACGCAGGTGGCCTTGAGGCGGTAGGGCTCCTCGGCGTTCATCCGCTTGTAGCGCGGGCTGAGCTCGGGGAGCACGTGCAGGTCGGTGTTGAGCGAGGCGAGCAGCTCGACCGAGGCTCCGGCCAGGCGCTCGGAGGTGGAGAGGGAGCCGCGCAGGTCGTCGACGGCGGCGAGGGCGTCCTTGATGCCGTACTCGTGCTGGAGGTTGAGGACGTCCCAGGTGACCTGCGGGGTCACGTTGGGGTTGCCGTCGCGGTCGCCGCCGATCCAGGTGCCGAAGGTGAGCGGGCGGACGCCGTCGGGCAGGGTGAGGCCGACCCGGGCGAGCTCCTCGTGCAGCTCCTCCAGGACCTCCGGGACGGCCTCGCGGTAGAGCTCGTCCAGGTAGTAGACGGCGTTGCGGGCCTCGTCAGTGGGCTCCGGGCGGGCGATCCGCAGCTCGTCGGTCTGCCAGAGCAGGTCGATGACCTCGGCGAGCCGGCGGTCGGCCTGGCGCTGGAGGGAGGTGCGCCGCGCAGCGGCCCGGTCGGGGCTGGTGGCCGGGTGACGGGCGGTCGAGGTGTGGGCCGGGCTCGCCTCGGCGAGGCCGGAGGCGAGCTGCTCGCGGTGGATCCGGTCGAGGAGTTCACCGATCCGGCGGAGCTTGTTGAGGACGCTGCGCCGGGCGGCCTCGGTGGGGTGGGCCGTGAAGACCGGGCGGACGGCCAGGTGGGCCAGGGTGTCCGCGAGGTGCTTGGGGTCGGCCTCGGCGAGCTGGTCGGCGGTCTGGGCGAGCAGCGAGCCCTCGCGGGCCCGCCGGGTGGCGAACTCGCGGCCGCGGTGCACCTGTTCGGTGACGTTGGCGAGGTGGAAGTAGGTGGAGAAGGCGCGGACCAGCTTGGCGGCGGTCTCCAGGTCGATGTCGGAGAGCAGCTCGGCGGTGGCCTCGCCGTCGGTGCGGCTGAGCAGCCGGACCTGTTCGACCAGGCCCAGCAGCTGGGGGCCCTCCTGGCGGACCAGCGTCTCGCCGAGCAGGTCGCCGAGGCGGCGGATGTCCGCGCGCAGGGCGGTGTTGTCGGCGTCGGCGCCGGCTGCGCCGACTCGGCTTGGGCTGTCCGCCGGGGTGGGGACCGGAGCGGTCACGGCTGGCTCCCTGTGGTGGTGGGGTTCGGCAACGGCTCATCGCCACAGTTCCGCGCGCGTGTGGCGCGTGTGACGCGTGCGGACCGCGCTGTCCGACGCGACCAGCATAGGTGTCGGGAGGGGTGGTGTCCGCGAGGTGGCCGGATGGCGGACAAGATCACGGTCCCGTCATGTGGTCTGGACCACTTGGGCACTCGAAAGGGCGTCGGAACGGAACCGGGTGGGGAGGGGACGGGGTTCACGCTTAGGCTGTGGGGCTATGAGCAAGTCGCCTGGGGAGCGCGCGCAGGACCGGTCGTTCTGGTGGTGGGAGCGGCGTCGCAGCGCTCTCCTGGACATCGGGCTGGCCGCGCTGGCGGCCCTGGAGTGCGCGGCCAGCGGGGTCGCCTTCCTCGCGCCCCGGGTCCACATGGGGGCGCTCGCGATCGTCGGGGTCGCGCTGTTCGGCGCGCTGGCCGGGGCCAGCCTGGTGCTGCGGCGGCGCTGGCCGGCGGTGCCGCTGCTGGTGGCGCTGCTCGCGATGCCCGGGATGCTCGGCGTGCTGCTGCTGGTGGTGTCGCTGTACACGCTGGCGGAGACCTGGGAGTGGCCCACCCGGCGCCGGAGGGTGGTGGCGCTGTCGGCGCTGGCCTTCGCCGAGGCGGTCGGCGTGATGCTGGTGCAGATGCTGACGCCCTCCGACACGACGGTGGAACAGCCGCCGCTCTGGGGCCAGGTGCTGCTGTCGGTGCTGGTGGCCGTCGGCCTCACCGTGCCGCCGGTGGTGACCGGCCTCTACATGGGTGCGCGGCGGAGGCTGATCGAGTCGCTCAAGGACCGCGCGCACGGCCTGGAGACCGAGCTGGACCTGCTGGCCGAGCAGGCCCGCGAGCGCGCCCGCCGGGCCCGGCTGGAGGAGCGGACCAGGATCGCCCGGGAGATGCACGACGTGGTGGCGCACCGGGTGTCGCTGATGGTGGTGCACGCCGGGGCGCTGGAGCGGATCGTGGCGAAGGATCCGCAGAGGGCGGCGCAGAGCGCCAAGCTGATGGGCGAGGTCGGCCGGCAGGCGCTGAACGAGCTGCGCGAGATCCTCGGGGTGCTGCGGATGTCGGACGAGACCGCGCCGGAGCCGGACTCGCTGACCGGGCTGCCCCGGCTGGTCGACCAGTCCCGGGCGGCCGGGATGGCCGTCACCCTGACCGTCAGCGGCAGCCGCCAGGAGTTCACCACCGAGGCCGAGCAGACCGCGTACCGGGTGGTGCAGGAGGGTCTGACCAATGCGCACAAGCACGCCGGCGGCGCGGAGGTCTCCGTCCTGCTCGCGTACGCGCCCAACGGCGTGCGGGTGAGCGTGGTGAACGCCTGCCCGGACGGCGAGCGCGGCGCGGCGGCGCTGCCCAGCGGGGGCAACGGGCTGCTCGGGATGCGCGAGCGGGTGGTCGCGCTGGGCGGCACCTTCTCGGCCGGTCCCGAGCGGGACGGCGGGTTCCGGGTGGAGGCGGTGCTGCCGTCCCGGCTGGCGGTCCGCGTCGACCGGCTGGCCTGAGGCGCGGCCGCCCGGCCCCTGGAGATCGTCGGCGGTGCGCAGCCGCCAGGCCCCCGGGCCTCGTCGGCGGTGCGCACCCGTCCGGTCCCCGGGCCTCGTCGGTGGTGCGCACCCGTCCGGTCCCTAGGCCTCGTCGGCGGTGCGCAGCCGCTCGGGTGCGGTGCCGAGGACCAGTGCGGTGATCGCCTGGTCGATGCCGTGGCCGAGGAACCACTCGCCGGTGTGGTCGAGGCTGTAGACCCGGCCCTCCTCGTCGATTGCGAGCAGCGCCTGCCCGTACGCCTCCTCGCCGAGCGGGGCGAGCCGGGTGTCCAGCGCGCGGCCGAGGTCGGCCAGGGTGCGCGGCTGGTGCAGCCCGCGGAGCGGGTCCACCAGGAACGGCGTGCGGGCCAGCTGCCGCCCGGGGCCGGCCAGGTCGAAGGCGAGGCCGCCGAACTCGGCCCAGGCCTCCACCGCCGCCGGGAACACCGTGTGCGGGACGCCGGCCGGGGTGCCGTACCCCATCAGGGTGTCGGCCCACTCCTCGGCCTGCCGGATCTCCCAGCGGCCGGGGTGCCAGCCGGCCGCCTTCAGCTCGGCGGCGACGTCGGCCGGGAAGCGCGGGCGGGTCCGGAGGGCGGGCCCGCCGAGCGTGCTCGGCGGGGGCGGGGGCGGGCTGGTCGGGTTCAGGACGGGCTCCGGTGGCTCGGGGACGGGGGACGTACGGGGGTGCGGGGCCGGCCGGCCGGTGTGGTCAGCGCGGTCCGACGGCGACGCTCTGCACGGTGAAGTGCTCCAGCAGCGGGACGCAGGAACGGCAGGGCGGGGCGTGGGTGCCGTGCGCCGGGTCGTGCTCCTCGCGGATCCGGACGGTGGCCAGACGGGAGCCCTTGAGCGCCTTGCGGGCGTCCTGCACGCTCATCGGCTTGCGGGAGGCGCGCTTGGAGCGTCTGGCGTCCACCGTGGTCAGGTACTGGGAGAGCAGGACGGCCTCCGGGCAGCGGCCGGTGAACCGCTCGCGGTGCTCCAGCGGCAGCGCGTCCAGGAAGTCCCCGACCAGCGGGTGCAGCACCGGACGCCGGGCGGGCTTGTCGCCGGCCAGCGTGTGCACCTCGCCGCCCTTCAGCGACAGGGCGGCGGCGACGGCGGGCAGCAGGCTGTCGCGGTGGTGGCGCAGCAGGGGCGGTCCGGCCGGTTCCCCGGTGGTCATGCGTCGTCCTCCTCCTCTTCCCGCTGACGGCACGGCCGGCAGGGGCCGGTCCGGGGCAAGCCTGTCAAATGTCACCGACATTCGTACAACCGGGGTGCGGGGGCGGACGGCCGGTCCCGGCGGCGGGCCGGGCGGGCACGTGGTCCTGGCCGGATCCGCACGCCGTCGTCACGACTCGTCCCCGGGTTTCCCGAATCCGCCCCCGGCCGGTGGTGGTGGCCGGTAGCGTTCCAGCAGGGGGCCAAGGGGACGGCCGGCCGGAGGGGGGTTTCCGGCAGGGCATGACAACTCCTTTGCCCGCACTGGCCGTTGAGGCCCCCGGGGCAAGGGTGCTCCGGGGCCCAGCAAGGGGGGTCTTGCGATGACGGAGACGGAAACCGCCAACGAGGCACCCGGCGAGCACGTGCCCACGCCGGGTGCGCCGCCGCAGCCCACGCCCGCGCACCCGGTCGGGATCGCCGTGGTCGGGGCCGGCTACTGGGGCCCGAACCTGGTCCGCAACGCGCAGCAGACGCCGGCGCTGCGCCTGCACTGGCTCTGCGACCTGGACGAGAGCCGGTCCCGCCGGGTGCTGGGGGAGTACAGCACCGTCCGGTCCACCACCTCCTTCGAGCAGGTGCTCGCCGACGAGCGGGTCGGCGCGGTCGCCGTGGCCACGCCCGCCGCAGCGCACTACCGGCTGGTGCGGGCCGCGCTGGAGGCGGGCAAGCACGTCCTGGTGGAGAAGCCGATCACCACCTCCGCCGCGGAGGCCGCCGACCTGGTGGCGCTCGCCGAGGAGCGCGGGCTGGTGCTGATGTGCGACCACACCTTCTGCTACACCCCGGTGGTGCGCCGGATCCGCGAGCTGGTGCACGGCGGGGAGATCGGCGACGTCCAGTTCTTCGACTCGGTGCGGATCAACCTCGGGCTGGTCCAGCCGGACGTCGACGTGCTCTGGGACCTCGCCCCGCACGACCTGTCCATCCTCGACTTCGTGCTGCCGCCGGGCGTCGAGCCGGTCGGGGTCTCCGCCCAGGGCGCCGACCCGCTCGGCGCCGGCCGGGCCTGCGTCGCCTACCTGACCGTCCGGCTGAGCAACGGCGCGCTGGCGCACTGCCACGTCAACTGGCTCTCCCCGACCAAGGTCCGCACCACGCTGATCGGCGGCTCGCGGCGCACCCTGGTCTGGGACGACCTCAACCCGCAGGCCCGGCTCGCGGTGCACGACCGGGGCGTGGACCTCACCCCGCCCGACGAACTGACCGACGCGATCCGCCACCAGGCGCTGATCTCCTACCGGGTCGGCGAGATGGTCGCGCCCGCCCTGGTCGAGCAGGAGGCGCTGCGCAACGTGATGGCCGAGTTCGCCGCCGCCATCACCGAGGGCCGGGCGCCGCTCACCGACGGACGGGCCGGTCTGCGCGTGCTGCAGCTGCTGGAGGCGGCCTCGCTCAGCCTCGAACTCGGCGGCGCCACCGTCCCGGTGGGCGCCGGACTGGATGACGCAGTGACGATCGACCGACTGTCCGATGCCCGGGAAGACGCTCAGGAAAGGTCCGCCGCGCGGTGAACGCTGTACAGATCGAGGGCTCCCGCTGCCTGGTCACGGGCGGGGCCGGCACCATCGGCTCCACCGTGGTCGACCAGCTGATCGAGGCGGGCGCCCGCGAGGTGGTCGTGCTCGACAACTTCGTCCGCGGCCGGACGGCCAACCTGGCGTACGCCCGGGAGATCGCCGCCCCCGGGCAGCTGCGGGTGGTGGACGGTGACATCCGCGACCGTGCGCTGCTGCGCGAACTGCTGGACCCGGGCACCGACCTGCTCTTCCACCTGGCCGCGATCCGGATCACCCAGTGCGCCACCGAGCCCCGGCTGGCCCTGGAGATCATGGTGGACGGCACCTTCGACGTGGTCGAGGCCGCCGCCGAGGTGGGCGTCGGCAAGGTGGTCGCCTCCTCCACCGCCTCCGTCTACGGCCTCGCCGACACCTTCCCCACGCCCGAGACCCAGCACCCCTACAACAACGACACCCTGTACGGGGCCGCCAAGGTCTTCAACGAGGGCCTGCTGCGCTCCTTCCACGCCATGTCCGGGCTGGACTACGTCGCCCTGCGCTACTTCAACGTGTACGGGCCCCGGATGGACGTGCACGGCAAGTACACGGAGGTGTTCATCCGCTGGATGGAGCGGATCGCCGCCGGGCAGCCGCCGCTGATCTTCGGCGACGGCGCGCAGACCATGGACTTCGTCTACACCGAGGACATCGCCCGGGCCAACCTGCTGGCCGCCGCCGCGCCCGTCACCGACCGGGTCTACAACATCGCCAGCTCCACCGAGGTCTCGCTGCGCGGGCTGGCCGACGCACTGCTCTGCGCGATGGACCGCCCCGACCTGGACGTCGAGCACGGGCCCGCCCGGGGCACCGCCGGGGGCGTGGTCCGGCGGCTCGCGGACATCACCGCCGCCGAGCGCGACCTCGGCTGGAAGCCCGGCCTGGGCCTCGACGACGGCCTGCGCAGGCTGGTCGCCTGGTGGCGCGAGCAGTAGTCCCCCTCGTCCGTACGACATACGGCAGTCACGGCAGTCATGGCAGTTCGGAGTGCAGCTGTGTCCGAGAACAACCCCGTCATGCCCGACATCCCGGTGATGGTGCCGTGGCTCGGCGAGGAGGAGGCCGAGGCCGCCGCCGAGGCCGTCCGCTCCGGCTGGGTGGCCCAGGGTCCCCGGGTCGCCGCGTTCGAGCGCGCCTTCGCCGAGCACCTCGGCGCCCCGCACGCCGTCGCCGTCTCCTCCTGCACCACCGCCCTGCACCTGGCGCTGATCGGCGCCGGCATCGGGCCCGGGGACGAGGTCGTCGTCCCCTCGCTCTCGTTCGTGGCCACCGCCAACGCCGTCACCTACGTCGGAGCCGTTCCGGTCTTCGCCGACGTCGACCCGGTCACCGGCAACCTCACCGCGGCCACCGTCGAACCGCTGCTCACCGACCGGACCAGGGCCGTCATCGCCGTCGACCAGGGCGGTGTCCCGGTCGACCTGGACGCGATCCGGGCCGCCGTCGAGCCCCGCGGGGTCACCGTGGTCGAGGACGCCGCCTGCGGGGCCGGCTCGGTCCTCCGCGGCCGCCCGGCCGGCAGCACCGCCACGATCGCCGCCTACTCCTTCCACCCGCGCAAGCTCCTCACCACGGGCGAGGGCGGCATGGTGACCTGCCAGGACGGCGAACTCGCCGCCCGGCTGCGGCGGCTGCGCGAGCACGGGATGAGCGTCTCGGCCGCCGACCGGCACGCCGCGGCCGGCGGCGCGAGCCTGCTGGAGACCTACGACGAGATCGGCTTCAACTACCGGATGACCGACATCCAGGCCGCCATCGGCCTGGTGCAGCTGCGCAAGCTGCCGGCCATGGTCGCCCGGCGGCGCGAACTCGCCGCGCGGTACCGGGAGCTGCTCGCCGGCACCGGCGCCCGGCTGGTCGCCGACCCGGCGCACGGCACCACCAACTACCAGTCCTGCTGGGTGCTGCCGCCCGACGGCGCCCCCGACCGGGCCGAGCTGCTTGCCCGGCTCGCCGGAGCCGGCGTCTCCGCCCGGCGCGGCATCATGGCCGCCCACCTGGAGGCCCCGTACAAGGGGACCGCCCGGGTGCCGCTGCCCGCCACCGAACTGCTCACCCGCCGCTCGCTGATCCTGCCGCTCCACCACGCGCTCACCGAGGAGCAGCAGGACCGGGTGGCCGCCGCGCTGCGCGCCGCGCTCGGCTGACCTGCCCGCGTGCCCGTCCCGCCCAGACCCGCCGAGACGCCCCAGGGGAGACCAGGATGACCACCGACCAGCCGCCCGTCCCGCTCGTCGACCTGAAGGCCGCGCACGCCGAGGTCGAGGCCGAGGTCCGGGCCGGGTTCGACCGGGTGCTCGCCACCGGCGGCTACATCAGGGGCCCCGAGGCGGACGGCTTCGAGGCGGAGTACGCCGCCTTCTCCGGCACCCGGCACTGCGTCGGCGCCGCCAACGGCACCGACGCCCTCGAACTGGCCCTGCGCGCCCTCGACCTGCCCCCCGGCGGTGTGGTGCTGCCCGCCAACACCTTCGTCGCCACCGCCGAGGCCGTGGTCCGGGCCGGACTGCGCCCGGTCCTGGTCGACGCCGACCCCGAGCACCTGCTGATCGACCCGGTGCGGGTCGCCGACGCCCTGCCGGGCGCGGTGGCGCTGCTGCCCGTCCACCTCAACGGGCAGCTCGCCCCGATGGCGCCGCTGCTGGAGCTGGCCGGCGACCGGCCCGTGGTGGAGGACGCCGCACAGTCCCAGGGCGCCCGGCAGGACGGCCGCGCCCTCCACGGCCGGATCTCGGCCACCAGCTTCTACCCCGGCAAGAACCTCGGCGCGTACGGCGACGCGGGCGCCGTCGTCACCGACGACGACGGCCTGGCCGCCGCCGTCCGGCTGATCGGCGACCACGGCTCCGGCCGCAAGTACGAGCACGAGCGGTTCGGCTTCAACTCCCGGCTGGACGCCCTCCAGGCCGTCGTCCTGCGGGCCAAGCTGCGCCGGCTGCCCGCCTGGAACGAGGCCCGCCGGGCCGCCGCCGCCCGCTACCACCGGCTGCTGGCCGGGCTCGACGGCGTCACCCTGCCGCGGACGGCTCCCGGCAACGAGCACGTCTGGCACCTGTACGCGGTACGGATCGGCCCCGGCCGGGACCGGGACGCCGTGCTGAACGCCCTGCAGGCGGCCGGTATCGGCGCGGGCATCCACTACCCCGTGCCGGTCCACCTCCAGCCCGCGTTCCGTCACCTCGGCCACGGGGAGGGCGCGTTCCCGGTCGCCGAGCGGGCCGCCCGGGAGCTGCTCACGCTGCCGCTCTACCCCCAGATCACCGAGGGCCAGCAGGAGCGCGTGGCCGAGGCGCTGGCGAAGGCACTCTCGGACTAGTCCTGTCCGGCTGGTCCCGTCCGGGGACGCGCCGGCGATTCGCGCCCGGCGGGAGTTGCCGGACACGCCCCGAGGGCCGATCCCGCTCCGTCCCCCGGGCGGGGGTCCGGGGCCAGGGCCGACCCCCTACGCTGGTAGCCAGCAAGCGCACCGAAGTATTTGCAGCAGCCAGTGGGGGCTCCCAGATGACGACAGGTCGGCCCGGCGTCACCGCCGCACCGAACGCGGCGTACGCAGGTCAGGTGGTGCAGTTCCCGGACCCGGTCCGTGCGGAGCGGCACCCGGCCGGGATCCGGGTGGACGAGTACGGCTTCCCGGACTTCGGCCCCTACGCCGCTGCCGCGGCCGAGGTCGCCGACCCGCCGGAGGGCTTCGGCGTCGACGAGCTGCGCCTGACCGACTACGTCTCGGCCAACGCCGCGCAGTTCACCCAGGGCCACCCGCTCTGGGCCGACCTGGAGACCGCCGTCGCCACCCCGCCCGGCTGGACCTGGCACCACGCGGTCGGCCGGGCCGCGCCCGGCTGGCGCCGGATGGAGCTGGTCCCGGTCGAGGTCAAGGCGCTGCTGCGGCACCACGGCGGCCTGGCCACCTCCAGCGCCGACCACGGCCGCCGCGGCACCCGCCCGCTGCAGGAGCGCCGGCCGGTGCACTTCTCGCTCGCCAAGGACGGCACCGACCCGATCGGCGTCCCCGAGGACCTCGTGCAGCGCGCCGAGGAGCGCCTCGGCTACCGGCTGCCCGGCGCCTACCGGACCTTCCTCAAGCTCGGCGGCGGCCGCGCCCCCGTCGGCGTGGCGCTCGACCCCGAGCTCGGGCTGCTGCTCGACCAGCCGTTCCTGACCCTGAGTGAGGAGTACGGCACCGAGGACGTCGTCTACGCCAACAAGTGCCTGCGCGACCACCTCACCAAGGACTACCTGGGCATCGCCTACGCCCAGGGCGGCATCGTGGCGCTCAAGGTGCGCGGTGACCGGATCGGCTCGGTCTGGTTCTGCCTCTACGACGACGCCCGCGACACCGGTGCGCCCGAGGCGCCCGAGGACCGCGTCGCCCGGCTGCTGCTGCACTGCGGCGAGGACTTCGACGCGTTCCTGCTCCGGCTGGCCGGCAGCCCGCCGGAGCTGGAGACGGTGGCGGAACTGATGGTGGACGGCGGGTTCGCCCGCGCCGTGCCGGTGGGCTGACGTGGCCCCGGTGGCGGTGGTCAAGGGTGTCCGGCCTGCTGGGACGAAGCGGCAGGCCGGGGCGAAGCAGCAAGCGGGGACGAAGGGGACAGGGGTGAACCGGGCGTGGTGACGTACGCGCAGGCGCAGGAGCTCGCCGACGAGTGGATCAACGGCGGGGTGCCGCGTTCGCAGCAGCGCGAGGTACGGGTCCGGGAGTTCGACCTGGGCTTCGTCTGCTGGGCGGTCCAGCCCGCCGACGGCCCGGGTGAGACGGGCGGTGCCGGCGAGGGGTCCGGGCCGGACGCGGCCGGTGGCGCGGGCGGCCCGGCAGGTTCGGGCGGCTCGGCAGGCGAGGCGCGGCTGGTGATCGCCCGGGACTCCGGCGCCAGCACGCTCTGGCCCGCGCTGCCCGTCAACGAGGTGGTCCGGCAGTACGAGGAGGTCTACGGACGGCCGGTGGCGGCCAACCCGGCCGGGGCGGCGCGGCCCGCGCCCGGCCCGGTCGAGGCGACGTCCTTCCTGCTCAGCCCGCCGCAGTGGCTCCAGGAGGCGGGCGCCGCGGCGATCGCGGCCGAGGCCGAGCGGCTGGGGGCGCCGGCGCCTGCTCAGGCTGCTGCGGCTCCCGCTCCGGCTGCTCCCGCTCCCGCCCCTGCTCCCGTGGCTGCCGCTGCTCCGGTGCCGGCGGCAGCGCCGGAGCCCGCGCCCGCGCCCGTTCAGGTGCCGGCTCCGGCGCCCGCCGTGCTGACCACGCCGCCGATCTCCGAGCGGCCCGCCGGGGACGCGCCGACCATGCTCGCGCCGCCGCCCGGCCACGACGAGCCGGCGTTCCCCGCCCCGCAGCCCGCGCCCGTCGAACCCGTCGCGCCGGCCGTGCCCGCGCCGTCGGCCGGCTCCGCGGGTGTCGAGGCGGCGACCGTGCTGCTGCCCGACGGGCTGCAGACCAATGGCGCCGGCCTGCCCGGCGAGCCCCGGCCCGGCGCCGAGGCGGCCACCGAACTGCTGCCCGTGAGCGACTACGGCATGCCCCCGGCCCCGCCCGCGGGACCGTCCGCCGCGCCCGCGCCCACCCTGCTGGCGCCGCCGGACGGTCTGCCGGGGCTGGCCGGTCTGCCGGGTGCGCCCGGCCCGGGCACGCCCGGCCCCGGTGCGCCGACGCCCGGCCCCGGTGCCCCCGTCGAGTACGCGGCGACCATGCTGGCCTCGCCGGACGGTCTGCCCGGGCTGGCCGGTCTGCCGGGTGCGCCCGGCCCGGGCACGCCCGGCCCCGGTGCGCCGACGCCCGGCCCCGGTGCCCCCGTCGAGTACGCGGCGACCATGCTGGCCTCGCCGGACGGTCTGCCCGGGCTGGCCGGCCTGCCGGGTGCCCCCGGCCCCGGTGCCCCCGCCGCCCCGCCCGCCGCCGACGCGTCGCAGGGCGGGCTCGGCCGGAACCCGGGCGGCGCCCCGCCGCCGCCCCCGCCGGCAGCGCTGCGCGGCGGCACGTCCGGCCAGCCCGGTGCCCCCGTCTCGCTCGGCCGCAACTCCGGCTCGGCCCCGCCGCCGCCCCCGCCGGGTGAGCTGCGCCAGACGCCCGGCTCCGGCACCCCCGTGGCGAGCCCGGGAGGCCGCAACGCGGCCGGCGCCCCGCCGCCCCCGCCCCCGGGGGGCCTGCGTGGAGCGGACGCCCCGGCCGGGCCGCCCGCGGCGCCGGCCCCGCCCGTCGGCGCCACGCCCGGCGCCGGGGTGGCGTACGAGCGCACCCAGCTGGCCGGCGCGATCGACCCGGCGCTGCTCGGTGCCGGCCCGGCAGCGCCCGTCGACCCGGGGACCCCGCCGTCCGGCGGCCCGGCCGTCCCGCCGCCGCCCGGTGGCCCCGGCCCCGGCGCGCCTGCGGCCGGCTACGGCTACCCCGGCGCGGCCTCGCCCGCCGCCCCGGCACCGGCGCCCGCCCCGGCGGCCGTCCCGCCGGCGCCCGTCCCCGGCCCGCCGCAGGGCTCCCCGGTGCCGCCCGGCGTGCCCGCCGTCGGCCCGGGCTACTTCGCCGCGCTCAGCTACCGGGGCCCGGACGGCTCCGAGCAGAAGCTGCTGCACCGCAGCGAGCCCGGCACCCCCCACCCGGAGTGGAAGATCCTTCAGGACCTGCGGCGGCTGAACGTCCCGCCGGAGCAGGTGCTGGAGCTCTACACCGAGCTGGAGTCCTGCGACCTCCCGGGCGGCTACTGCAACCGCATGATCGCCGCCTCCTGGCCGAACGTCCGGCTCACCCACACCGCGGACTACGGCCGCGACCACCACTCCCGGCAGGCCGGCATGGCCCAGCTGCTCGACCACCTGGACGAGCTGCACCAGCTGGCCTCCGGCGCCCAGCGGGTCCGCCCGTTCCGGGTGCCGCTGCCCGCTCCGGGGACGGTGCCGCCGCTGCCGCCGATCGCGCCGCAGGAGCTCGCCCAGGAGCTCGGCCAGGCCTTCGGCCCGAACGTGTTCCGCTTCGAGCAGCGCGCCGTCTCCCGCCAGGGCGTCCCCGAGCCGGTGGCGCAGACCCTGATGTGGGCGGGCCTGCCGCGCGAGTTCGGCCCGTTCTTCTGGGCCCAGGCCCAGGAGGGCCGCCCCATCCCGACGCTCGCCGAGCTGGCCGCCGAGCGCGGCCTGGCCGGCGGCCCGGACTTCGGCGGCTACCTGGTGCTCGGCAACGACTACGGCCGTCAGCTCTGTGTGCAGTACGGCACAGCGCACGTGGTTGCGGTGGACATCGACGGAACCGGAGAGCCGCCTCGGTTCGTCAACAGCGGTGTACCGGAGTTCGTCCGCGCCCTGGCCCTGCTGGGCCGGATGTGGCGACTGCGGTACGGGCTGACGCCGGACCAGGCCGGTCGCTGGACGACCGACTTCCAGGCTCAGCTCGCCGCGATCGACCCGGCGGCCCTGCAGTCGGCGGACACCTGGTGGGCCGTCCTGCTGGAGCAGTTCTGGGACGGCCTGTTGTAGCAGGTCGCTCCGGATCCGCGCAGGTGGAGGGGGTCGTTCCGGTGTCCGGAACGACCCCTTCGGCATGCCGCTGCGGCTCTGCCTCGTTGGGGTTTCGCCCTGATCTGCGCAAAATAGGTCAAGAGGATGGATCTACTCGTCCAGTCCTCAACACGTTCCGATCAGTACCGCGTCGATAGTGAGACCCGGTCCTCGATCGGGTTCCCGATCCGTCCGATCCGTCCGATCATGGGCTCCGCAGCCCGCGACCCGAGGGGAAGAGCCCATGAGCGACGCCGTCCCCCAGTACGGCTTCACCGCTGCCCGGCGCGGTTACGCGCCCGAGCAGGTCGACCGAGCGCTGGCCGCTCTCACCGTCCAGCGCGACGAGGCGTGGGAACGGCTGAGTGTGCTCGGCGCCGGAATCCGGGAGATGGAGCGCCGCCTGGCCGACATCCAACAGGCCGCCGCCGACGCCCCGGAACCCGACTACCAGGTCCTCAGCGAGCAGGCCGCCGGCCTGGCCCGGATGGCCGAGAACGAGTCCCGCGCCGTCCGGGAGGCCGCCGAGCGGTTCGCCGAGGACCTGCGCGACGAGGTGTACGAGGCCGGCCAGGCCCTCGGCCAGGCCGCCAAGGAGTACGCCGCCACCACCCGCTCCGAGTCCGACCAGGCCGCCCGCCGCACCGACGAGCGGACCAGGGCCGAGGCCGAGACGATCCGGGCCGAGACCGACCGCGAGATCCGGACGCTGCGGGACTCCGCCACCGCCCACGCCGCCAAGGTGCGGGTCGCGGCCGCCGAGGCCTCCGAGCAGGCCGAGGCCAAGCTGGCCGAGCTGCGCCGCAAGGCCGACGAGACCTTCGCCGCGGCCGAGGCCAGGGCCGACGCCGAGGACGCGGAGGTCTCGGCGACCGCCGAGCGCCGGCTCAAGGAGGCCGAGCAGCACCGGGAGACCGTGCTCGGGCAGATCAAGCAGTCGGACGCCGAGGCGCAGGCCCGGGCGGACCAGCTGGTCGAGCAGGCCCGCCGCGAGGCCGAGCAGATCAACGCGGCGAGCGAGCGCGAGCAGCGCGAGTTCGCGGTCCGGCACGAGACGGTGCAGCAGCACCTGGACCACATCAAGGCCACCCTCGCCTCGCTCACCGGCGCGGCGGTGGGCGCGATCGAGCCCGCCGAGGAGGCTGCGGCAGCGCAGGCCCCGGCAGTACAGGCCCCGGCAGTACAGGGCGCGGCCGTTCAGGGCGCGGCCGTGACGGACGCTGCGGATTCGTCCGAGGCGTTCGAGGTGTCCGGGGCGTTCGAGGTGTCCGGGGTTCCCGGGGTTCCCGGGGTTCCCGGGGTGTCCGAGGCGGACGCGCCGGCGGTGGACTCGGAGGCGGACACCGGGGAGATCGCGGTGGCCGACCTGCGCAAGGACGTCGCCGTGGGCGCCGGCCGGCCGGCAGAGGCGGCCACCACGGTGCTGTCGGTCACCCCGGGCCGGGTCACGCCGGGGCCGGTGGCGCCCGCGCCCCTGGAGGCGTCCCAGCCCGCTTCTCCGGCCGCTTCTCCGGCCGCCTCTCCCGCCGCCTCTCCCGCCGCTTCTCCGGCCGCCTCTCCGGCCGCCTCTCCGGCCGTCGCTCCGGCCGGGGCGCCGCCGCGGCCGTCCTCGCTGCCGAACGGGGCGTCCGCCTCCGGCAGTGCCCGCTCCGGTGCCCCGGAGGTGCCGGGGAGGCCGGAGGAGGAGACCCGGATCATCCCGAAGATCGTGATCGTCGACGACGGCGGCGAGTACGCCACGCCGAACACGGTCGGCTACAACCGGCGCTGACGGCGGCGTCCGCGGCCTGGCGGCTGAGGCCTGAGGCTGAGGCCTGAGGCCTGACGCCCGACCGGCGGCCGGGCGGCGGTCACGAGCCGTCGCCTGCCAGCAGCCGCGCGAGTTTCGCGTCCTGGGCCCTGACCGCATCCTTCTGGGCGGTCAGGGCCTCTGCGTTGCGGTCGATCTGCTGCTGCTGGTAGCCGGCCAGGACGGCGAACCAGATCCCGGCCAGGTTGGTCCGGCCCGTGCAGTCCGCGTCGGCGCGGGCCGTCGCGAGTTCGGTGGGGGTGGCCTCCGGGGTGGCCCGGAAGCGGGCCGGCAGCACCGCCGGATCGTCGGTCCGGAAGCCGGCGGTGGCCATGCAGGCGGACCACTCCTTGGCCGCCGCGACCACCCGGGTGTCGCGGCCGGTCGCCGCGATCGACTCGTCGAAGAGACGGCCGACCAGCTCCGTCCCCGGCCCGGACGGCGAGCCGATCCGCTCCGCCGCCTGCCGGTCGCAGTCCACCCGGGCGCTGTCGTACGCCTCGCCGGAGCCGGCCGCCGGTCCGGCCGGCCGGGGGAGGGACCGCTTCGGCGGGTGGAAGCCCTGGACGCCCGCGACCGCCGTCCCGAGGTACCCCCAGGCACCGGCCGGCAGGGCGGTCGCGTTGTCGGGGGCCTGCGCGGCCTGGAGCCCGTCGCCGTCGAACGCCGTGTACCCGGCCTTGCGCATACAGGAGACGACCAGCGCATTCCTCGCCTGGATCTCTTTCACGGCCACCTGGTCATTGGCCTGATAAGCGGAGAGCGGAAGTCCGGTCATTCCGGCGCGCCCGGATTCCGGAGGTTTCGGTGCGCTGATCTCCGGCGGGGTCGGCGGGGATTCCGCCGGACCGCTGCCGGATGAACTGGTACAGCCCGCGGAAAAGGCCGATAAAGCGGCCGCCAGGGTGATGGCGGCGAATCGTCCGAAATGTGGTGGACGTGCCAACCTTCTGCTCCGATCCTCAAGCGCTGCAAGCCTGTTCGGACCCTAGCGCATTCCCTTTCGGCCCGTTCCGGGGACTGCTCGCGGGGCTCGGCTTGGCCGGAAATCAACTGTTCGGCGGCGGGGTCCCATGTAAATCTCTGGAGTCGCAACCGCCGTCGATGGAGGGGTTTCATGATTCACCGCACAAATCCCGCAAATCCTCGCAAGGAACGTCGCGCCGGAAATGGCCGGGCCCGCCGGGCCGGCGCGCTCGCCGTCCTCACCGCCGCCGCACTGCTGCCGGTCGCCGGTGCGCACGCGGTGAACCGGGTCGATTGCGGTGACCGCAACGATTACGCGAAGGTCTACAACTACGGCTACAGCGGGCAGCTCTGCTTTGCGAACGACGGCTGGATGGCGGTCCGCATCTACAACGTCGACCGGATCGACGCGGGCAACAACCGGGTCGTCACCTATCTCGGGGGCGGCATGGGCTCCTGGACCGTCTTCAACTGGGAGCAGTACGACTTCAACGGCCACCAGGGCCACCAGGTGATGATGTACGACATCAACCTGTCCCGCTGGTAGCCGGATCACGTCCCTTGTGCGGTGCCGGGCGGGTGCGGACGCCCGGCACCGCGTTCTGCCGTCCGGGGCGGGAGCGCGGTCAGAGCACCTCGACCGACGCGCCGGAGAGCCGGCGGCGGCAGTCCAGCACGTACCGGGCGTGCGCGGTCACCGCGTCGTAGTCGAACTCGTCGTGGTCGGCGAGCAGCACCACCGCGTCCGCCGCCGCCAGCTCCTCCGGGGTCGCCTCGACCCGGCGGACGGCGGCGAACGGGTCGCCGTGGCGGTCCTGCTCGGCCGCCCGCTGCCCCGGGATGACCGGCTCCGGGACGTGCACCCCGACGACCACGTGCGGGTCGGCCGCGCGGACCTCGGCGCCCATCCGGCCCAGCAGCTCGGCGATCCGGGCCGCCGGGGTCTCCCGGGCGTCGCCGGTGTTCTTCTTGTACGCCAGCCCGAGCAGCAGCACCCGGGAGCCCTTCACCGAGCGCTGCCGCTCGTTCAGCGCCTCGCCGAGCCGGCGCACCACGTAGTCGGGCATGTGGCTGTTGACGTCGTTGGCCAGTTCGACGAAGCGGAACGACTGGCCGAGCGCCCGCTCCACCCGCCAGGACAGGTAGGACGGGTCGATCGGCAGGCAGTGCCCGCCGACACCGGGCCCCGGGGTGAAGCGGAGGTAGCCGAACGGCTTGGTGGAGGCGGCGTCGATCGCCTCCCAGACGTCGATGCCGAGGTCGTGGGCGAACATCGCCAGCTCGTTGACCAGCGCGATGTTCACGTGCCGGAAGGTGTTCTCCAGCAGCTTGGTCAGCTCGGCCTCCTTGCAGGAGGAGACCGGCACCGTCCGCTCCACCAGCTGTCCGTAGAAGCCGTCGACCGCCGCCAGCGCCGCCGGGTCGATGCCGGAGACCACTTTCGGGGTGTTCTCCAGCCGCCAGGTCGGGTTGCCCGGGTCGATCCGCTCGGGGCTGTAGCCGAGGTGGAAGTCCCGGCCCGCGGTCAGCCCGGACCCCTCCTCCAGCAGCGGCGCGAGCAGCTCCTCGGTGGTGCCCGGGTAGGTCGTGGACTCCAGGACGACGGTCGCCCCCGGCCGCAGGTGCTGGGAGAGCAGCGCGGCCGAGGCCTCGATGTACGACAGGTCGGGCACGCCGTCGCGCAGCGGGGTCGGCACGGTGATCACCGCGATGTCGAAGCCCGCCACGTCGGCCGGCTCGGCCGACGGCAGGTACGTTCCGTTCTCCAGCAGCGGCCGCAGCCGCTCGGCCGGGATGTCCTCGACGTAGGACTCGCCGACCGCCAGCCGTTTGATCCGGCGCTCGTCCACGTCGTAGCCGACCACCTGGTGCCCCACCTCGGCCGCCCGGACCGCCAGCGGCAGCCCCACGTACCCCTGGCCTGCGATGACAACGCGCATGACGAAGAACCCCCTCCATCGCGACGCCCCCTGGCCCCTCCGGGCGTCTCCACACGGTCTTCACCACAGGGTAGGGAGGGCAGACCGGCCCGGGTGAGCGTTCGCGCAAATGCGGGGCGCAGATGTGCGCGGCGCCGTGAACGGGCGCGAAGGAGGCTGCGAACGGGGCCGTGAGGGGAAGCTGTGAGGGGAGGCCGTGAGGGGAGGCCGCGAACGGGGGCGGGTGGGGAAGCCGCTGAACGGGCGTCGCTGACGAAAAGGGGCCGAGACCCGTGGCGCCCTCCAGGAAAGGGCGCCACGGTTCCCGGCGCTTGGGCGGGCGCCCCCACCCAGGGTCGCCCGGCCTCGCACCCCCGACCCCCATCGGGTGTGCGACTGTGCCCCTCCGCAGCCATCCCCCACGGTTGGGTGCGGCGGGCACAGTCACCATGGTGCGCGATCTCCATGGACGGGCAGTGACAGGAGTATGTCCAGTTCGTGGCAGATCGCGGAGGCGCAGTCGCAGCCCGCGCCCGGTGCTTCGTCCTGGTCCGGGTGCGGGTGTGGCCGTCCGCGCGGGCGTGCCCCGGCCGTGCGCCACGTGCGTGTCGGTGCTGCGGCGTAGTCTGGAGACCCCCGGCCGCTCGGCGTGCCGGGCCGTTCGCGTTGCCCCGGCGGGCCTCTGCCGCCCCGGGCAGCACCAGCCACGGGACGAAGAAGAGACTCCAGATGAGCCTGACCGGACTGCTCGATGTCGTCGCGCGGGACGCGGCGCTCGCCGAGGCGATCGAGGCCGCGACCGCCACCGGTGCCGCGGCGGGCGGCCGCCACCACCTGGACCTGGTCGGTCCGCCCGCCGCCAGGCCGTTCGCCATCGCCGCGCTGGCCCGCGCGATGGCCGGGCAGGCGGCGGGGGAGCGCGGCCGCCCGGTGCTGGCCGTCACGGCGACCGGCCGGGAGGCCGAGGACCTCGCCGCCTCGCTCCGTTCGCTGCTTCCGCCGGACGCGGTCGCCGAGTATCCGGCCTGGGAGACGCTGCCGCACGAGCGGCTCTCGCCGCGCTCGGACACGGTCGGCCGCCGGCTGGCCGTGCTGCGCCGGATCGTGCACCCGCGGGCGGACGACCCGGCGGCCGGCCCGGTGCAGGTGATCGTGGCCCCCGTCCGCTCGGTGCTGCAGCCGCAGGTGAAGGGGCTGGCCGAGCTGGAGCCGGTGGCCGTCCAGCGGGGCGAGTCGCACGATCTGCAGGAGATCGCCCGGCGGCTCTCCGCGGCCGCCTACGCCCGGGTCGAACTGGTGGAGAAGCGGGGCGAGTTCGCTGTTCGCGGCGGCATCCTGGACGTCTTCCCGCCGACCGAGGAGCACCCGCTCCGGGTGGAGTTCTGGGGCGACGACGTCGAGGAGATCCGGTACTTCAAGGTCGCCGACCAGCGCTCGCTGGAGATCGCCGAGCACGGCCTCTGGGCGCCGCCCTGTCGTGAGCTGCTGCTGACCGACGAGGTGCGGGCGCGAGCCGCCGAACTCGCCGTCGAGCACCCGGGGCTGGCGGAGATCCTCGACAAGATCGCCGAGGGCATCGCCGTCGAGGGCATGGAGTCGCTGGCGCCCGTCCTGGTGGACGACATGGAGCTGCTGCTCGACGTGCTGCCGCTCGGCTCGGTCACCGTGGTCTGCGACCCCGAGCGGGTCCGCACCCGGGCCGCCGACCTGGTGGCGACCAGCCAGGAGTTCCTGCACGCCTCCTGGGTGGCGGCCGCGGCCGGCGGCGACCGGCCGATCGACCTGGAGGCGATCGACGTCTCCGCCGCCTCGCTGCGATCGCTCGCCGAGGTGCGCGAGCACGCGGCCGAGATCGGCCTGCCCTGGTGGTCGGTCAGCCCGTTCGCGACCAGCGACGCCTCGGTCGGCACGGCCCTGGAGTTCGACGTCAACACCCTGACGCTGGGCATGCACGCGGTCGAGGCGTACCGGGGTGACACCGCCCGCGCGATCGCCGACGCCAAGGAGCGGCTGGCCGCCGACTGGCGGGTCGTCATGGTGACGGAGGGCCACGGCCCGGCCTCCCGGCTGGCCGAGGTGCTCGGCAACGAGGGCATCCCGGCCCGGCTGGTCGCCGACCTCGGCGAGGCGCCGACCCGGGACGTCGTCTACGTCTCCTGCGGTTCGATCGAGCACGGCTTCGTCGACGAGGCGCTCAAGCTGACCGTCATCACCGAGACCGACCTCTCCGGCCAGAAGTCCTCCACCAAGGACATGCGGCGGATGCCGTCCCGGCGCCGCAACGCGATCGACCCGCTGGCGCTGGCGGCGGGCGACTACGTCGTCCACGAGGCGCACGGCGTCGGCCGCTACGTCGAGATGGTGCAGCGCACGGTCCAGGGCGCCACCCGCGAGTACCTGGTGCTGGAGTACG
The DNA here is from genome assembly GCF_055579305.1 of Kitasatospora sp. NPDC032757. NCBI lineage: Bacteria > Bacillati > Actinomycetota > Actinomycetes > Kitasatosporales > Streptomycetaceae > Kitasatospora > Kitasatospora sp. NPDC032757. The sequence continues at coordinate 22,175 of NZ_JBVINN010000012.1, read as the reverse complement.
CGCCGGCCAAGCGGGGCCACCCCGGCGACCGGCTCTTCGTGCCGACCGACCAGCTGGACCAGGTCACCAAGTACGTCGGCGGCGAGGCCCCCACGCTGCACCGCCTCGGTGGCGCGGACTGGGCGAAGACCAAGCAGCGGGCGAAGAAGGCGGTCAAGGAGATCGCCGCCGACCTGATCAAGCTGTACTCCGCCCGGATGGCCGCCCCGGGCCACACCTTCGGCCCGGACACCCCGTGGCAGCGCGAGCTGGAGGACGCCTTCCCCTACGCGGAGACGCCCGACCAGCTGACGACCATCGCCGAGGTCAAGTCCGACATGGAGAAGTCCGTCCCGATGGACCGGCTGATCTGCGGCGACGTCGGCTACGGCAAGACCGAGATCGCCGTCCGGGCGGCCTTCAAGGCGGTGCAGGACGGCAAGCAGGTGGCGGTGCTGGTGCCGACCACGCTGCTGGTGCAGCAGCACTTCTCGACGTTCGCCGAGCGGTACGCCAACTTCCCGGTGACGGTGAAGGCGCTGTCGCGCTTCCAGACCGACAGCGAGGCGAAGGCCGTCCTGGAGGGGCTGTTCGAGGGCTCGGTGGACGTCGTCATCGGCACCCACCGGCTCTTCTCCTCCGAGACCAGGTTCAAGGACCTCGGGCTGGTCATCGTGGACGAGGAGCAGCGGTTCGGCGTCGAGCACAAGGAACAGCTGAAGAAGCTGCGGGCCAACGTGGACGTGCTGACCATGTCCGCCACCCCGATCCCGCGCACCCTGGAGATGGCGGTCACCGGCATCCGCGAGATGTCCACCATCACCACCCCGCCGGAGGAGCGGCACCCGGTGCTGACCTTCGTCGGCCCGTACGACGAGAAGCAGATCTCGGCCGCCATCCGGCGTGAACTCCTGCGCGAGGGCCAGGTGTTCTACATCCACAACCGGGTCGAGTCGATCGACAAGGCGGCGGCCCGGCTGAAGGACCTCGTCCCCGAGGCGCGGGTCGCCACCGCCCACGGGCAGATGGGGGAGACGGCGCTGGAGAAGGTCGTCGTCGACTTCTGGGAGAAGGAGTTCGACGTCCTGGTCTCCACCACGATCGTGGAGTCGGGCATCGACATCTCCAACGCCAACACCCTGATCGTCGAGCGCGGCGACACCTTCGGCCTCTCCCAGCTGCACCAGCTGCGCGGCCGGGTCGGCCGTGGCCGCGAGCGCGGGTACGCGTACATGCTGTACCCGCCGGAGAAGCCGCTGACCGAGACGGCGCACGAGCGGCTGGCCACCATCGCCCAGCACACCGAGATGGGCGCCGGCATGTACGTGGCGATGAAGGACCTGGAGATCCGCGGCGCCGGCAACCTGCTCGGCGGTGAGCAGTCCGGGCACATCGCGGGCGTCGGCTTCGACCTCTACATGCGGATGGTCGGCGAGGCGGTGGCCGAGTTCCGGGAGTCGCTGGCGGGCGGCGGCGGAGAGCCGGAGGAGGAGCCGCTGGAGGTCAAGATCGAGCTGCCGGTCGACGCCCACGTGCCGCACGACTACGCCCCGGGCGAGCGGCTGCGGCTCCAGGCGTACCGCTCGATCGCGGCGGTCAACTCCGAGGACGACATCAAGCAGGTCCGCGACGAACTGGTGGACCGGTACGGCAAGCTGCCCGAGCCGGTGGAGAACCTGCTGCTGGTGGCGGCGCTGCGGCTGTACGCGCGGCGCTGCGGGATCGCGGACATCACGTTGCAGGGCGCCAACGTCCGGTTCGGGCCGGTCGAGTTGCGGGAGTCGCAGCAGCTGCGGCTGAACCGGCTCTACCCGCGCAGCCAGGTGAAGGCGGCCGCCCAGCAGCTGCTGGTGCCGCGGCCGTCCACCGGCCGGATCGGCGGCAAGCCGCTGGTCGGGCGTGAACTGCTGGGGTGGTGCCGGGAGTTCCTGTCGGCGATGTTCGACGACCTGGCGGGGGCGAAGAAGTAGCGGTGGGGAGGTTCACCGGCCGCTTCGGCGGGTGAGCCCGCCCGCTTCGGCGGGCCTTGCGGCGGTCTCGGGTCATGGTGCCTGAGGCCGCCGTCGCGCGTTCGCGGAGGGCGGCTCCTGGTCAGCCGAGCTTCCACTGGCCGGTCTGCGGGGCGAAGCCGCTGTCGAGGCCGAACTGGGCCTTGTCGAGCTTGACGTCCTTCGGCACCTCGAAGGTGACGAAGCCGAGGGCGCTCTCCCCGGGGGCGATGTTGGCGGGGACCTGGAAGCTCGGGCCCGCCTTGGTGTCGGCGACCGTCGAGCCGAAGGCCTGGCCCTGGGCGTCCAGCAGCTTGGCGCCGTTGCCGGGAACGTCGCTGTAGGCCTTCTTGCCGCTCGCCTTGATCCGGAACTGGACCGAGACGAAGCGCTTGCCGTCGGCCGGGTGGGTGAACTCGTCCTCGCCCTCGGCGTTGTCCACCACCTTCACCAGGGTGACGTCGGCGGTGTCGGCCGGGTCGTTGCCCTTGAGCGCGATGGTGTCGCCCGGCTTGGCCGCGGCCTTGGGGGCGTCGGCCGGCTTGGACTCGGCGGGCTTGGCGGCGTCGCCGGCGCTGGTGGTGGCGGCCGCGGCGGAGGTCTGCTTCGGCTCGGTGGAGACGGTGGACCCGCCGGTGGAGTTGCAGGCCGTCGCGGTGAGGGCGACGAGCGCGGCGCCGAGCAGCAGGGCGGCGTTGCGGCGGGTGGTGCGGGTGGTGACCGACATGGGGTGTCTCCCGGTTCTCGGTGGTGTGGTGTCGGCGCCCTCTGTGGTGCCGACAGAGAGATCACACCATTCGCTGTGAACCATGTCAACACTAATTCGTGAAACCTCTCTGTTCACGTGTGAACTCCGAGATGGAGGGTGCTGGCTATGCTGTGTGGTCACACCCGGGCCTCGTGTGCGGGTGTGGCCACACCCCAGCCCGCGTGCGCCGAAGGAGCCCCCATGCCGGACCGTCCTGAGGTGACCGCCGTCGAGATCGCCCGGCTGGCCGGGGTCGGACGAGCCGCCGTCAGCAACTGGCGCCGCCGCCACGCCGACTTCCCCCGCCCGGTCGGCGGCACCGACAGCAGCCCGACCTTCTCGCTCGACGAGGTGGCCGGCTGGCTCCGAGGCCAGGGCAAGATCGCCGAACTGCCGCTGCTGGAACGCGTCTGGCGGCTGCTGGAAACCCTCCGCGACCCCGCCGGCCACCCCGCGGCGCCGCTCCTCCAGGCCGGCAGCATCCTCCTGCTGCTGCACCGCGAGCCCGGCCGCTGGCCCGCCCTCGCCGCCGAGTCCGACACCCGGCTCGCCACCGCCCTGCCCCGCGCGCTCGCCGACGCCGCCGTCCGGACCTTCGGCGACGGCGCCGCAGGCCTGCGCCTCCCCGGCCTGCTCGGCTCCACCCAGCTGGACCTCGCCCGCCTGCTCGGCGAACTCGCCTCCGCCGCCGGCGCCCCGGGCGCGTACGAGCAACTGCTCACCCGGTACGCCGAGGCCAACACCCGCCAGCTCAGCCCCACCCCGCCCGAGGCAGCCGAGCTGCTCGCGGCCGTCGCCGGCGTCCCCGCCACCGTGCTCGACCCGGCCGCCGGCCTCGGCGCTCTGCTGCTCGCCCTCCCGCCCACCACCGGCCGCTACGGCCAGGACGCCGACGAGGTCACCGCCGCGCTCGCCCGCCTGCGGCTCGCCCTGCACACGCCCGCCGCCGACCCCGGTCCGCTCCCGGTCGAGGTCCGCCCCGGCGACGCCCTGCGCGCCGACGGCTACCCCGGCGACACCTTCGAGGCCGTGCTCTGCCAGCCGCCCTACAACGAACGGGACTGGGGCCACGACGAGTTGCAGTTCGACACCCGCTGGCCGGGCGGGCTCGTCCCACCGCGCGGCGAGTCCGAACTCGCCTGGGTACTGCACTGCCTCGCCCACACCCGTCCCGGCGGCCTCACCGCGCTGCTGCTGCCGCCGACCGTCGCCACCCGCCGGGCCGGGCGCCGCGTCCGCGCCGAACTGCTGCGCTCCGGCGCCCTGCGGGCCGTGGTCGCCCTGCCGGCCGGCGCCGCCCCGCCGTACGGGGTGCCGCTCCACCTGTGGGTGCTGCGCGCGCCCCGCCCGGGCGACGACTTCCGGCAGGTGCTGATGCTCGACGCGTCGTCGGTGCCGTCCGCCGCTGCGCCGTCCGCCGTTTCGTCGTCGGTCGCCTCGTTGTCCGCCGCTTCGTTGTCCGCCCTTTCGTCGTCCGGCGCGGAGCCGGGGGAGGGCGGGCGCGACAAGGTCCGGTGGGCCGAGCTGCGCCGGACGGTCGTGGACGCCTGGCGCGCCTTCGACCTCGCCGCCCGCGAAGGCCTGCCGCTGCCGCAGGACCGGCCGGGCGTCCACCGGACGATGGCCGCGATCGACCTGCTCGACGACGAGACCGACCTCTCGCCCACCCGGCACGTCCCGCCCGCCTCACCGGTCGGCGGCGCAGCCGAACTCTCCCACCTGAGCGGACGGTTGAGCGAGCTGCTGGGCGGTCTCGCGGACCCGGGCTCGCTGCTGCCGGCGCCGGCCGGAGCCGGGGCGGGCGCGTCCGACGCGGGTGCGTACGGTGCGGGCTCCGCGGTGTTCCAGGCGCCCCAGGCGCCCCAGGCGCCCCAGGTCTCTGCGGTGGTGACGGTGGGGGAGCTGGTCCGCGGTGGGGTGCTGGAGGTGTACTCCTCCGGGGCCGGCGCGCCGGCCCGCCCGGCGGGCGCCGGCCCATCCGGTACCCCGGTGCTGACGGATCAGGACCTCCTCGCGGGCAGCCCGCCCAGCGCCGTCCTCGATCCGGCGGGCCCGGTCGGTCCGGTCGGGTCGGCCGGTGCCGCCGGCGACGTCCGGATCCGTCCCGGGGACGTCCTCGTCCCCGCGCTCGGCGGCGGCGTGGCCCGGGCCGTGGAGCCCGGCAGCCCGCTCGCGGGCGCCGCGCTCGGCCGCCAACTCCACCTGCTGCGCCCCGACCCGGCCGCGCTCGACCCCGACTTCCTGGCCGGCCAGCTGCGCTCCACGGCATCCACCCGCCGGGCCGCCAGCCACGCCTCCACCACCGCCCGCCTCGACATCCGCCGGGTCGAGCTCCCCCGCCTCCCGCTCACCGAACAGCGCGCGCTCGGGGCGGCCTTCGCCCGCCTCGCCACCTTCGACACCAGCCTCCAGCAGGCCGCCGCCCTCGCCCGCAGCCTCACCCAGGCCCTCACCGACGCCCTCGCGACCGGCACCGCCCGGCCACCGGAGCATCCCTGACCTCCCGTCGGCACGGTCAGGGCCGGCCGTCGGCCTCGCCGGTCCGAGGGTCGGGAAGCCCTCCGGCGCGCAGGCCGCGGGCGGTACGGTGTGCGGGGTTCGTCCGTACCGCGGCCGACCGCCGTCCTCACCCGCTCAGGAGCGCACATGTCAGGGCAGTACCCCGGGCAGTACGGACCACCGCCCGGCGGCGCGTTCCCCGGTGGCGCGCCCCACAACGGCATACCCGGCGGGGCTCCGTACGGCGCCCCGCCCCACTCCGGCCGGCAGTACCCGGCCCAGCCGTACCCCGCTCAGGAGTATCCGACCCAGCCGTACTCCGCCCAGCCCTACCCCGTCCCGCAGACCCAGGCCGTTCCGGCGCTGCGCCCGGGGATGGCCGCCGGTCCGTTCGGCGTGCTCGGTCGCGTGCTGTGGTCCCTCGTCCCGCTGGTGACCATCGGTCTGCTCGGCGTGATCCCCTCACTGCTGCTGGCGATCCGCCGGCGGCGGGCGTACGACATCATCGGCGCGGTGGCCTTCGTCGGGGTGTTCCTCACCTACCTGGTCTGCGCGGGCGTCGCCGGCGGCACCAAGGCACCCACCGCGGACACCATCGGCATGGTGGCGATGGTGCTGATGTGGCTGGGCACGCCGCTGCACTTCCTGGTGATGGACCTGCAGGTGATCTGGAACGCCGGCCGCCCCAAGCCGCCAGCCCCGGCGGCCTACTACGCGCCGCCCGCCACCTCGGCCGCGCCGCCGACCGCCGCGTCGGGCATGCCCGCGGCGCCGTACGCGCCGTACGGCCAGGCCCCCGCGCCCGGGTACGCGACCCCTGCCACTGCGCCCGCCCCCGGATCCGGGCCCCTTCCCGGGCCGCCCCCTCCCGGAGCCGCCCCCGCGACCGGCGACGAGCTGCGCGAGCTGGGTGAACTGCTGCGCCGTCAGGCCCGTGAGGGCGGTCGGCCGTGACCACCGCCCGGGTGATCGGCGGCCGCTACCGGCTGGCCGAGAAGATCGGCCACGGCGGGATGGGCCAGGTCTGGGGCGGTTACGACGAGCGGCTGGACCGCCCGGTCGCCGTCAAGCTGCTCCGCACCGACCAGCTCCTTGCCGCCGACCCGTCCGGCGGCAGCAGTGGCGGCGGCCGTGGTGACACCGAACGCCGCCGCCACGGCGACGAACTCCGACGCCGCTTCCTGCGCGAATGCCGGATCACCGCCGCCCTCGACCACCCCGGCCTGGTCACCGTCTTCGACGCGGGCGAGGACGACGGCGAGCTGTACCTCGTGATGCAGCGAGTCCCGGGCGTCAGCCTGGCCGACCTGATCGCCGAGGACTCGCCGTTCCCGGTCGAGCGCGCCGCCGCCGTCGCCGCCCAGCTCTGCGCGGCGCTGGCCGCCGTCCACGCCGTGCCGGTCGTCCATCGCGACCTCAAGCCCAGCAACGTGATGGTCCGGGACGACGGCCGGACCGTCCTGCTCGACCTCGGCATCGCCACCGCGCTCGACACCGAGGCCACCCGCCTCACCCTCACCGGCGTCCCGATCGGCAGCCCCTCCTACATGGCCCCCGAGCAGGCACTCGCCGCCACCATCGACCCGCGCAGCGACCTGTACGCGCTCGGCTGCCTGCTGCACGCGATGCTCACCGGCGAGGAGCCGTTCCGCGCACCCAGCGCGCTCGGCGTGCTGCGGCAGCACGTCGACGAGCCGCCCGTACCGCTGCGGGACCTCCGGCCCGACGTCCCGGAACCGCTCGAACGGCTGGTCCTCGACCTCCTCGCCAAGCAGCCCGCCGACCGTCCCGCCCACGCCCAGCAGGTCTACGCGCGGCTGCTCCCGCTGCTCCCCGCGGCCGTACCCGCCCCGCAGCCCCGGTACGGGCCGCTGCCCGACCCCACCCGCCCGTACCGCCACCCCCACCAGCCGCAGCCCCGGACCGAGGAGACGGCAGTGGCGCCGACGCCGGCCGCCGCACCGCCGGCTGCGCGCATGGAGCCGCACCCGTTCCTGATGGCAGCGGTGCCCACGCCCGCCGCACCACCGGCAGCTCCTCCCCCCTCAGCGAGCGAACCGGACCTGGCCGCCGCCTGCGCCCGCCTCTCCGACCTGGTCGACGCCGGCCGGCGCGCCGAAGTACTCGACCTCGCCGCGACCCTGCTGCCCCGCGCCCAGGCCGAACTGGGCGACGGCGCACCGCTCGTCCGCACCATCCGGACCATCTACGCCCGCACGCTCCACCAGGAGCACCGTTACCGGCAGGCGCTCCCCGAGTACCGGGTGCTCGCCGCCACCGCGGACGGCGGCCCGCACGGCCCGCAGGCCCTGGAACACCGCTTCCGGGCCGCCGAGTGCCTGGACCGGCTCGGCCAGGGCCCGGAGGCGCTGGCCGAGTACCGGGCGCTGCTCACCACCGGACCGGGCCCCGACCCGGACCGGGCCTTCGACATCCGCGAGCGGATCGGCGCCCTGCTCACGGCGGCCGGCGACGTCGAGGCGGCCTGGCAGTGGCTGCTCCGACTCCTCTTCGACCGCGAACGCCGCGACGGCCCGCACCACCCGGCCGTCCGCCGCCTCCGCCAGACCCTCGACACCCTGCAGCCCCACCGCACCACCGGCAACCCCGACCCCCGCACCACCCCCTGGCACTGACACCCCACTCGCGGCCCGGGCACCCCCTCCCGCCGGTCCTCGCCCCGGCCGTATGACTTTCGGCAGATTCGGTGCGGCACCCGGCCTCCGTAGGGTCGTGCCCGTGCGGAGTGGACAGCGGTGGTGCGGGTGGTGCGGGTGGTTCGACGGTGGGCTGCTGGTGGGGGCGGTGGTGGCGATCGGGCTGAGCACGGTGAGCATCTGGTGGGCCGTGCCGGCGATCGGTGCGGCGTTCCTGGCCGGGCGGCGGATGGAGCGGGTGCGGCCGGCGGTGGTGGTGCTGGCCGTCGTGGTCGCCGTCGCGGTGCCGGTGGCGTTGCTGGTTCCGGCGTGGATGGTGCCGGGGACGTCGTTCCTGTCCCTGGTGGTCTGCGCCGGTATGGGGCCCTGGATGGTGGGCCGGTTCTGGCGGCAGTCGCAGGAGCTGGTGCGGGCCGGCTGGGACCGGGCGGAGCGGCTGGAGCGCGAGCAGCAGCTGGTGGCCGAGCAGGCCCGGCTGCGTGAGCGGGCCCGGATCGCGCAGGACATGCACGACGCGCTCGGCCACGACCTGAGCCTGATCGCCCTGCGGGCCGGTGCCCTGAAGCTGGCACCCGACCTGGCCCCTCCGCACCGGGAGGCGGCCCGGGAGATCCGGGCGGGCGCCGGCGCGGCCGTGGAACGCCTGGCCGAGGTGATCGGGATCCTGCGGGACGATGCGGACGGGGCGTCCGCCCGGGGGCCGGCCGACGCCGGCGTCGCCCAGCTGGTCGAGGAGGCGGCCGCGGCCGGCCTGGACGTCGGGCTGGCCGTCACCGGTGAGGCGGACGGTTTGCCGCGCGCGGCCCAGCACGCCGCGTACCGGGTGGTCCAGGAGGCGCTGACCAACGCGGCCAAGCATGCCCCGCAGGCGCCGGTCACGGTACGGGTGGCCTACGCGCCGGACGGCGCCCGCGTCCAGGTGGTGAACGGTCCGTCACCGGTGGGCCCGGAGGGCGTTCCGACCCCCGGCGGCCGGGGCCTGATCGGCCTGGCCGAGCGGGTCAGACTGGCGGGCGGCACCTTCGCTCACGGGCCCATGGCCGACGGCGGCGGGTTCGAGGTCTCCGCCCACCTCCCGCGCTCCGGTGGCCCCGCTGCTGCGGCCACCGGGCCTGCCCACGTGTCACCGGCCCGCGAGCTGCGGCACGCCCGCCGCCGGGTGGGCCGGATGATGGCGGCGGTCGTCCTGGTGCCGCTGGCCACCGTGCTGGTGCTGACCACCGTCCTGCGAGGATGGACGATCTACACCGCCGGCCGCGCCGTGCTGGACCCGGCGGACTACGCGCTGCTCCGGGTCGGCCAGGACCGCGCCACGGTGCAGCGATTTCTGCCGGACCGTCAGTTTCCGTACCATCCGTCGGCAGGGAACCCGCCGCCCCGGGGAGAAGGTGTGACGTGCGAGTACTACGCCATCACGGCCCAGCCGTTCAACAACGACCGCTCCGGAGACGCCTACCGGCTCTGCTTCCAGGGGGACGTGTTGATCTCCGTGGACGCCCTGGTCTCGTGAGCGCCGGATGAGCGGCGGGGAGCGGGGCACGACCGCCGCACCGATCCGCGTGCTGATCGCCGACGACGAACCGATGGTGCGCGCCGGTGTCCGAGCGGTGCTCGCCACCGACCCGGGCATCGAGATCGTCGCCGAGACCGGGGACGGCCGGGACGCCGTCGAGCTGGTCCGGCGGCACCGGCCGGACGTCGCCGTGCTGGACATCCGGATGCCCGGTGCGGACGGCATCACCGCCGCCGCCGAGATCCGCCGGACCGGCGCCGCCACCGGGATCGTCATCCTGACGACCTTCGGGGAGGACGACTACATCCTGCGGGCCCTCGGTGGTGGCGCCAACGGGTTCCTGGTCAAGTCCGGCGCGCCCGAGGAGCTGATCGCGGGCGTCCGGGCGGTCGCGGACGGCGCCGCCTACCTCTCACCCAAGGTGGCCGCGCGGGTGGTCGCCCACCTGGCCTCCGCCGGGACCGGCGGACCGGCCGACCGGCGCGCCTCCGCCCGGGAACAGGTGGCCGCGCTGACCGGCCGGGAGCGGGACGTGCTGACGCTGATCGCCGCCGGGCTCTCGAACGGCCAGATCGCCCGCCGGATCGGGGTGGTGGAGGGGACCGTGAAAGCCCATGTGAGCTCCGTCCTGTTGCGGCTCGGGGTGCCCAACCGGGCGGCCGCCGCCGTCCTCGCGCACGAGGCCGGCCTGACCCTCGGCGCGGAGTGCGCGGGCGGTCCGCGCGCCTGACGCGGAGGGTACGGGCGGCTGGGGCCCCACCAGCAGGGGCCCCAGGACGCGCACGCCGGCCAGCGCCGCCACCGCGGTCGTCGCGAGCGGCAGCAGGGCGACGACCACGGCGCCCGTGACGGCTGCGCCCAGGACGGCGCCGGCGACCACGTCGTGCGGGTAGTGCACGCCCGCGGCCACCCGCAGCGCGGCCGTCAGGCCGCCGACCGGGACGACCAGCAGGCCCCACCGCGGGCGCAACAGCACTAGGCCGGTCGCGAGGGCGACGGCCAGCGTCGCGTGGTTGCTCGGGAACGACCAGTCGCCCGGCGGCGGGCATTCGGCGACCGCCGACCGTGCCGACGCCGTTGCTGTGCCGAGCAGCGCCCGGCAGGGGCGCTCCTCGTCGATCACCACCTTCAGCACCTCACTCGCCCCGTACGCGAGCACCGTGCCGAGACCGGTGAGCACAGCCCCCGCGACCAGGTCGGTGGCCCGCCGGCCGCGCGCCGTCCACCAGCAGAGCGCCAGCAGTAGGCCCAGGACCAGCAGACCGGCCTCGGTGGCGGGCTCCAGCAGCGAGGCCAGCCAGTGCGGGGCGTCGGCGACGGCGTCCGCCACCCGCCGGTAGCCGGTGGCGGAGGGGCCGTCGACCACCCGGACCGGAGCGCCCTCGCTGCCGCGCGCCGGGGCCAGCCACCCGACCACGCCGGTGCCCGCCGCCAGCAGCACCACGGCGACGGCCACCCGGGTGCCCGTCGTTCTGACCGCATTTCTCCTGACCATGTGCCTCATGGCCAGGACAGTAGGAGCGGCGGGCGGGTGGCCGCCCGACCCGAAAGTAAGGGGGCGACCTGGACGATCGTCAGGGTTGACGGCCGGTGTGCTGGGTGCGGGTGACCCGTTCGGGCCACGGTCCGCGCGACCGGGCCGTGCCCGCCCTACCCTCGGGACAACGCCCGGCCTCCGACCGGAACACCCCGCCGCGCGCCGCCGTCACCCCGGAGACCAGCCATGCACCGTCGGACCGCCGTTGCGGGCGCCCTGCTCGCCGCCTCGGCGCTGGCCGCGTGCGGGCGCGACGGGCTCACGCCGGGCACGGCGGCGCTCATGGACGGCCGGCGGATCCCGGTCGGCGCGGTCGAGGCCCGGGTCGCTGAGCTTCGGCACGCGGCCGGCGGCGCCTCGGCGGACGCCCGTCAGCAGCCGGACGGGCCGGCCCGGCGGGCCGTCTCCGACCTGGTGCTCGACGTGGTGGTCGCCCGCGCGGTGGCCGACCGCGGGCCGGGGGTGGGCAGCGCCGAGGTGGCGGCGGCCCGCGCGGCCGACGAGGACAGGTACGGCGGGGCCGGCCCGCTCGCCCGGGTCCTGGCCGCCCGGGGCGTACCGGGCAGCGGGATCGACGACTACTACCGCCGCCGGCTGGGCATCACCCGCCTCGCCGCCGCAGCCGGACGGAACGCCGGCACCCCGGCGGGCGACGCCATCGTCCGCCGCGCCCTGGCCGCCGCCGCCAACGCCCTCCACCTGCACGTCAACCCCCGCTACGGCACCTGGGACCCGGCCCAGGTCGCCCTCCTCCCCGACACCCCACTCTGGCTGGCCCCCTGAGCCGGCCCGCGGGGGGAGGGGCACTGTGCACAGGAAGTCGGCCGGGCCGACCTTTGGTGCGCGGGTGGGGTCCGGCGCCGGGGAACGTGGGCCGCGGTGCCCGGCCTGACCGCCGGGACGCCCCCGGGGAAGCGCGGAAGCGGGCCGTGGTCGGGGGCGGGTAGGTTCGGGGTGTGACGAATTCTCCGGGCGCGAAGCTGATCCTGCTCACCACCACCCACCGGGTGGCCCCCGGTCTGCTGGCGTGGCCGGCCTGGGAGGCGCTGCGGTCGGCGGGGCGGGTGCTGGCGGGGGACGCCGGGAATCCGCAGCTGGCGGCGGTGCGGCAGGCCGGGGTCGAGGTGGAGGTCGTGCCGCCCGGTTCGGCGCCGGCGCTGGCGCGCCTGCTGACCGGGCTGCCGGCGGAGCAGCCGGCCGGGGCGGGCCCGACGGTCTGGCTGGGCAGCCCGGACGGCGACCCCGGGCTGACCGACGCGCTGGCGCGCCTCGCGGTGGAGCACGCGGGTGAGGTGCCCGAGATCGAGGTGCTGCCGGGCTCGTACGACCTGCCGGGTGCGCGCCTGCTGGACCTGGTCTCGGTGATGGACCGCCTTCGCTCGCCCGGCGGCTGCCCCTGGGACGCCGAGCAGACCCACGCCAGCCTGGTGAAGTACCTGGTCGAGGAGGCCTTCGAGCTGGTCGAGGCGATCGAGGAGGGGGACCGCGGGACGCTCCGCGAGGAGCTGGGCGACGTCCTGCTCCAGGTCTTCTTCCACTCGCGGATCGCCGAGGAGCACCCCACCGACGCGTTCTCGATCGACGACGTGGCGGGGGACATCGTCGAGAAGCTGATGTACCGCCACCCGCACGTGTTCGGGGACACCGAGGCCGGGGGCGCCGCCGAGGTGGAGGCGAACTGGGAGACGCTGAAGGCGGCCGAGAAGTCGGATCGCGAGTCGGTGCTGGACGGTGTGCCGGCCGGGCTGCCGTCGCTGGCGTACGCGGCGAAGCTGGTGTCGCGGGTGCGCCGGTCCGGGGTGGCGGGCGTGCCGGACGCGCCGTACGAGCTGCCGGCGGAGCTCACCGCCGAGTCGGCGGGCAGGCTGGTGCTCGCCGTGGCGCAGCGGGCGCACGACGCGGGGGTGGACGTGGACGCCGCGCTGCGGGCGGCCGCGCGCGAGTACCGGGACGCCGTCCGCGCCGCCGAGGGGCTCAAGCCGAAGGACTGAGGACCGTACCGGGCGAGGCGGCCCCCGCACACGCTCGGGGCCGCCTCCGTACCGGCTCGGGGCCGCCCCGCACCGACCACGGGCCGGCCCCCGGGACGGCCGGGTCAGACCGTCGCGACGTCCTCCACCGGCCGGCGCTGCTGCGGGACCACGACCTCGCCGATGGCCTCGCCGACCAGTGCGAGCAGCTCGGCGAGCCGCTCCAGGTCGAGGTGGTCGGGCAGCTCGTCGAGGGAGACGATCCGCTCGCCGTCCGGCCCGGCGACGCAGAACAGGTCGATCGGTCCGAGGTGCTTCTCGGCGGTGTCGACCAGGGCGGCGACGTCGCTGGGCCGGCGGATGTCGCCGCAGACGCCGACGACCGGGCAGCCCGGCCGGTCGAGCTCGGCGGCGAGGTCCTCGGCGATGCCCTCCCGCTGGTCGGCGACGAGCACGCCGACGGCGCCGGCGGCGGTGAAGCGGCGTGCGAGGTCGGCACCCGACCCGCCGTCGAGTACGGCGATGACCACGACTGCCCCGGTGACCCGCATGGTGCGCTCCTCCCTGGTGGGCGGCTCCGCACCGGCGCCCACGTGTTGCTTTGCGGAGGATCGTAGGCTTGTCCTGACCCTCCGCAACAGGGATTACCCCTCAGGTGACCAGGCTCACGCCTGCCACGCCCGAGAACCCGCCGAGCGCGGGCCGGGAACCGAACCCGCCGAGCGCGGGCCGGGAACCGACCCCGCCGCGCCCGACGGCCGACACGTTCCCTGCGGGCCCGCCGGCCGAACGGCCCGGCAGGGGAACGGCGGCCCCGCCGGCCGACCGGCCCGGCAGGGAACCGCGCCGATCCCCACCGGATACCGTCGAGGCATGCCAGTTCAGCCCGATTCCGCCCGCCCGCCGCTCTTCACCTGGGACTTCGCCGCCGACCCGTACCCGGCGTACGCGTGGCTGCGGGAGCACGAGCCGGTGCACCGCACCACCCTGCCGAGCGGGGTGGAGGCCTGGCTGGTGACCAGGTACGCGGACGCCCGGCAGGCGCTCGCCGACAGCCGGCTCTCCAAGAACCCGGTCCACCACAGCGAGCAGGCCCACCGCACCGGCAGGGTCGGCATCCCGGGCGAACGTCAGGCCGACCTGATGACCCACCTGCTGAACATCGACCCGCCGGACCACACCCGGCTGCGGCGCCTGGTGTCGAAGGCCTTCACGCCCCGCCGGGTGGCCGAGTTCGAGCCCCGGGTGCAGCAGCTCACCGACCGGCTGATCGACGGTTTCGCGGAGCGCGGCAGCGCCGACCTGATCCACGAGTTCGCCTTCCCCCTCCCCATCTACGCGATCTGCGACCTGCTCGGGGTGCCGGCCGAGGACCAGGACGACTTCCGGGACTGGGCGGGCATGATGGTGCGCCACACCAGGCCGGGCCAGGGAGGGGGCCAGCGCGGCGGTGTGGGGCGGGCGGTCAAGCGGATTCGCGCGTACCTGGCGGAGCTGATCCACCGCAAGCGGGCGGACCTCGGCGACGACCTGATCTCCGGTCTGATCAGGGCCAGCGACCACGGCGAGCACCTCACCGAGAACGAGGCCGCGGCGATGGCCTTCATCCTCCTCTTCGCCGGCTTCGAGACGACCGTCAACCTGATCGGCAACGGCACCTACGCGCTGCTGCGCAACCCGGAGCAGCGGGCGCTGTTGCAGGACTCCGTCGCCCGCGGCGAGAGCGCCCTGCTGGAGACCGGGATCGAGGAACTCCTGCGCTACGACGGGCCGGTGGAGCTGGCCACCTGGCGGTTCGCGACCAGCCCGCTGACCATCGGCGGGGTGGAGATCCCGGTCGGCGACCCGGTGCTGGTGGTGCTCGCGGCGGCGGACCGGGACCCGGCGCGGTTCGCCGACGAGAACACCCTCGACCTGGCCCGGACGGACAACCCGCACCTGGGCTTCGGGCACGGCATCCACTACTGCATCGGGGCCCCGCTGGCCCGGCTGGAGGGCCGGGCGGCGCTGGCCACCCTGCTCACCCGGTTGCCCGATCTGCGTCTGGCCGAAAGCCCGGAGAATCTGCGCTGGCGGGGCGGTCTGATCATGCGTGGCCTCCGTGAGCTTCCGGTCGAATTCAGTCCGGAGAAGAAGTCCGTCGCAAGCTGACAAACCCTCCGCGGACCTGCCGTCAGGTACGTGAGCGTCACGGTCTGAGGATCCGACACTCTGACGAGACGTCTCCGACACGCCGCGACAGGGGGGTTGAACCATCATCAACCCGGACATATCGCCTCCGTTGGTGGACGATCGATCACGCACCGTAATTTCTGTGTGATATCGGCGATATGAGCTTGTGATTGGTAAGAGGATCTGTCTACCCTCCGTGGAGTTCGCAGCTGCGGACCTCGTGCGCGGGACGCCGAATCCTGCCCGCCGTGTCACGGGAAACCGACCAGACCCTGGGCAGGGGCGGGGGAACCAGGTTTGTTGCCGTCCTCCACGGCTTGGGGTGAAGCCGCTCGCGCGGGCAGAAAGTCCGTGCGACGCGGCCGGGCCACCTCCCGGTCCGAACCCGACAGCTCACCTCGCAGGCGTGCGGAGAGGGACCACTTCATGCTGTTCGTTGGAACTGGCCGTCACCGTCGTCGTACCCAGGCCGAGAAGGCCATCGCCGTCGCAGGTGTGGCCGGCGTCGGACTCGCGATGCCGATCCTCACCGCCACCGGCGCCGCGGCTGCCCCCGCCTCGACCTGGGACTCCGTGGCCCAGTGCGAGAGTGGCGGCAACTGGAGCATCAACACGGGCAACGGCTTCTACGGCGGTCTGCAGTTCACCTCCGGCACGTGGAAGGCGTACGGCGGCACCTCGTACGCGCCGCAGGCCCACCAGGCCAGCAAGGCCCAGCAGATCTCGGTCGCCGAGAAGGTGCTCGCCTCGCAGGGCCCGGGGGCCTGGCCGGTCTGCTCGCAGAAGGCCGGCCTGAGCAAGGGCGGTGCACCGGCCTCGGTCGACACCTCCACGGATGCCGCGCCCGCCGCGCCGAAGCCGGCCCAGCCGAAGCCCGCCCAGAAGCCGGCCCAGAAGCCCGCCGCCCAGTCGCACGCCCAGCAGCAGACCCAGCCGTACGCGCACCAGGAGACCCAGGCCCCGGGCTTCTCCGGCCAGGCCGGCTGGGACGCCGAGGCGAAGGTGTACTGGTACCAGAACAACGGCGCCTGGTACTGGACCAGCCACCCGAGCGTCTATCAGCAGTACGCCGGTCAGGCCGCGAGCCAGGACACCCGTGCCGCCCAGAGCACGCCGGTCGCCCAGAGCGCCCTGGTCGCGCCGAGTGCCCCGGCCGCCCAGCAGTACGCCGGCCACGGCTACACCGTCCAGTCCGGCGACACGCTGGCCGGCATCGCCGCCACCCAGGGCGTCTCCGGCGGCTGGGAGTCGCTGTACGACGGCAACCGCGGCACCGTCGGCTCCGACCCGAACCTGATCCTGCCCGGCCAGGTGCTCAACCTCGGCTGAGCGGCCCCGTCTTCACGGTGATTCGACGAAGGGGGCCGGATTCGACCCCCTTCGTCCGCATCTGGTTGCCTTCCGTGGGGCAACCAGGTGAACTACCGGGGGGTAGCAGGGCCACACGCTGAGACGGGACCGAGGTCAGCGTGGCCCCGAGAGCCCGTGCGGTTAGGCTCTGGTCGTAACGACTCCGCAATCGTTCGCCCGACAGCGCCCATCGTCGGGCGAACCTGCTTCCGCTAGGAGATGCCTCGTGCCGTCCATCGATGTCGTCGTAGCCCGTGAGATTCTCGACTCGCGTGGCAACCCCACGGTCGAGGTCGAGGTCGGCCTCGACGACGGCAGCACCGGTCGTGCCGCTGTCCCGTCCGGTGCCTCCACCGGTGCCTTCGAGGCCCTGGAGCTGCGCGACGGTGACAAGAACCGCTACTTCGGCAAGGGCGTCGAGAAGGCCGTCCTGGCCGTCATCGAGCAGATCGGCCCGGAGCTGGTCGGCTACGACGCCACCGAGCAGCGCCTGATCGACCAGGCCATGCTCGACCTGGACGCCACCCCGGACAAGTCCTCGCTCGGCGCCAACGCCATCCTGGGCGTCTCGCTGGCCGTCGCGCACGCCGCCTCCGAGGCCAGCGACCTGCCGCTGTTCCGCTACCTGGGCGGCCCGAACGCGCACGTGCTGCCCGTCCCGATGATGAACATCCTCAACGGCGGCTCGCACGCGGACTCCAACGTCGACATCCAGGAGTTCATGATCGCCCCGATCGGCGCGGAGTCCTTCTCCGAGGCCGTCCGCTGGGGCGTCGAGGTCTACCACACCCTCAAGGGCGTCCTGAAGGAGCGCGGCCTCTCCACCGGCCTCGGCGACGAGGGCGGCTTCGCGCCGAACCTGGACAGCAACCGCGAGGCCCTGGACCTCATCACCGAGGCCATCCAGAAGGCGGGCTACGTGCCCGGCCGCGACATCGCGCTGGCGCTGGACGTCGCCGCCTCCGAGTTCTACAAGGACGGTGCCTACCAGTTCGAGGGCAAGGCGCTCACCTCCGCCGAGCTCATCGAGTACTACGCCGAGCTGGTCGCCTCGTACCCGCTGGTCTCCATCGAGGATCCGCTGGACGAGTCGGACTGGGACGGCTGGAAGGCCATGACCGTCAAGCTGGGCGACAAGGTCCAGCTGGTCGGCGACGACCTGTTCGTCACCAACCCGGCCCGCCTGGCCAAGGGCATCGAGACCGGCACCGCCAACGCGCTGCTGGTCAAGGTGAACCAGATCGGTTCGCTGACCGAGACCCTGGACGCCGTCGAGCTGGCCCAGCGCAACGGCTACCGCTGCATGATGTCGCACCGTTCCGGCGAGACCGAGGACGTCACCATCGCCGACCTGGCCGTCGCCACCAACTGCGGCCAGATCAAGACCGGTGCCCCGGCCCGCTCCGAGCGCGTCGCCAAGTACAACCAGCTGCTGCGCATCGAGGAGATCCTCGACGACGCCGCCGAGTACGCCGGCCGCGGCGCCTTCCCGCGCTTCCGCTCCGCGGAGTAATCGACGCGGTAGGCACGAGGGCCGACCGCGCCCGCCCGTGCAAGCCTGACCGGTGCCCCGCCGTTCACCCCGTAGGGTGGACGGCGGGGCACCGGCGCGACCAGGAGGGGATACGGGAGATGGCAGGCTGGAGGATCCCGGGCTTGGCGGCCCGGCCTCGCTTCACGAGCCGGGCGACCGTCCTCGTCCTGGTGCTCTGCTCGCTGGTGGCGATCCTGGCCTACCCGACCCGGCAGTTCATCTCCCAGCGCTCCGAGATCTCCGCCCAACGGGCGAAGGCCGAGCACGCCCGGCAGCAGGTCGAGCAGCTGCGCCGGGAGAAGGCCCGCTGGCAGGACCCGGAGTACGTCAAGGCGCAGGCCCGTTCGCGGCTGCACTACGCGATGCCGGGGGAGACCCCGTACATCGCGGTGGACCCGGCCGGCCAGGGCGCCGCCAAGTCCTCCGTGTCCTCACCCGCCCCGTCCGACGGTGAGGCCGCCGCTCCCGCGAAGGCCGCCAAGCCCTGGTACGCCAGCGTCTGGGACTCGGTGGACGCCGCCGACACCGCCGCCCTCGCCCCGCCCTCTCCCCTCCCTCCGCAGACACCCCTGCCCCCCGCTGGAGTCAGCTCCCCTCATGACCACTGAGAACCACCCCTCCGTCTCCGACGCCGACGTCGCGGCCATCGCCGCCCAGCTCGGCCGGGTCCCGCGCGGTCTGCGCGGCGTGGCGCACCGCTGCCCCTGCGGCAACCCGGACGTCGTGGAGACGGCCCCCCGGCTCGCGGACGGCACGCCGTTCCCGACCCTCTACTACCTGACCTGCCCCAAGGCCGCCTCGCTGATCGGCACCCTGGAGGCGGACGGCGTGATGAAGGACCAGACCGCCCGGCTCGCCGAGGATCCGGAGCTGGCCGCCGCCTACCAGAAGGCCCACGAGGACTACATCGCCCGCCGTGACGCCATCGAGGTGCTGGAGGGCTTCCCGAGCGCCGGCGGGATGCCGGACCGGGTGAAGTGCCTGCACGTGCTGGTCGGCCACTCGCTGGCGGCCGGCGAGGGCGTCAACCCGCTCGGCGACGAGGCTATCGGCATGCTGGAGGACTGGTGGGCCAAGGGCCCGTGCGTCTCCGCCGCCGAGGTCGAGGCCGCGGGTGAGCGGGTCGCGCGCAACCGGGCCAAGGAGCAGGACCACGCGGCGGTGATCGCCGCCAAGCAGCAGAAGGCCGCCGAGCGCGCCGCCAAGAAGCAGGCCGCGGCCGAGGGCACCGAGGAGGCCGGCGCATGACCACCACCCGGGTCGCGGCGATCGACTGCGGCACCAACTCGATCCGCCTGCTGGTCGCCGACCTCGACCCGCAGACCGGGGTGATCACCGACCTCGACCGCCGGATGGTCATCAACCGGCTGGGCCAGGGCGTGGACCGGACCGGCCGGCTGCACCCGGACGCGCTGGCCCGCACCTTCGCGGCCTGCCGCGAGTACGCGGAGATCATCTCCGGCTTCGGCGTCGGCCCCGACCGGATCCGCTTCGTCGCCACCAGCGCCTCCCGGGACGCGGAGAACAGCGACGAGTACACCAAGGGCGTGCGCGACATCCTGGGTGTCTCGCCCGAGGTCGTCAGCGGCGAGGAGGAGGCGCACCTCTCCTTCGTCGGCGCCACCAAGGAGCTCACCGGCGGTCAGTTCCCGGCGCCGTACCTCGTCTTCGACCTCGGCGGCGGCTCCACCGAGTTCGTGCTGGGCGGGGCGGACGTCCAGGCGGCCCGCTCGGTGGACATCGGCTGCGTCCGGCTGACCGAGCGCCACTTCGGCGGCGCCGAGCTGCCCTCGGCGGAGCAGATCGCCGAGGCCCGGGCGCACGTCCGGGCCGAGCTGGACAAGGCCGAGGAGGCCGTCCCGCTGACCGGCGCGGCCACCCTGGTGGGCCTGGCCGGGACGGTCACCACCGTCTCCGCGATCGCCCAGGACCTGCCGGCGTACGACTCCGAGGCGATCCACCATTCGCGGATCAGCCGCGAGCAGGTGGCCCGGATCGCCGACGAGCTGCTCGCCGCAGCCCACGACCAGCGGGCGGCCATCCCGTCGATGCACCCGGGCCGGGTGGACGTGATCGCGGCCGGTGCGCTGGAGCTGCTGGAGATCATGGCGCGGACCGGCGCCGCCGAGGTGGTCGTCAGCGAGCACGACATCCTGGACGGCATCGCCTGGAGTATGGCCTCCTGAGCCCTTGCAGGCCTTACCCGACCGGCCCCGGAGCCCCCTGACGGGGCCCGGGGCCGGGGCGCGCCCGGGGCTGGGCGGAAAAGTTCGTGAATTTCTTCACATGGCGATCCGTCCATTCGTCGTGCCCGCGTGCCCGCAACGTCCGAAATGTGGGACTGAAGGCGCGGCCGGCGTGGCGCCCGCTGGATCGCAGGCGGGGCGCCCGCGCGGGTTTGAAAATCGAAATCACACGCGGGAACCCGGGCGTAGTACGGATCGTTGCAGCTCAGCCGGGCCGTCCGAACGCCCGTGCTCACCGGGGGGTCCTGGGGGTCGTGAGGTGACGCCCCGGGGTGGCGAAAGGGGCCGCGAAGTGTAGCACAGGGTGTCCAGAAGCTTGTGAGCGGGCTCACGAACGCTGCTCCGGACGGTGCTGGATACTTTCGGATATGAGCACCACGGAGCGTCCTCGCATCCTCATTGTCGGCGGTGGTTACGTCGGCCTGTATGCCGCGATGCGCATCCTCAAGAAGATGCGCTACGGCGAAGCGACCGTCACGGTCGTCGACCCGCGGTCGTACATGACGTACCTGCCCTTCCTTCCCGAGGCGGCCGGCGGCAACGTCGCGCCCCGCAACCTCGTCGCGCCGCTGCGCAGCGCCCTGAAGAAGGCGGAGGTGCTCACCGGTGCTGTCACCGGTGTGGACCACGCCCGCAAGGTCGCGACCATCCAGCCCGCGGCCGGCGACTCGTACGAGCTGCCCTTCGAGTACCTGGTCGTCGCGACCGGCTCGGTCTCCCGCACCTTCCCGATCCCGGGTCTGGCGGAGCACGGCATCGGCATGAAGACGGTCGAGGAGGCCATCAGCCTCCGCAACCACGTCATGGCGCAGCTGGACAAGGCCGAGTCCACCACGGACGAGGCGATCCGCCGCAAGGCCCTGACCTTCGTCGTCATCGGTGGTGGCTTCGCCGGTGTCGAGACGATCGCCGAGATCGAGGACATGGCGCGCGACGCCGCCAAGATCTACCGGACCGTCAGCCGCGACGACATGCGCTTCATCATGGTGGAGGCGGCCAACCGCATCCTCCCCGAGGTGGGCCCGGACCTCGGTCTGTGGACCAAGGAGAAGCTCGAAGAGCGCAACATCGAGGTCTTCATCGAGACCTCGATGGACTCCTGCGTCGACCAGCACGTCGTGCTGAAGAACGGCGTCGAGGTCGACGCCTCCACCATCGTGTGGACGGCCGGCGTGAAGCCGAACCCGGTGCTGGCCAACTTCGGCCTGCCGCTCGGCCCGCGCGGCCACGTCGACACCGCCGCGACCCTCCAGGTCCAGGGCTTCGACTATGTCTGGTCCGCCGGCGACAACGCCCAGGTGCCGGACCTCGCCTCCGGCGAGGGCGCCTGGTGCCCGCCGAACGCGCAGCACGCCTGCCGTCAGGCCGTCGTCCTCGGCGACAACGTGATCTCCGGTATGCGCGGCTTCCCGCAGAAGGAGTACAAGCACAAGAACCTCGGTGCGGTGGCCGGTCTCGGCCTGCACAAGGGTGTGGCGATCCTCTTCGGCAAGGTCAAGCTGAAGGGCCGCCTGGCCTGGTGGTTCCACCGCGCCTACCACGGCGCCATGGTCCCGACCGTGAACCGCAAGGTCCGCGTGTTCACCGACTGGACGCTGGCGATGTTCCTGAAGCGCGAGACCGTGGGTCTGGCCCAGATGGAGAAGCCGTTCGAGGCGTTCCAGGAGGCTGCGGCGCCCGCGCCCAAGCCCGTCGAGGCCGCCAAGCCGGCCGCCGACAAGGAGCTCGCCAGCAAGTAAGCGACTGCGACCCCGGTGTGGGAGCACCGGGGTATGAGTCGGAGGCCCTCCGCCCGGCAGCGTCGCCGGACCACGACCTCCGTGGTGCTCAGCCGGCCAGTGCGACCGGGCGGAGTACAGAAGTACGAGAAGGCCCCTGCCGAACCCTGGTGGTCTCTAGTAGTCCTCGCAACACCTGATGGCCTATGCGGTTGCCAGTAGATCACGCAGGCGCTCGGCTGGAGTTCTCCAGCCGAGCGTTTT
>NZ_JBVINN010000011.1:137616-176610 GCF_055579305.1 Kitasatospora sp. NPDC032757 | reverse complement strand
GGACACTTCCTTCGGACCGCCTTCCAGCGGGCCCTCCGGGCGCTTCGTTCTTTCGTGTTTCCAGCTTACCAGATGATTTCCGCTCCGTTTTCCGGAGTTTCATTCATCCGACCCTGGCCGGCCAGGTCCGCTTTTCTGCGGCGACCTCCACATTAGCGCATTCCGA
Source organism: Kitasatospora sp. NPDC032757 (assembly GCF_055579305.1). Classification (NCBI taxonomy): domain Bacteria; kingdom Bacillati; phylum Actinomycetota; class Actinomycetes; order Kitasatosporales; family Streptomycetaceae; genus Kitasatospora; species Kitasatospora sp. NPDC032757. The sequence continues at coordinate 176,444 of NZ_JBVINN010000011.1, read as the reverse complement.
GACTGACTCGAAATTCCCCGTTTTCACCGGTCGACGAAAATGCCGACCAACCCAATTGAATGGGCATCAAGTGAAAGTAGGGCTTGCTGAGTGTGATGGCCGCTCCGGCTGGTCCGCGGTGGCCTCTCGGCCTCCCCGTGCACCTGCCCGCTTCAAGCGACTCGTCCAACACTAGGCCAGTCGGACGGTCGAGTCAAACACCGAGGGCCGGATCTGTCCAGATCCGGCCCTCGGTGTTCAGAACCGCAGGTCAGCGGTCATGCAGTTTCAGCCACGCTCAGCCGGCCTGGACCAGCTCCGCCGCGGCCAGGTTGCGCTTGCCGCGGCGCAGCACAAGCCAGCGCCCGTGCAGCAGGTCGGCCTCGGTGGGCACCGCCTCCTCGTCCGTCACCTTGACGTTGTTGAGGTAGGCACCGCCCTCCTTGATCGTCCGGCGGGCGGCGGAGCGGCTGGGCGACAGGCCGACGGCGACCAACAGGTCGACCACGGGCTGGAGTTCGGCCACCTCGGCCTTGGGGACCTCGGCCAGCGCGGCGGCGAGGGTCGGGGCCTCCAGGTCAGCGAGGTCGCCCTGGCCGAACAGCGCCTTCGACGCGGCGACGGCGCGCTCGTACTGCTCCGCGCCGTGGACCAGCGTGGTGAGCTCCTCGGCCAGTGCGCGCTGGGCGAGGCGGGCGGCCGGGCGCTCGGCGGTCTCGCGCTCCAGCTCCTCGATCTCCGCCTTCGAGCGGAAGCTGAAGATCCGCAGGAAGTTGGAGACGTCCCGGTCGTCCGCGTTCAGCCAGAACTGGTAGAAGGCATACGGGGTGGTGAGCTCGGGGTCCAGCCAGACCGTGCCGGACTCCGTCTTGCCGAACTTGGTGCCGTCGGCCTTGACGATCAGCGGGGTGGCCAGCGCGTGCACGGACTTTCCGTCGGCCTTGCGGATGAGGTCCGTGCCGGCGGTGAGGTTGCCCCACTGGTCGCTGCCGCCGGTCTGCAGGGCGCAGCCGTAGCGGCGGTTCAGCTCCAGGTAGTCCATGCCCTGGAGGATCTGGTAGCTGAACTCGGTGTAGCTGATGCCCGCGTCGGAGTTGAGCCGCCGGGCGACGGCCTCCTTGGCGATCATGTTGTTGACGCGGAAGTACTTGCCCACGTCGCGCAGCAGGCTGATGGCCGACATCCCGGAGGTCCAGTCCAGGTTGTTCACCATGCGCGCCGCGTACGGACCCTCGAAGTCGAGGAAGCGCGCGATCTGGCCACGCAGGCGCTCGACCCAGCCGGCCACCGTCTCGGGGTCGTTGAGGACGCGCTCGGCGGTGGGCTTCGGGTCACCGATCAGGCCGGTGGCGCCGCCGACCAGGCCGAGCGGGAGGTTTCCCGCCTGCTGGATGCGGCGCATGGTGAGGATCTGCACCAGGTTGCCGAGGTGCAGGCTGGGGGCCGTCGGGTCGAAGCCGCAATAGAACGTGACCGGGCCGTCCGCGAACGCCTTGCGCAGTGCGTCCTCGTCAGTGGACAGGGCGATCAGCCCACGCCACTGCAGCTCGTCGACGATGTCCGTCACGGTCACGCTTCTCCTTCGATCGGGCGTCCGCCCGGTGCGGACCCGGTTCGGTCGGGCCCCGGTACGGAACGGCTCCAGCGTTGTAGAGCCTACGCGGTCCCGGCCAGCGACTTTTCGCCGAGGCGGCCCGGCGGGAAGGTGCCGACGCCCCCGCCGCCCCGGCCCGACGCCGGAAATTCCGTTGTTCGTCGGCCCGGAGCCCCTTCAGAGTGGTCCCACCGCCGTGCGGCGGCAGTGACGTGTGTGGAGACGGTCGTGCCGCCGTGGCACGCCTCCGGAAAGGGTGGGCCGAGGTGCGCAGCACGCTGGTTCTGAATGCAAGCTACGAGCCCCTGACGACGGTGTCGCTCCAGCGTGCCGTGGTCCTGGTACTCCAGGACAAGGCCGTGGTGGAGCAGGCGCACCCGCTGCGGAGCGTCCGTGGGACGGGGGTCACCGTCCCGGTGCCCCGGGTGATCAGACTGCAACGGTACGTACGGGTGCCGTTCCGACAACAGGCTCCGTGGTCGCGCCGTGGGGTGCTGGTCCGCGACCAGCACCTGTGTGCCTACTGCGGGCGCCGGGCGACCACCGTGGACCACCTGCAGCCCCGGTCGCGGGGTGGGGCGGACAGCTGGCTGAACACCGTGGCCGCCTGTGCCGAGGACAACCAGCGCAAGGCGGACCGGACGCCCGAGCAGGCGGGGATGAAGCTGCTGCGCAAGCCCTTCGTGCCGACCCCGCAGGCGACCCTGATGCTGGCGTTGGGCCTGCGCGGCTCGGACGTCCGGGAGCTGGCCCAGTGGCTCCCGGCGGCAGCGGTGGTGGCGCCCTCGGCTGCGTAGCCTCCGCGCAGGGCGCGGTCGGCACCGCGGCCTGCGGCGGGCGTGTGCCCGCCCTGAGCCCTCACCCCTCGGCCCTCGGACCCTGGGCTTGGGGCTTGGGGCTTGGCCCTCAGCCCTTGGCCTGGTAGCCGGCCGCCGTGCCGAAGGTGGCCGCGTGCTCGGGCACCGCGACGACCTGGCCGCCGCCGATCAGCACCCGGCCGGAGACCAGCAGCGAACCGGTGCCCGGCGGGAAGTTGCCGCCGACCGCCTCCTGCCCGCCCGCCAGGGCGAAGCGGCTGAGGTGGGCCGGCTGGTCGAGGCGTTCGTCGGCGGCGAGCAGCAGCGCGCCGCCGTCGACGCCGACCGCCCGGACGACGCCCTTCTCGTTGGCGGCGGTCTTCCAGCGCTGCTGCCCGGTGTCCAGGTCGTAGCCCAGGACGGAGACGGCGCCGCCGCCGTTCACCGGGACGCGTGTGGTGACCATCGTCCGGTCCTGGAAGAAGACGCCGGGCGTGGCCGAAAACGCTCCATGGGCGACGTCGAGCCGGCCCTCTCCCGCCGCCACGGGGATCTCGGCGGCCGGGTCACCGGCGGCGCCCCAGGCGAACACCTTGTCGTCGCCGGGCTTCTCCCCCGTGGTGAGGACGACGGACGGCTCGGCGGAGAGCACCGTCACCGTCTTCGGCTGGTTGTTCAGGCCGCGCCACCAGCTCACCTTGCCGTCGGCGGTGTTGAGCGACACGGCCTGGTCGACGGGGGTGGAGTCTGCGCAGGTGCTGGCGACCATGACGGTCTTGCCCGCGACGCCGCCGGAAAGGGTGCAGAACTTGCCCTGGCCGGTGTACTGCCAGACGTCCTTGCCGTCGGCGGACTCCCAGGCGACGGCGCGGTCGTCGCCGACGGCGATCACCTTGTCGTCGGTGACGCCGACATGGGCGTTGTAGGCGCCCTTGGCCTCGGAGACGGTCTTGGTCCAGGCGGTCTTGCCGGCTTTGGTGTCGACGGCGGCCACCAGCGTGCACGGGGTTTTCGGGTCGGCCTGAGGCCGGAAGAGGGCGGCGCCGAGGCCGGCCGTGTTCACACTCGGCGAGAGGCCGCAGGGGACGGCCCCGGCGGCGGGCGGCTCGACCGACCAGGTCGGCTTGCCGTCCGCGCGGTCGTAGGCGTGGACACCGGTCGCGTCGGCGCGCACCAGCGCGTCGGTCAGCAGCCAGCTGCCGACCAGGGTGTCGTCGGCGCCCGGCTGGAGTGCGGCGGCGGGCTGGGCCGCCCAGGCCTTGGTGTGGGCGACGGCGAAACCGGGCTCGCCGCCGGCGCCGGCGGACGCACTGCCGCCGCCCTCGATGCCGACCATCAGGCCGGCCACCACCAGCACGCCGAGCGCGGCGACACCGGCGCCCGCCCGTATGGTCAGGGCGCGGCGGCTGGGCGCGTGCTCGGCGGAGACCACCGCGTCGGCGGCGGCCCGGGCCTTGGCCGCGAGCCCGTTGCGCGCAGCGCCTGATCCGCCGCCGCTGCCACTGCCGTTCCCACCACGGCCACCGCCCCGGCGTCCGGCCGACCGGCGGGCGGGCGGCTCCGGCTCGGCGGCCTCCGCAGCGGCGGCCGGAGCAGCCGGCTCGGGCTCGGCTTCCGGCTCGGGATCGGGATCGGGATCGACGTGCACGTACCCGTCGGCGGAGTACTCGGCGCCCGCGGGGACGTACAGCTCCCCACCAGCCGGCTGCCGCGGGACCGCGTACGGGGCGTAGTGCTGCTGCTGCTCGTGATCGGCGTACTGGTAGTACGGCTGGTGCTGCCCGCCCGGGTGGCCGTCGCCCTGGGCGTACCCGGTCTCGCCGTAGCCGGCCTGACCGTAGCCGCTCTCCCCGTAACCGCTCTCCGCGTGGCCGGGCCCGCCGTACCCGGACTGGCCGTACCCGGGCTCGCCGTAGCCCGCCTGACCGTACCCGGACTGGCCGTACCCGGACTGGCCGTAGCCCGCCTGACCGTATTCGCTGCCGGTGCCGGATCCGTACTCGTGGGCGCCCTGCCACTGCTGCTCCGGATACCCGGCCGGCCACTCCTGCTGCTGCGCCGGCTGCGGGTACCACGGCTGCTGCTGGGCGTCTCCGAGGGGATCCTGAGCCATCCGTTCCGTCCCTCCCGACCGCCAGCAGTGCGGCAGTCAGCATCTCACGCCCCTCGGAGCGCCCCGGAGCGGCCCCTTCCGGTCCCGGCGTGAAGGCGGCTCAGGCGGTTTCGGCGCTCAACGCGGTGTCGATACGGGCGGCGAGGGTGAGGTCGAGGGTGGTGAGGCCGCCGGCGCTGTGGGTGGAGAGGGCGAAGCGGAGGGTGCGCCAGCGGATGTCGATGTCGGGGTGGTGGTCCAGCGCCTCGGCCTGTTCGGCGACCGCGACGACCACCCGGATCGCCGCCGGGAAGTCCCGGGCGTCGGCGGTACGGACGATGGTGTCGCCGTCCCGGGTCCACTGCGGCAGGCCGGCCAGGGCGGCCGTGATCTCGTCCTCGGTCAGGCGTGCTCTGCTGCTCATCGGACCGCTCCCGTGCGTCGGGTGGAAATCGGAGGTGGGGCGTCAGGCCTTCCGGCGCGGACGGGGCACCAGCTCGCCGCCGCAGGTGGGGCAGGTGGCGGCCATCGCCTCGGTGCACTCCGCGCAGAAGCTGCACTCGAAGGAGCATATGAAGGCGGAGCCGTCCGCGGTGAGCGACACCGCGCAACGCTCGCAGGTGTCGCGCATCTCCAGGGCCATGACGTCCTCCGGGGTGAAGAGATCTGACGAATGATCAGCTGATGAGCAGCTTGGTGACGGCCGCCAGGCCGACCACCACGATGATCGCGCGCAGTGCGGTCGGCGCCAGCTTGCGGCCGACCTTGGCGCCGGCCAGCCCGCCGCAGAGCGAGCCGACGGCGATCAGGCCGGCGGCGGCCCAGTCGACGGTGGAGGTGAAGAGGAAGAAGACCGCGGCGACGCCGTTGACGATCATCGCCAGGGCGTTCTTCACGGCGTTGATCCGCTGGAGGCCCTCCTGGAGCAGCATGCCCATCAGCGCCAGTAGCAGGACACCCTGGGCGGCACCGAAGTAGCCGCCGTAGATGCCGGTCAGGAAGACGCCGCCGAGCAGCGCCAGGCCGCCGTCCGGGTCTCCCCCGGGCCTGCGGCGGGCGGCGACCGCCTTGGCCACCCGGGGCTGGATCACCACCAGGACGAGGGCCAGCAGGATGAGCACCGGCACGATCGCGTCGAAGGCGGCGCTCGGCAGCTTGATCAGCAGCACCGCGCCGACCAGCCCGCCGAGCAGCGAGGCGGTGCCGAGGCGCAGCAGCCGGCGGCCCTGGTCGGCCAGCTCCCGCCGGTAGCCGATCACGCCGCTGAGCGAACCGGGCACCAGGCCGAAGGAGTTGGAGACGTTGGCGGTGACCGGCGGGATGCCCACGGCGAGCAGGACGGGGAAGGTGATCAAGGTCCCGGAGCCGACGATCACATTGATCATCCCGGCTCCGACGCCCGCCACCAGGACGGCGATCGCCTCCCAGAGCGTCATGGGTCACCTCTCGTCTCGGTCCTGTCCGAGGCGATCATGCCGGACGCCGGGCCGGGCCTACCAGAACCGCCCACGATTCGGGATGTACAACACACCGTCGGGGCGGGCACAGCGGTGAGGCGGACGCGTGGGTGAAGCGGGCACAGCGGTGAAGCGGGCACGGAGACTCGACGGCCCACGGGACGCACACGACGCAGACCCGCCGGAACGGCCGAGGGCCCGCCCCCACGAAAGGGGGGCGGGCCCTGGGCGCGCGGCGGTCCGGGCTCAGCCGGTCACTCGGGGTCGATCTTGCGGTACTCGCGGGCCGGGTCGACCCGCGGGCGGGCGGCGCCCTTGGTGTCGGTGTCCAGCGGGCGCGGGCCGGCCGCCGGGTCCAGCGGGACCTGGGTGGACGCCGGCGCGCTGGGCGCCGCCACCGCACCGCCGTTCACGCCGCCGTTGCCGGCCAGGCCGGTGAACGCGCCGCCGAGGCCCTTGAGCGCGTCGCCGACCTCGCTCGGGATGATCCACAGCTTGTTGGAGTCGCCCTTGGCCAGCTCGGGCAGGGTCTGCAGGTACTGGTAGGCGAGCAGCTTCTGGTCGGCGTCGCCGTCGTGGATGGCCTCGAAGACCGTCCGGATCGCGGCCGCCTCACCGTCGGCGCGCAGCACCGCGGCCTGGGCCTCACCCTCGGCCTTGAGCACCTCGGCCTGCTTCTCACCCTCGGCCCGCAGGATCTGGGCCTGCCGGGCACCCTCGGCGGTGAGGATCGCGGCGCGCTTGTCGCGGTCGGCGCGCATCTGCTTCTCCATCGAGTCCTGGATGGAGGTCGGCGGCTCGATCGCCTTCAGCTCGACGCGGTTGACCCGGATGCCCCACTTGCCGGTGGCCTCGTCCAGCACCCCGCGCAGACCGGCGTTGATGACCTCACGGGAGGTCAGGGTGGATTCGAGGTCCATCGAGCCGATGATGTTGCGCAGCGTGGTGACGGTGAGCTGCTCGATGGCCTGGATGTAGCTGGCGACCTCGTAGGTGGCGGCCCGCGGGTCGGTCACCTGGTAGTAGATGACCGTGTCGATGTTGACCACCAGGTTGTCCTGGGTGATCACCGGCTGGGGCGGGAACGGCACGACCTGCTCGCGCAGGTCGATCCGGTTGCGGACCCGGTCGATGAACGGGACGACGATGTTCAGGCCGGCGTTGAGCGTCCGGGTGTAGCGGCCGAAGCGCTCCACGATCGCGGCGCTGGCCTGCGGGATGACCTGAATCGTCTTGATCAGCGCGATGAATGCCACCACGACCAGGACGACCAGGACGATAAGGACGGGTTCCACGGACTCTCCCCTAGACGACCAGGGCGGTCGCGCCCTGGATTTCGACGACGTCGACCTGCTGCCCCGGCGAGTACACACTGCCGGGGTTGAGCGCGCGGGCCGACCAGATCTCGCCGTTGAGCTTGATCCGTCCGCCCTCCCCGTCGACCTGTTCCGCGACGACCGCGGTGGCGCCCTTGAGCGCCTCGATGCCCATCTTGACCTGCGGGCCCTTCTGCATCTGCCGGTACGCGATGGGGCGGACCACCACCAGCAGCCCGGCCGAGACCGCGACGAAGGTCAGGACCTGCCAGACCACCCCGATTCCCAGCCCGGCGACGCCGGCCGCGGCGAGCGCGCCGACCGCGAACATGGCGAACTCCGGCATCGCGGTGATCACCAACGGTATGCCGAGGCCGACGGCGGCCAGGAGCCACCAGATCCAGCTGTCCACGTGTCCATCCTAGGGAGCGAAGGGCCTTCGAGGCGGACAGTTCCCGCAGGTGGAGGGGCGGAAACCGGTCGCACGTGCGACCGGTCCCAGTTCAGCGGAGTTCCGTGCTGCCGGGCGGGTCGGGAGCCCTCCGGCCGGACGCGCCCGCGGGGCCTCAGCCGAGCGGCAGACCCTGGGCGGACCAGCGGTCGCCGTGCCGCTCCAGGGTCAGCGGCAGGCCGAAGCACTTGGACAGGTTGCGCGCGGTCAGCTCGGTGTCGATCGGGCCGGCGGTGAGCACCTTGCCCTGACGGATCATCAGGACGTGGGTGAAGCCGGGGGCGATCTCCTCGACGTGGTGGGTGACCATGGCCATGGCCGGCGCGAACTCGTCCTGGGCCAGCGCGCCGAGGCGGCGGACCAGGTCCTCGCGGCCGCCGAGGTCCAGGCCGGCGGCCGGCTCGTCCAGCAGCAGCAGCTCGGGGTCGGTCATCAGGGCGCGCGCGATCAGGGTGCGCTTCTTCTCGCCCTCGGAGAGGGTGCCGAACTTGCGGGCGGTCAGCTTGGACATGCCGAGGCGGTCCAGCAGCACCAGCGCGCGGGACTCGTCGGACTCCTCGTACTGCTCCTGCCAGCTGACCGTCATGCCGTACGCGGCGGTGAGAACCGTCTGCAGCACGGTCTGCTCGGCGGGCAGCTTGTCGAACATCGCGGCGCCGGCCAGGCCGATCCGGGAGCGCAGCTCGAAGACGTCGATCTCGCCGAGCTTCTCGCCCAGGACGGACACCTTGCCGGAGGTCGGGAAGAGGTACGTGGACGCGATCTGCAGCAGGGTGGTCTTGCCCGCGCCGTTGGGGCCGAGGATGACCCAGCGCTCGCCCTCCGAGATGGACCACGAGACCTGGTCGACCAGCGCGCGCTCCTCCCGGACCACGGATACGTCCACCAGCTCCAGCACGTCGCTCATGCCTACGCCTTCCCCAAAACAGAAATCACGGCCGTCGGTGCGGGCGGGCAGCCTACTCCGGCGGCCGGGTGGCACGGAGTGGGGTGCGCCGCACACGCATGGGCAAACCTACGCCACGCGGATGACCGCCGATTCCGTAGGCTGGCCGGATGCTCGCGACTCCTGCCGACAATCCGTACGAAGAGCCCCGTTCAGGGCGGCTGGCCGCCTGGGGCAACGCTCTGCTGGCCGGTCTGGTGCCGCCCGACAACGCCGCCGCGGCCGTCCTCGGCAGCGACGAGAGCCACCGGGTGACCGGACTGCCCGGGGATGCCCCGGGCGAGCAGCACGGCCTCACCTGGGCGCTCGGGCGGCTCCGGGTGCTCGGCGTGAAGGGCCTGCGGCTGGCCCTGCCGGGGGCCGGCCACCCGCTCGGGCTGACCGGCCCGCCGGCCTTCAACGACCGGGCGATGGCCGCGGGCGAGGCGGTGCTGGCCGTCGGGGTGCCGCTCGGGCTCGTCCCGGAGGTCGAGGTGTTCGGCCCGGCCGGGGACCGCTCGGCGACGGTGCTCTGGCGCTGCGCCGAGGTGAACGACAACCCGCCGGCCGACGTGCCCTCGTTGCACGAGGCGGAGCGCGAGCTGGCGGACAGCCTGCGCGAGGCCACCCTGCTGCTCACCCGCCTCGACGTCGCCGGCGCCGGCCCGGAGGCGCTGCGCGCCCTGGAGGCCTACCGCCGCCGCGGCCACGCCGAGCTGCTCGCCCCCGGCTACCCGCCGCGGGCCGTCCGGGTGCTGGAGTCGGCCCGGCAGGTCGGCGCGCTGCTGTCGATCGCCTCCGGCAGTCACGGTGCCGCGGTCAGCGCCTCCGAGATGGCCTCCCGCCAGGCCGTCCTGGCGCCCCTGCAACGGACCGCCCGCCGGGCCCAGGTGGCGGCGTACAACGCCCTGGTGGACGAGCGCGACGCCCGCTGATCCACCCGCCGGTCCGCCCGCGCCGTCAGCCCGCGGCCTCCTCCCGCCACGGGTCGGCGGCGTACTGCTCGCGCACCTGCGCGCGGGCGAACCGGCCGTCGGCGCCGGGGAGGAGGCCGCCGCGGGCCACGTGCAGCGCGAACCGGCTCCGCGACCAGCCCAGTTCCTCGGCGGCCTCCTCGGCGGAGCAGCTCGGTCCGTCCCGGTGGCCGGTGTCCTCCCCGGCCGCCGTCACCGCCTCCGTCACCGTCTCCTCCTTCGTGACCGCCTCCGCCTCCGTCGCGGCCCGGGCCTCCCGGGCCGCGACGACCTCCCCGACCGAGGCCTCCGCCAGCGCCGTCAGGTCCTCCTCGCGGTAGGTGGGCCAGCCCTTGAACTCGCCGGCCGGCCGCAGCACGCCGACCTCCACCAGCTGCTGGACGTCCTCGGGCGTGACCGCCAGGCCGGTGGCGTGCGCCAGGAGCTTCGCCGCCTTGCGGCTGCCCATCCGGGGCCCGCCGCCCAGCTCGGCCACCAGCTCCGGGAGCTGTGCGCGGAGCGCCGACTCCACGGCCGCCGACCAGTGGGCGAGGCCGGTGTCCGGCTCGGGGATCAGACCCCGCTCCAGCGCCTCGTCGAACTGCCAGCGCGTCAGCCCCAACCGCCGCCGCAGGACCTCCGGCCCGTAGGCCTCGCGGTCCCGGGCCGTCTCCGCCGCCAGCTTCGCGGCCCGCCCGGCCGCCTCGGCCTCCAGCGCCGCGGCGATCTCCGCCCGCCGTTCCAGCAGCGGTTCGACCACCGCCCGTGACCAGCAGCGGTCGCCGTCCGGCGCCGGCACGAGGTCGAGCCGCTGGGCCCGGCTCAGCAGACGCGGCGTCAGTCCCAGTTCCTTGGCCAGCGTGACGGGCCCGTACGCCTTCCTCGGTGTGCTCATCCGGCGACTCCCCCGTGACTCGGTGACGGTCCCCCAGGCTGGCACACACCGCTGACGGATCGTCGCCCGAGGGGTCGCGCCCGGGGGCGGAAGCGGCCCGGGCGCGCTGCCGACGGGCCTAGGCCTCCGCGCGCTACCCCTCCCGGGCCTCCCCGTGCCGGACGGCCCAGAGGGCGGCCTGGGTGCGGTCGGAGAGGTCCAGCTTCATCAGGATGTTGGAGACGTGCGTCTTCACCGTCTTCTCGGACAGGTGCAGGCTGCGGGCGATCTCCCGGTTGGAGCGGCCGTCGGCGATGTGGCCGAGGACTTCGCGCTCACGCTCGGTCAGCGTGCCGCCGCGCCCCTGCGGCGGGCGCGGGCCGTCGTCGGCGAGCAGCGCCTCGGCCAGTTCGGGCTGGAGCAGGACGTGGCCGGCGTGCACCGAGCGGATCGCGCCGGCCAGCGCCTCCGGGTCGACGTCCTTGTACACGTACCCGGCGGCGCCGGCCCGCAGGGCGGGGACCATCGTGCGGTGCTCGGTGAAGCTGGTGACGATGAGGATCCGGGCCCGGCTGCCCTCGCCCTTGAGCGTGCGCAGCGCCTCGATACCGTCCACGCCGGGCATCTTGAGGTCCATCAGGACGACGTCCGGGTCGAGTTCGCGGGCCCGGTCGATGCCCTCCGCACCGTCGGCGGCCTCGCCCACGACCTCGATGTCGTCCTGCACCTCCAGGAAGGTGCGCAGGCCGCGGCGGACGACCTGGTGGTCGTCGACCAGCAGGACGCGGATCGCTTGTGTGGTGTCAGGCACCGGGGACCTCCATCTCGACGACCGTCCCCGCGCCGGGGGCCGAGTCCAGGGTGAGCGTGCCGCCGACCGCGGAGGCGCGGTCACGCATCGAGGCGAGGCCGAGGTGGCGGCCGGCCCGGCGCACGGACTCGGGATCGAAGCCCCGGCCGTCGTCACGGACCCGCAGGACGGCGCCGCGGGCGGGCGTGCCGGCCAGGGTGACGGTGACCCGGCGGGCGCCGGAGTGGCGCAGCGCGTTGTGCAGGGCCTCCTGGGCGACCCGCAGGAGCGCCGCCTCCTGGGCCGGCGGCAGGGCGCGCACGCCGTCGGCGGCGAAGGCGACGTCGGCGCTGTGGGCGCGGTCGAGGACCTGTACCTGGGAGGCGAGGGTGGCGCTGAGGCCGTCCTCCTCCAGGGCGGCGGGCCGCAGCTCGACGACGACGGCGCGCAGTTCGTCGGCGGCCTCGGCGGCGAGCCGGGCGACCTCGGCGAGTTCGGCGCGGGCGCGGGCCGGGTCGCGGTCGACCAGGGTGGCGGCGGCCTTGGCGGTGAGGCGCAGCGAGAAGAGCTTCTGCGACACGGCGTCGTGCAGGTCGTGGGCGATCCGGGCGCGCTCGCCGGCCAGGGTGAGTTCGCGGCTGCGCTCGTAGAGGCGGGCGTTGGAGAGGGCGAGGGCGGCGTGGGCGGCGAGGATCCGCAGCAGTTCCTCGTCGTGGTCGGTGAAGCCGCCGCCGCCGCGCTTGTTGGCGAGGAAGATGACGCCCATGACCTGCGGTTCGTCCTCGGCGGCGTCGGTGTCGAGGACGGGCATGCCGAGGAAGGCGTCCATCTCCGGGTGGGCGGCGGGCCAGCCCTCGAACGCGGGCGCCTTGCGGACGTCGGCGAGGCGGGTGGGGCCGGTCTCGTGCAGCATCTTGGCGAGTACGCCGTGCTGGCGGGGCAGCGGGCCGATGGCCTTCCACTGCTCGTCGGTGACGCCGTCGACGACGAACTGGGCGAAGCCGCCGTGGTCGTCGGGCACGCCCAGGGCCGCGTACTCGGCGTCGAGCAGGCCGCGGGCTGAGGCGGTGATCCGGCGCAGGACCTCGCGCACCTCCAGGTGGCGGCTCATCGCGAGAAGGGCCCGGCTGACGGCCTCGATGCCGGCGAGGCAGGGCTCGCAGGCGGGCAGCGGGCCGTCGGGCGGCGGGCCGATCGGGATCCGGTCGACGGGCAGCAGCCCGGTCCGGGGGCGGCGGTCACTGGGCGGGGTGGGCATACCGCCAAACTACCGCCGCCGGGCGCGCCACCGCGTCGGTCCGGGGGCGCGCGGGGACCAGGTCGCAGGACCTAGGGCGGGACGCCGAGGGGCGGCCCTCCCCGTTGCCGGGAAGAGCCGCCCCTGGGGGTGCGGCGAGGGGGGTCAGCCCTTCTGCATGACCTCGGGCTCGTGGCGGCGCTGGAGGCGCGTCACGACGACGCCGATGACGATCGACATCGCGATGAGCGCTCCCGCGTCGATCCACCACTGGGCGACGGTGTGCTTCCACAGCGGGTCGTAGTCCGGGTGCTGGAAGTCCTTGTTCCAGGGACCCATGAGCTCGGAGAGGTTGAGCGTGACGGACACGATGCCGGTGCCCCAACGGGCCGGCATCAGCCAGGCGGCCTGCTCCAGACCGGGCTTGCCGAAGATCTGGAAGAGGCAGCCGGTGAAGACGACCTGGACGATCGCGAACATGACCAGCAGCGGCATGGTCTTCTCGGTGGTCTTGACCAGCGCGGAGATCATCAGGCCGAACATCATCGCGGCGAAGCTGAGCAGGATCATGCCGATGGTCATCTCGATCACCGGCAGGTTCTCGATGATCAGACCGTGCTCGGGGAGCTTGCGCGGCAGGAAGCCGACGGCGGAGATGATGGCGCCCTGGATCACGCTGAAGAAGCCCAGCACGATGATCTTGGACATCATGTACGCCGAGCGGGAGAGCCCGGTGGCTCGTTCTCGCTCGTAGATCGCCCGTTCCTTGATCAACTCTCGGACCGAGTTGGCCGATCCGGAGAAGCAGGCGCCGATCGCCAGGATCAGCATGATCGTCGCGGCCCCGCTGTTGAGGTGGAGCTGCGTCTTCGGGTTGGGTGCGAGCCCCGGTTCGTTGGGGATCAGCACGCTGACCGCGCCGATGACCGCGGGCAGCAGCACCGACAGGGCCAGGAAGCCGCGGTCCGAGGCGAGCACCGACACGTAGCGGCGGATCAGCGTCCACAACTGCGAGCCCCAGCTCTGCGGCTTCGGCGGGCGGATGGCCTCCTGGACGATCTGGGCGGACTGCACCGCACCGGCGTCCACGTCGGCGGAGTACTGCTGGTAGTGCACCGAACCGCGGTAGCGGCCGGCCCAGTCGTGGTCCGGGTAGTTCTCGAAGGCCTGGAAGACGTCGGCCCAGGTCTCGTACCCGAAGAAGTGCAGCGCCTCGTCCGGCGGGCCGAAGTAGGCCACCGAACCGCCCGGCGCCATCACCAGCAGCCGGTCGCAGAGCGCGAGTTCGGCCACCGAGTGGGTGACGACCAGGATGGTGCGGCCGTCGTCGGCGAGGCCGCGCAGCATCTGCATGACCTCGCGGTCCATGCCCGGGTCGAGGCCCGAGGTGGGCTCGTCCAGGAAGATCAGCGACGGCTTGGTCAGCAGCTCCAGGGCCACCGAGACGCGCTTCTGCTGGCCGCCGGAGAGGGCGGTGATCCGGTTGTCGGCGCGCTTGTCGAGGCGCAGCTCGTAGAGCACCTCGTCGATCCGCGCCTCGCGCTCGGCGGCCTCGGTGTCACCGGGGAAGCGCAGCCGGGCCGCGTACTTGAGGCCGGTGCGGACGGTCAGTTCCTTGTGCAGGATCTCCGACTGCGGCACCAGGCCGATGCGCGAGCGCAGCTCGGCGAACTGCTTGTAGAGGTTGCGGCCGTCGTAGAGGACGTCGCCGCGGTCGGCCGGGCGGTAGCCGGTGAGGGCGCGCAGCAGGGTCGACTTGCCGGAGCCGGACGGGCCGATGACGGCGACCAGGGACTTCTCCGGGACGCCGAAGCTGACGTCGTTGAGCAGGACCTTCTTGCCGCCCTTGAAGTCGACCTCGACGGTCAGGTGGCGGGCGGAGAAGGAGACGGCGCCGGTGTCGACGAACTCCTGCAGCTGGTCCCCGACCAGGACGAAGCTGGAGTGACCGACGGTCAGGCGGTCCTGCGGGCCGATCAGCTGACGCTGGACGCGCTGGCCGTTGAGGAAGATGCCGTTGTGGCTGCCGAGGTCGACGATCTCGTACCGGCCGTCGGGCAGCTGGCGCAGCTCGGCGTGGTGGCGGGAGACCTGGAGGTCGGAGACCACGATGTCGTTGTCGAGCGCGCGACCGATCCGGACGGTGTTCATCCCGGCCGTCAGGCTGCGGATCATCGTCGGCTGCGGGCCGCCGGCATCGTGCTGCGGGGCGTGCTGCTGCGGGAAGCCGCCGTGCGGGTCCGGCTGCGGGAAGCCCTGCTGCTGCGGGAAGGGCTGCGGCTGCGGCTGGCCGCCCCACTGCTGCTGGACGGGCTGCTGCCCGCCCCACTGCTGCTGGGGCTGCTGCTGGACTGGGGGCTGCTGGGCCCACTGCTGCTGCATCGGCTGCTGCTGCTGCTGCTGCTGGACGGGCGGCTGGGGCGCCGGGGCGTGGCTGCGGCTGGTGGCGGCCTCGTGCCAGGCGGGGGCCTGCGCGGCGGCCTGGGCCGGCGCGGAGAACCCGAGCCGCGGACCGTTCTCGGCGTTGCCGAGGTTGACCACCGCACCGGGGAAGAGCTGGGCCTGCATGGTGCGGGCGCCGCCGGTGTAGGTGCCGTTGGTGCTCCCGTGGTCGTCGAGCTGCCAACCCGCCCCGTTGAAGGAGATGGTGGCGTGGTGCCAGGAAACCCTGGCGTCGTCGAACGGGAAGTCCGACTGCGGGTTGCGCCCGATGGTGTAGGACCGCCCCGGCTCCAGAGTCCGCTGCTGTCCGTTGATCTCAATGACGAGTTGCGGCACTGCTCGCCTGCCCCGCTCTCTCGGTCCCCCGATTGTGGCCCCCGACCGGGGGTGCGACGTCCTGAATCTGACGGGGGAATCATTCCAGCCCGTCGCCCGTTGACGAAAGTCACCCCCGGTGACTGTGACCAGGCGGCAACGATTCGCGGACGGCCCCGCCATCACCCCTGGTCGTCACCTCTGCGCAACCGCCCGGTCACGGGGGTGGTGCGCACACCTCCCGCACCTCCCTCCCGGGCCCGTCCTCCGTCCCGTCCACGACGCGGACGGGTGCCGTGACGTCGCCGGACGGCGGGTAGCGTGGGAGGCATCATGAACGCATCGCCCTTGGCCGCCGAGCCGTTCCCCGCCCCGCAGCCCCGGACCGAGGACGAGCGCACCCTGCTCGTCAAGGTGTTCGGCAAGGACCGCCCCGGCATCACCGCCGGCCTCTTCGCCACCCTGGCCGGATTCGGCGTCGACGTGATCGACATCGAACAGGTCGTCACCCGTGGCCGGATAACGCTGTGCGCCCTGGTCACCCCGCCGGCCGGCGGCGCCCCCGGCGTCGAGGGCGAGCTGCGCTCCACCGTGCACCGCTGGGCCGAGGAGCAGAAGCTCCAGGCCGAGATCATCTCCGGCATCGGCGACAACCGGCCGCGCCGCGAGGGCCGCTCGCACGTCACCGTGCTCGGCCACCCGCTGACCGCCTCCGCCACCGCCGCGCTCACCTCCCGGATCACCGCCGCGGGCGGCAACATCGACCGTGTCTTCCGGCTGGCCAAGTACCCGGTGACCGCGGTCGAGCTGGCCGTCTCGGGCGTCGCCACCGACGAGCTGCGCGCCGCGCTGGCCCAGGAGGCGGCCACCCAGCGGGTGGACATCGCCGTGGTGGCGGCCGGCCTGGAGCGCCGGGCCAAGCGGCTGATCGTGATGGACGTCGACTCGACCCTGATCCAGGACGAGGTGATCGAGCTGTTCGCCGCCCACGCGGGCTGCGAGGAGAAGGTCGCCGAGGTGACGGCCGCGGCGATGCGCGGCGAGCTGGACTTCGCCGAGTCGCTGCGCGCCCGGGTGGCACTGCTGGCCGGCCTGGACGCCGCGGTGACCGAGAAGGTGCGCGCGGAGGTCCGGTTCACCCCGGGGGCACGCACCCTGATCCGGACGCTCCAGCGGCTGGGCTTCCAGGTCGCGGTGGTCTCCGGAGGGTTCACCCAGGTCACCGACCACCTGGTGGAGCAGCTGGGGCTGGACTACGCGGCCGCCAACACCCTGGAGGTGGTGGACGGGAAGTTCACCGGCCGGGTGGTCGGCGAGATCGTGGACCGGGCCGGCAAGGCCCGCTGGCTGGCCCGCTTCGCCGAGCAGGCCAAGGTGCCGCTGGAGCAGACGGTGGCGATCGGCGACGGCGCCAACGACCTCGACATGCTGAACGCGGCCGGGCTGGGCGTGGCCTTCAACGCCAAGCCCGTGGTGCGGGAGGCCGCCGACACCGCGGTGAACGTGCCCTTCCTTGACACCGTGCTCTACCTGCTGGGCATCACCCGCGAGGAGGTCGAGGCGGCCGACGTCCTGCACGGCACGCCGACCGAGTAGCTCCCGCACAGGCGTGAGGGGCGCGAGGACCACTCCTCGCGCCCCTCACGTACGTCCGATCGGTCCTGCGCGTGTCAGTCCAGCGGCGCGCCGGCCGTCAGCGCCGGCGGCGCACCGGCCGTCGGTCCGCGCCCACCGGGCCGGCGCGGGTGTCAGTCCTGCGGCGTGTAGTACGAGACCAGCGCCGCCACGCCCGGCTCGACGCCCTTCCAGGAGCCGCCGAAGCTCAGCACCGCGATGGCGGCGGTGGGGAAGCCGCCGAGCCGCAGCCGCTCCAGCGCGTCCCGGTCGCCCTCGTCCCCGGCCAGCACCTGGGTCAGCCCGAGCACACCGGGGTTGTGGCCGACCAGCACCACGTCGGCGTACTCCTCCGGCGTCTCCTGGAGGACGGTGATGATCTCGCCGGGGCTGGCGTCGTACACCCGGTCCTCGTAGACGGTCTTCCGGGGGCGCTTCGGCAGCTCGTGCGCGGCGAGCTTCCACGTCTCACGGGTACGCAGGGCCGTCGAGCAGAGCACGTAGTCGGGGTTGATGCCGGAGTCGGCGAGCCAGCGGCCGGCGTCCGGGGCCTGGTGGCGGCCCCGGTCGGCCAGCGGCCGCTCGTGGTCGTCGACGCCGTTGGGCCAGTCGGCCTTGGCATGGCGGAGAACGATGATCCTGCGGGGCGTGTCGGCGCTCATACCCAGCAAGCTTGGCAGAAAAGCCGCCGAGGGGCGCGATGCTCCCGGATGCCGCCACTCTCAGGAGTGGAGGGTGCCATCATGCGCCGTTCGCCGGGGCTTCGCGTGCCGGCCAACGGGAGGTCGCCCGACGGCCGGCAGGAGGTGGCCGTCGGTCGGCCGGGTGTCCCGGGCGGGCGTCAGCCGAGGTTCTGGGCCACGTTGGCGACGATGATCAGCAGGACGACGATGCCGGCGATCACCGCGGCCAGCTGGCCGAGCTTCTTGTGGCCGTCGGTGGGGTTCGGTTCGAGTACGGGCATGACCGGATTCTCCCACCCCGGTCATGCCCGCCGGGCACCGGCCCCTCGGGCCCGCGCCGGCCGCCCGTCAGGCCCTGGCGGGTGTGGCGGGGCGGACCGCCTCGTCCTCGATGTGCCGGGCCAGCGCCGCCCGCAGGCCGAAGAGCATCTGCGGCACCAGCAGCAGGCCGAGGAAGCCCAGCGGCAGGTACCAGTCGCCGGTGGCCTGGTACAGCCGGCCGATCAGGATCGGGCCGGGGATGGAGATCAGGTAGCCGACACCCTGGGCGAAGGCGGAGAGCTGGGCCACCCCGCCGGCGGTCCTGGCACGCAGGCCGATCATGGTGAGCACCAGCGGGAACGCGCAGTTGGAGAGACCGACCAGGGTGGCCCAGAGCCAGGCGCCGCCGGCCGGGGCCAGCGCCAGCCCGGCGTACCCGGCGATGCCGCAGGAGGCCAGCACGACGACGAACAGCCGCTGGTCACCGCGGCGGGCGGCGAGGTTGGGCAGCACGAAGGAGACCGGCACGCCGACCGCCATGGTGAGTGCCAGCAGCACCCCGGAGGTGCCCTTGGAGACCCCGGCGTCCTGGAAGATCATCGGCAGGAAGCCCATCACCGCGTACGCGCCGGTGGCCTGGAGGCCGAAGAAGCAGGCCATCGCCCAGGCGGTGCGGCTGCGGGTGATCGGCAGCCGCTCGGTGGTCGTGGCGGAGGCCTTGTCGCCGCGCTCGCGCCTGACCGCCGCGACGACCAGCCAGAGCACCAGGGCGACCGCGCCGAGCGCGGCCCAGACGCCGAGCCCGACCCGCCAGTCGCCGCCGAGCGCGCTGGTCATCGGGACGGTGACGGCCGCGGCCAGCGAGGTGCCGGCCGACAGCGCCATCGAGTACAGGCCGATCATCGGACCGACCCGGTCCGGGAAGTAGCGCTTGATCACCACCGGGATCAGCACGTTGGAGACCGCCACCCCGGCCAGCGCCAGCGCGGTGAGCAGCAGGAAGACCACCGTGCCGCCGGCGAAGGAACGCGTCAGGGCGCCCACCGTGATCGCGCCCATGCCCGCGGTGACGACCGCGATCGGGCCGAGCCGGCGCGCCATGCCGGGGGCGGTGAAACCGAAGACGGCGAAGCACAGCGAGGGGACGGCGGCGAGCAGGCCGGCCACCGTCGGGCTCATTCCGAGGTCGGCCGTGACCTGCCGGAGCAGCGGCCCGAGGCTGGTGACCACGGGGCGGAGGTTGAAGGCGGCGGCGGCGATCGCGACGGCGAACAGCCAGCCGAGGTACTTGCTCCGATCGGAGGAGGGGGAGGCGGTGGCGGTGGGCCGCTCGGTCTGCGGTCCGGCCCCGGTTCGCGGGGACGTGGCGGTGTCTGCTGCGGGAGGCATGGGAGCCATCATAGAATGATGGGATGAATTAGCGCATCTTTGAATTGGCATGATGTCCCGACCCCCCTGAAGCACCGTCCGGACCCCGCCCCACCGCCCGGACCCCGCCCCACCGCCCGAACGCCAACCGACCCACCCACCCACCGGCCGCCGCCCCCGCCGTCGCCGACCCGAAGCCGCAAGGAGTCCCCGTGGCGCTGTCCTCACCGAGGCGCACCCCGCTGTCCGACCAGGTGATCGCGCAACTGCGCGCCCAGATCACCTCGGGCGAGTGGCCCGTCGGCTCGCGCATCCCCACCGAGGCCGCCCTCGTCGAACAGCTCGGCGTCGCCCGCAACACCGTCCGCGAGGCCGTCCGCGCCCTCGCCCACAACGGCCTGCTGGACATCCGCCAGGGCTCGGGCACCTACGTCCTCGCGACCAGCGAGCTCGCCGGGGTCATGCACCGCCGCTTCGCCGACGCCGACCAGGCCCAGGTGGCCGAACTGCGGGTCACCCTGGAGACTTCCGCCGCCGGCCTGGCCGCCACCCGCCGCACCGACCGCGACCTCG
The DNA here is from genome assembly GCF_055579305.1 of Kitasatospora sp. NPDC032757. Classification (NCBI taxonomy): domain Bacteria; kingdom Bacillati; phylum Actinomycetota; class Actinomycetes; order Kitasatosporales; family Streptomycetaceae; genus Kitasatospora; species Kitasatospora sp. NPDC032757. The sequence continues at coordinate 156,723 of NZ_JBVINN010000011.1, read as the reverse complement.
CCCTGCTGGACGCCGCGCTCGCCCGCCGCGAGGACGCCTGGCAGTCCGGCGACGCCGAGGACTTCGTCCAGGCCGACGCCGCCTTCCACCAGGCCGTCGTGGCCGCCGCCCACAACGACGTGCTTGCCGCCCTCTACGCCGACCTCGGCGAGGTCACCCGCGCCCACCTGCGCCACGACGTCGGCCCCGAACTGATCGCCGAGCGCTACCTCGGCCACGACGAGATCCTCGACGCCATCCGCGCCGGCGACCCCCAGCGGGCCTCCGTCGAGGCCGGCCGCGCCATCGGCGCCTGCGCCCCCTCCGACTCCTGACCCGACGGCCGGGGCCCGCCCGGGCCCCGGCCCCGCCGTGCCGTCGTCGGCGTCACGCACCGGGCAGCCGGCTGCCGCCGTGCCGCCGTCCGAGAAAGCGCAACGCCGCTGCCCGGCACCCCCAGGGGGAGTGCCGGGCAGCGGCGTCGGTGTGTGCGGGCCGTCAGGCGCCGATGGCGTGCAGGCCGCCGTCCACGTGGACGATCTCGCCGGTGGTCTTCGGGAACCAGTCCGACAGCAGGGCGACGACGCCGCGGCCGGCCGGCTCCGGGTCGCTCAGGTCCCACTTCAGCGGGGAGCGGGCGTCCCAGGTCGCGGCCAGGTCGCCGAAGCCCGGGATGGACTTGGCGGCCATCGAGCCGATCGGGCCGGCCGACACCAGGTTGACCCGGATGTTGCGCTCGCCGAGTTCGCGGGCCATGTAGCGGGAGGTGGCCTCCAGCGCGGCCTTGGCCGGGCCCATCCAGTCGTACTTCGGCCAGGCGAACTGGGCGTCGAAGGTCAGGCCGACCACCGAGCCGCCGTCCTGCATGAGCGGGAGCAGCGCCGTGGTGAGCGACTTCAGCGAGAACGCCGAGACCTGCATGGCGGTGGCGACGGACTCCCACGGCGTGTTGAGGAAGTTGCCGCCCAGGGCGTCCTGCGGGGCGAAGCCGATCGAGTGGACGATGCCGTCCAGGGTCGGCAGGTGCTCGCGGACCTGGTCGGCGATGCCGGCCAGCTGCTCCTCGCTGGAGACGTCCAGCTCCAGCACCTTGACCGGCTTCGGCAGCTTCTTGGCGATCCGCTCGGTGAGGGTCGGGCGCGGGAAGGCGGTGAGGATGATCTCCGCGCCCTGCTCCTGGGCGAGCTTGGCGGTGTGGAACGCGATGGAGGACTCCATCAGCACTCCGGTGATCAGGATCCGCTTGCCCTCAAGGATTCCACTCATGTTCAGTGACCCATGCCCAATCCGCCGTCGACGGGAATGACGGCTCCGGTGATGTACGCGGCCTCGTCCGAACCGAGGAACCGCACGGTGGAGGCGACCTCGGCGGGCGCCGCGTAACGGCCCAGCGGCACGCCCGAGACGATCTCCGCGCGGCGCTCGTCGCTGAGCACTGCGGTCATGTCGGTGTCGACGAAGCCGGGGGCGACCACGTTGACGGTGATGTTGCGGGGGCCCAGCTCGCGCGCCAGCGAGCGCGCGAAGCCGACCAGGCCGGCCTTGGAGGCGGCGTAGTTGGCCTGGCCCGGCGAGCCGGAGAGGCCGACCACCGAGGAGATCAGCACGACCCGGCCCTTGCGGGCGCGCATCATCAGCTTGGAGGCGCGCTTGACCACCCGGAACGTGCCCGTGAGGTTGGTGTCCACGACGGAGGTGAAGTCCTCCTCGGACATGCGCAGCAGCAGCGTGTCGTGGGTGATGCCCGCGTTGGCGACCAGCACCTCCACACCGCCGTGCTTGGCCTCGATCTCGGTGAACGCCGCGTCCACCTGGGCGCTGTCGGTGATGTCGCAGCGCACCGCGAGGACGTCGTGCTTGGCCAGCTCCTCGGGCACCTCACCCGAGCGGCTGGTGATGGCGACCTTGTCGCCCGCCTCGGCGAAGGCCAGGGCGATCGCGAGGCCGATGCCCCGGTTTCCTCCGGTGACGAGAACCGAGCGGCTCAACGATCCACCTCTCTCCGTAAGGGTGCGTACGTCGGATTGCGTACGCAGTGTGACGCTATCGGTCGGCCCGGGGCGGAGACGAATCGAGCTCCCACAGCGCCTCACCGGCGGAACTGTCGCAATCCGACAATCCGCGCCCATGCCGGGTTCACGTACTGCACACGGACGGCGCACCGGCCGCACACGGGTCGTTGTGGCTTCCCACGAGACCTGCGCACGGGCCCGTCCGCACCGGGCGCACGGGAACATGTACCGCCGCGTACCCGTTGCCCCCGTGGTGCGGACAAGCGGGGCCGACCGCACCGCTTCCCTGGAAGGGCCCCGGGCGGCCGCGGCGACGGACGAGGCCGACGAGCGAAGGCAGAGCGCGGATGATCGAGGGACGGCCCGGTACCACCCACCGGCGCGGACGACTGCTGGCCCTGGCCGCCCTGGCAGCCGGCGCGGGAGCGGCCGCCTGGTCGCTGCGCGACCTGCCGGCGGCGTTCGGGCGCCGGCCGGACGGCGAGCGCGAGGAGCGGGTGCGCGACTCGCCGCAGTACCGCGACGGCGTCTTCCACAACGCGCCGTCCACGCTGGCGCGGGCCAAGTCCACCCCCGACTTCGACCGGGACACCGTGCGCCGGATGCTGTTCCAGCGCGAGGGCCGGGTGCCCGCGCACCCGGTGCCGACCGTCCGCCCCGCCGCCGGGCCGCGCCCGGCCGCCGAGGGCGTGGAGATCACCTGGTACGGACACGCGTCCGCGCTGGTCGAGATCGAGGGCACCCGGGTGCTGCTCGACCCGGTCTGGAGCGAGCGCTGCTCCCCCTCGGCGCACGTCGGCCCGAAGCGGCTGCACCCGGTGCCGGTCGAGCTGGAGGAGCTGCCGCAGGTCGACGCGGTGCTGATCTCGCACGACCACTACGACCACCTGGACATGGCGACGGTCAAGCGGCTGGTGCGCAGCCAGTCGGCGCCGTTCGCGGTGCCGCTCGGCATCGGCGGTCACCTGCGCCGCTGGGGCGTCCCGGAGCACCGGATCATCGAGCTGGACTGGGACGAGACCTGCACCCTCGGCGAGCTGGCGGTCACCCTGACCTCGGCCCACCACTTCTCCGGCCGCGGCCTGACCCGCAACACCACCCTCTGGGGCTCCTGGGTGATCGCCGGGCCCACCCGCAAGGTCTTCTACACCGGGGACTCCGGCTACTTCGAGGGCTACGCCGAGATCGGCGCGCAGCACGGCCCGTTCGACGCCGCGCTGATGCAGATCGGCGCGTACGACGCGGCCTGGGCGGACATCCACATGACGCCGGAGGACGCCGTCCTCGCCCACCGCGAACTGAACGCCGGCCTGCTGGTCCCGGTCCACTGGTGCACCTTCAACCTGGGCCTGCACCCGTGGTCCGAGCCGATCGAGCGGCTGCTGGCGGAGGCCAAACAGCAGGCCGTACCGCTGGCGGTGCCCCGCCCCGGCGAGCGCGTCGACGTCGACAATCCGCCGGAGCTGGACGGCTGGTGGGAGAGCGTCGTCTGACGCCCCCGCCGAGGCGTGCGGGCCGCAGCGCCGGACGGCGCGTGTCACCGCCGAAATGCGCTGGCCCAATCCCTGTGGACGGGAAATGATGCGGTGCGGGTACCCCTGTCCGGGGCCGCCCGCACCGCCGCCCCTCCGACCAGGGAGCCCGATTGCCTCCGATCCCCCCGACCAGCAGTGCCGGCGCCGCGCCCGGGCGCGCCGTCGACCCGCTGTTCCTCGCCTACCCGCTGCACGCCCTGGCCGACGCCGCCCTCACCCGGGCGCGTGAACTCGGCGCCGCGCACGCCGACTTCCGGCTGGAGCGGGTCCGCAGCGCCTCCTGGCGGCTGCGCGACGCCCGGCCGGCCGGCACCTCCGACAGCGTCCAGCTCGGCTTCGCCGTCCGGGTGCTGCTGGACGGCGCCTGGGGCTTCGCCGCCGGGGTGGACCTCACCACGGCCGCGGCGGCGAAGGTCGCCGAGCAGGCCGTCGCGGTGGCCCGGCTCTCCGGCGGGATCAGCCGGGCGGCCGGGTCGAAGGAGCGGGTCGAACTGGCGGACGAGCCGGTCTACCCGGACGCCACCTGGGTCTCCGCGTACGAGGTGAGCCCCTTCGAGGTGCCGGACGCGGAGAAGACGGCGCTGCTCGCCGGCTGGAGCTCGCGGCTGCTGGCCGCCGAGGGCGTCTCGCACGTCCAGGCCACGCTGCTGACGGTGCAGGAGAACAAGTTCTACGCCGACACCGCCGGCACCGTGACCACCCAGCAGCGGATCCGGCTGCACCCGACGCTGGAGGCCACCTCGGTGGACGAGCGCACCGGGGCCTTCGACTCGATGCGCACCCTGGCCCCGCCGGTCGGGCGCGGCTTCGAGTACCTGACCGGCACCGGCTGGGACTGGGACGCCGAGCTGGCCGAACTCCCCGTCCTGCTGGCCGAGAAGATGAAGGCGCCGAGCGTCGAGGCCGGCCGCTACGACCTGGTGATCGACCCGTCCAACCTCTGGCTGACCATCCACGAGTCGATCGGCCACGCCACCGAGCTGGACCGGGCGCTCGGCTACGAGGCCGCCTACGCGGGCACCTCCTTCGCCACCTTCGACAAGCTGGGCTCGCTGAAGTACGGCTCCGAGCTGATGCACGTCACCGGCGACCGCACCGCCGAGCACGGCCTCTCCACCATCGGCTACGACGACGAGGGCGTCGCCACCCAGTCCTGGGACCTCGTCAAGGACGGCGTCCTGGTGGGCTACCAGCTGGACCGCGGGATGGCGAAGCTCAAGGGGTTCGACCGCTCCAACGGCTGCGCGTTCGCCGACTCCCCCGCCCACGTCCCGGTGCAGCGGATGGCCAACGTCTCGCTCCGGCCGGCCGCCGGCGGCCCGTCCACCGAGGGCCTGTTCGCGGGCGTGGAGAACGGCCTGTACATCGTCGGCGACCGCTCCTGGTCGATCGACATGCAGCGCTACAACTTCCAGTTCACCGGCCAGCGCGCCTACGCCATCAGGAACGGCGAGCTCGCGGGCCAGGTCAAGGACTTCGCCTACCAGGCCACCACCACCGACTTCTGGGGTTCGATGGCGGCCGTCGGCGGCCCGCAGACCTACGTCCTCGGCGGTGCCTTCAACTGCGGCAAGGCGCAGCCCGGCCAGGTCGCGGCGGTCAGCCACGGCTGCCCGTCCGCGCTGTTCCGCAACGTCAACGTGCTCAACACCCAGCAGGAGGCGGGTCACTGATGGCCGCGACGCAGCCCCACGAACTCGTCGAGCTGGCGCTCGGCCTCTCCCGCGCCGACGGCTGCGTGGTGATCGCCGACGAGGAGTCGACCGCCAACCTCCGCTGGGCCGGCAACGCGCTCACCACCAACGGGGTCACCCGCGGCCGCCGCCTCACCGTGATCGCCACGGTGGCCGGGGCCGAGGGCACCGCCTCCGGGGTGGTCTCCCGCGAGGCCGTCACCGCGGACGAGGTGGAGGGCCTGGTCCGGGCCGCGGAGGACGCGGCCCGGGCGGCCGGTCCGGCCGAGGACGCCCAGCCGCTGATCGCCGACCGGCCGTCCTCCCCCCGTTTCACCGAGCCGCCGGCCGAGACCTCGATCGAGGTGTTCGCGGCGTTCGCACCCGCCCTCGGCGAGGCCTTCGCCCGGGCCGCCGCGCAGGGCGAGCTGCTGTACGGCTTCGCCCGGCACGAGCTGGTCTCCAGCTACCTGGGCACCTCCACCGGCCTGCGGCTGCGCCACGACCAGCCGACCGGCATGGTCGAGGTGAACGCCAAGACGGCCGACCTCACCGGCTCGGCCTGGGCCGGCGCCGCCACCCGGGACTTCACCGACGTGGACGTCGCCGACCTGCACGCCCAGCTGACCAAGCGGCTGGCCTGGGGCGCGCGCAAGGTCGACCTGCCGGCCGGCCGGTACGAGACGCTGCTGCCGCCCTCGGCCGTGGCCGACCTCATGATCTACCTGAGCTGGTCCTCCGGCGGCCGGGACGCCTTCGAAGGGCGGACGGTGTTCTCCAGGCCCGGCGGAGGAACGCGGATCGGCGACAAGCTGGCCAAGCTGCCGCTGACACTGCGCTCCGACCCGGCCGAGCCGGGCCTGGAGGCGGCACCGTTCGTGCTGGCGCACTCGACGGCCGGGGACTCCTCGGTCTTCGACAACGGCGTGGAGCTGACCGCCACCGACTGGATCCGGGACGGCGAGCTGGCCGAGCTGATCACCACCCGGCACTCGGCCGGCCTGACCGGCCTGCCGCTGAAGCCGGCGATCGACAACCTCGTCCTGCAGACGGCCGACCAGACGGCCGCGCCGACCCTGGACGAGATGATCGCCCGTACCGAGCGCGGCCTGCTGCTCACCTGCCTCTGGTACATCCGCGAGGTGGACCCGGCGACGCTGCTGCTCACCGGCCTCACCCGGGACGGCGTCTACCTGGTGGAGAACGGCGAGGTCGTCGGCGCGGTGAACAACTTCCGGTTCAACGAGTCGCCGGTCGAGCTGCTCGGCCGGATCACCGAGGTGGGCCGGACCGAGCGCTGCCTGCCGCGCGAGTGGAGCGACTGGTTCACCCGGACGGCGATGCCGCCGGTGCGGGTCGCGGACTTCAACATGAGTTCGGTCAGCCAGGCCTCGTAGCCGGGCCGCCACGGGGGAAGGATCGAGAGAGAAGTGGACGAGAAGCGCACGGTCAGGACCAGCAAGATGCTCTCCCGCATCCTGCGGCACGAGCCCGAGCGGGTCGGGATCACCCTGGACGCGGCCGGCTGGGTCCGGGTGGACGTCCTGCTCGCCGCACTGGCGGCCAGGGGCAGCCGGCTGACCAGGGCCGAGCTGGACCACGTGGTGGCGACCAACAACAAGCGCCGGTTCGCCTTCTCCGAGGACGGTCTCTCGATCCGCGCCAGCCAGGGGCACACGGTGGCGGTCGACCTCGGTCTGACCGCCGCCGAGCCCCCGGCGGTGCTGTTCCACGGCACCGCCACCCGGAACCTTGCGTCGATATTCCGCGAGGGCCTGCGGCCGATGGCCCGGCAGGACGTCCACCTTTCCGCCGACACCGACACGGCCACCCGGGTCGGTGCCCGGCACGGCCGCCCGGTGGTCCTGACGGTCGACGCCGCGGCGATGGTGTCGGCCGGCCACGAGTTCCGGATCAGCGCCAACGGTGTCTGGCTGACCGACGCGGTGCCGCCGGAGTACCTCTCCCAGGCGCGGTAGGGCGCGTCCGGTCCGGCCCCGCCGGTCGGCCCCTGCGGCCCGGCCTGATGGGCCGGACAGGCCCCCGGTGGCGCGTGTCCGTCCGCCCCGGTCTCGTCGCCGGTTCCCGCGCGGCGTACCGTGAGGTGGCCGCGCGGCGAGACGCGCGGGTGCGTGGACGAGGGCGGTAGGACATGGGCAAGAGCGCCGACGGTGGAGAGGTCCACCGGATCACGGGTGCGCGCAGCAGCCTCTCCGAGGACGTCCGCGGGCGGCAGCGCCGCTACGTGGCCTCGATGCTGCTCCGCACCGTCTGCGTCCTGCTGGGGGTGATCCTGTGGGACATCCAGCGGTGGCTGGCGGTCGCCGCGCTGGCGGGCGGCGTGCTGCTGCCGTACTTCGCGGTGCTGATCGCCAACGCGGGCCGGGAGAGGGCGCCCGGCCTGCCGAGCACCTTCGACGTCCCGCCGGACGTTCCGCTGATGCTCGGGCCCGGCGGTACCGGTGGTGCCGGTGGGGCGGATGCGTCGCACGGTACGGATGTGACAGAGAGTGCACCCACCGATTCTCCACAGAACCCGAGCTGACTGTCCGTTTTGGCAGAGTTTCCGCCAACTGCCCCTGCGGAAAGCTCAAAAGAACCTCAGATTAATCATGCAAGACCTCCCCATCCGAGGGTCCTGCCGTGACATACTGCGTACGCGCTCCGCATCCCCCGTCGGAGCGACGGACCGACGCCGGGCGGCTCCCCCCGTGGCTGCCCGGCGTCGCCATGCCCGGATCCGGAAGCCGTCCGGGCACGTGAAAGACTGGCGGTGACCACACCCGCCCACCGCTTGAGGACGGCCCGATGCTCTCCCCGGACACCCCCCAGCCGCAGACGCCGGTCTGCTCCGCCAAGGGCTGCCGGGCGGACGCCCGCTGGGTGCTGGTCTGGAACAACCCCAAGCTGCACACCCCGGACCGCCGGAAGACCTGGGCGGCCTGCGAGGAGCACCGCGAGCACCTCGCGCAGTTCCTCGGCGTGCGCGGCTTCCTCAAGGAGGTCGTCGCCCTCGCCGACTGGACCCCCGAGGACGGCGAGTAGCCCCCGCGCGGCCCCTCCGGGGTTCACTCGGCCCCAGGCCACCGCCCACCGGCCACCGGCCGTCGTCTCCGGCCCCGCCGCTCCGCCGGCGCCGTCAGGCCTCGTCAGGCCTCACTCAGCCGCCGATCGCCGACATCGGCCGGTCGGGCTGGAGGAACTCCGGATCGTCGATCCCGGCTCCGGCCTTCTTGCCCCACATCGCCGCGCGCCACAGCTCGCCGATCTCGGCGTCGCCGCCGCCCGAGCGCAGCGCCGTCCGCAAGTCGGTCTCCCCGGTCGCGAAGAGGCAGTTGCGCACCTGCCCGTCGGCGGTCAGCCGGGTGCGGTCGCAGGCCCGGCAGAACGGCCGGGTGACGGAGGCGATCACGCCCACCCGGCCCGGGCCGCCGTCGACCACCCAGCGCTCGGCCGGCGCCGCGCCACGGCGGGCGGACAGCTCGGGGGCGAGCGTGAATCGGGCGGCGAGCCGGTCCAGGATCTCCTCGGCGGTGACCATCGCCGAGCGGTCCCAGCCGTGCTGGGCGTCCAGCGGCATCTGCTCGATGAACCGCAGCTCGTAGCCGCGCTCCAGGCACCAGGCGAGCAGCTCGGGAGCCTCGTGGTCGTTGATCCCCCGCATCAGCACGGTGTTCAGCTTGACCGGCGCCAGCCCGGCGGCCTCGGCGGCGGCCAGCCCGTCCAGGACGTCCTGGTGACGGTGGCGGCGGGTGAGGGTGTGGAAGGTGTCCGGGTCGAGGGTGTCGAGCGAGACGTTGACCCGGTCCAGCCCGGCCGCGTGCAGCGCTGCGGCGGTCCGGGCGAGGCCGATGCCGTTGGTGGTGAGGGAGAGTTCGGGGCGCGGTTCGAGCCCCGCGCAGGCGTCGACGATGCCGACCAGCCCGGGCCGCAGCAGCGGCTCGCCGCCGGTGAACCGGACCTCCCGGACGCCGAGGTCGCGGACCGCGATAGTCACCAGCCGGACGATCTCCTCGTCGGTGAGCAGGTCCGGCTTGGCCAGCCACTGCAGACCCTCCTCCGGCATGCAGTAGGTGCAGCGCAGGTTGCACCGGTCGGTGAGGGAGACCCGCAGGTCGACGGCCTGCCGGCCGAAGGTGTCGAGGAGCACGGCGGTCCCTTCCCGAGTTCGCGGCCGGCCCGGAAAAGCGGCCGGCCCGGCCGCCGCGTTCGGCGGGCCGGGCCAGCTTAGTCATCGCCCGTGCATCAGTGGGCGCCCAGCCCGGTCAGCGAGCGGACCTCCAGTTCAGCGTACTTCGCCGGGTCGGCCTTCTCCTTGGAGAGCAGGGTGCCGATCCAGCCCGCGAGGAAGCCGACCGGGATGGAGACCAGGCCGGGGTTCTCCAGCGGGAACCAGTGGAAGTCGGAGTGCGGGAAGAGCGAGTTCTTGCCGCCGGAGACGACCGGCGAGAAGAGGACCAGCGTCACCGACGTGATCAGGCCCGCGTAGACGGAGCTGACCGCGCCCGCGGTGGTGAACCGCTTCCAGAACAGCGAGTACAGCAGCGTCGGCAGGTTGGCCGAGGCGGCCACCGCGAAGGCCAGTGCGACCAGCGCGGCGGTGTTGAGCTTCCCCGCGAAGAGGCTGAGCACGATGGCGACCGCGCCGATGGCGACGGCGGCCCACTTCGCCGAGAGCACCTCCTCCTTCTCGGTGGCCTTGCCCCGCCGGATGACGTTGGCGTACAGGTCATGGGCGAAGGAGGCCGAGGAGGCCAGGGTGAGGCCGGCCACCACGGCCAGGATGGTGGCGAAGGCGACCGCGGAGATCACCGCCAGCAGGATCGCGCCGCCGGTCGTGCCCGCGCCGCCGCCGAGCTCCTCGGCGAGCTGCGGGGCAGCGGTGTTGCCGGCCGCGTTGGCCGCCTTGATCGCCTTTGGGCCGACCAGGGCCGCCGCGCCGAAGCCGAGCGCCAGGGTCATCAGGTAGAAGCCGCCGATGATCCCGATCGCCCAGAGCACCGACTTCCGGGCGGCCTTGGCGGTGGGCACGGTGTAGAAGCGGACCAGGATGTGCGGCAGCCCGGCGGTGCCGAGCACGAGCGCGATCCCGAGGCTGAGGAAGTCGAGCTTGCTGGTTCCGCTGACGCCGTACTTGAGCCCCGGTTCCAGGAACGCGGCCCCCTTGCCGCTGGCGTCGGCGGCGGCGCCCAGCAGCGCGGAGGGGTTGAAGTGGTACTTGGCCAGCACCAGGACGGTCATCAGCGCGGTGCCCGCGATCAGCAGCACGGCCTTGATGATCTGCACCCAGGTGGTGCCCTTCATCCCCCCTATCACCACGTAGATCACCATCAGCGCGCCGACCGCGACGATGGTCAGCTGCTTGGCACCGTCCCCGTTGACCCCGAGCAGCAGGGCGACCAGCGTCCCGGCGCCGACCATCTGGGCCAGCAGGTAGAAGATCGACACCACGATGGTGGAGATCCCGGCCGCGGTGCGCACCGGCCGCTGCCTCATCCGGAACGCGAGCACGTCGGCCATGGTGTACCGGCCGGCGTTGCGCAGCGGTTCGGCGACCAGCAGCAGCGCGACCAGCCAGGCGACCAGGAAGCCGATCGAGTAGAGGAAGCCGTCGTAGCCGGAGAGCGCGATGGCCCCGGCGATGCCGAGGAAGGACGCGGCCGACATGTAGTCGCCGGAGATGGCAAGGCCGTTCTGGAAGCCGGTGAAGCCGCGGCCGCCGGCGTAGAAGTCGGCGGCGTCCTTGGTCTGCCGCCCGGCCCAGACGGTGATGCCGAGGGTGGCCAGCACGAAGAACCCGAACAGGGTCATCGTGAGGCCGCGGTGCTCGGTGGCGGACGTGGCGAGCAGGGTCATTCGGCGGCCTCCCGCGGGGCGTGGACCACGGCGCCCTGGGCCTCGCGGATCGCGGCGGCGGGCGGGTCGAGCCGCCGGTCCGCGTAGCGCGCGTACCAGGCCGCGATGGCGAAGGTGGTGACGAACTGCAGCAGCCCGAGGACCAGGGCGACGTTGATGTGCCCGACCACCTTGGTGCCCATCAGACCGGGCGCGTAGCAGGAGAGCAGGACGTACAGCAGGTACCAGAGGACGAAGCCGATGGTGACCGGGAACGCGTAGCTCCGGAACGAGCGCCGCAGGGTTCGGAACTCTTCGCTCTCCTCGATGAGTCGGACTTCCGTAGGGGCAGTGGTGATCGGCGGCGATTCCACTCTCTCTCCTCACTCCTTCGGCGTGCTGGTCGCACCAGGGGAACGATCGGACGTGAGGGGCGTCACAGTCCGGATGCGCGCCGCGCAATGCTAGGAGCGTCCGGCCCGCCCGGAAAGGGGTTGACCGCGATCGGCCAGCCGTTCACCCTCTCGCGCTAGTCAATTGGCCGAAAATCATTGCACCCGGACATGCCGAAGGGGCGGCACCGGCCTGCGGTGCCGCCCCTGGTGACGACAGGTCAGAAAGCGATCCGCACCTTCAGGGCGGAGCGGTCGTCCATCGCCCGGTAGCCGTCCGGGACGTCGTCCAGGCCGATCGTGCGGTCGAAGACCAGGCCGGGCTCGATGGCGCCGGAGAGGACGTCCGGCAGCAGCTCGGGAATGTAGGCGCGGGCCGGGGCGACGCCGCCGTTGAGCGAAACGTTTCGGCCGAACATCTGACCGATGTCGACGCCCGCGCTGCCGCCGTGCGGCACCCCGACATAGCCGACCGCGCCGCCGTCGCGGGTGATCGAGACGGCGGTACGCATCGACTCCTCGGTCCCGACCGCCTCCAGCACGGCGTGCGCTCCCTGGCCGCCGGTCAGCTCCTTGACCGCCTCGATCGCGGCCTCGCCGCGCTCGGCGACCACGTCGGTGGCCCCGAACCGGCGGGCCAGGTCGGTACGGGCGGTGTGCCGGCCGAGCGCGATGATCCGGCCCGCGCCGAGCCGCTGCGCCGCCAGCACGCCGCACAGGCCCACCGCGCCGTCGCCGACCACCGCCACGGTCGCGCCCGGCCGCACGCCCGCCGAGACGGCGGCGTGGTGCCCGGTGGCCATCACGTCGGAGAGGGCGAGCAGGCTGGGCAGCAGCTTCTCGTCGCCCGCCGCGTCCTTGGGCAGGGCCACCAGCGTGCCGTCGGCGTACGGGACGCGCACCGCCTCGCCCTGGCCGCCGTCCGAGCCGACCTGGCCCCAGAAGCCGCCGTGCGGGCAGGAGGTCTGCAGGCCCTCGCGGCAGAAGTCACAGCTGCCGTCCGACCAGACGAACGGCGCCACGACCAGGTCGCCCCGCTTGAAGCCGCTCACCTCGGCGCCGGTCTCCTCGACCACACCGAGGAACTCGTGCCCGATCCGCTGCCCGGCCACCCTGGCGGCCACGCCCCGGTAAGCCCACAGGTCGCTGCCGCAGATGCAGGCGTTCACCACGCGGACCACGGCGTCGGTCGGGTTCTGGATCACCGGGTCCGGCACGGACTCGATCCGGATGTCGTGGGGGCCGTGGATCACGGTGGCGCGCATGAGCGTTCGTCCTTCGGAAATCGGCTGCGCCGGGGGTGTTGGGCAGCCAGGGGATATTCGACTGGGTGTACGACGAATACGCTGCCCACTCTATTCCGGCCCGCCGAACCGCTCACTCCGGGCGGCCTCCGCCACATTTCGACCGGCCCCCACCGCCGCGGCGCTTATTCTGTTTGACCATGCATGCGATCCAGCCCGAGACGTCCGGCGCGCCGCGGGCCGTCCCCGTCCCCGCCCAGCGCTCCGCCGCCCCCGCCGAGGGCTTCGCGGTGGTGGACGTCGAGACCACCGGCCTCGGCCGTTCGGACCGCGTCATCTCGGCGGGCGTCTACCAGCTGGACACCGAGGGCGAGGTCACCGACCACTGGTACACCCTGGTCAATCCCGAGCGCGACCCCGGCCCGGTCTGGATCCACGGCCTCACCCACGAGGTGCTGGCGGGTGCGCCGACCTTCCCGGAGATCGCCGACGACTTCGCCGAACGGCTGCGCGGCCGGGTCCTGGTCGCCCACAACGCGCTCTTCGACTGGAACATGATCTCCCGCGAGTTCTCCCGGGCCGGCCGGCACGCCCCGGTCGACCAGCGGCTCTGCACCATGGTGCTCTCCCGCGACCTGCGGCTTCCGCTGCCCAACGGCAAGCTGGCCTCGCTCGCCGCCTACTTCGGCGTCCAGCAGCGCCAGGCGCACAACGCCCTGGACGACGCCCGGGTGCTCGCCGAGGCCTTCCGCCCCAGCCTCCACCTGGCCCGCAGCGGCGGCGTCCCGCTGCCGCTGCAGAACTGCGTCGCCGTCACCGACCTCGGCGAGGACGAGCCCGTCTCCGCCGCCCGCACCTCATGGACGGGCTCCTCCTACCGCCAGGCGAAGAAGCGCCCGCCGTGCCCGTACCCGAACCCCGGGCGCTGGGAGGACGGCAAGCCGCTGGTGCAGGGCATGCGGGTGGCGTTCACCGGCGACACCGCGACCGACCGCGAGCTGCTGGAGGACCGCGCCGTCGAGGCCGGCCTGCACATCGCCACCTCGGTGAGCCGGCTCACCAGCCTGCTGGTCACCAACGAGCCCGGCAGCTGGAGCGGCAAGGCCCGCAGGGCCCGCGAGGCCGGCACCCCGGTGGTCGGCGAGGACGCCTTCCTCCAACTGCTGCGCGAGGTCGCCCCGCACCCCGGTGCGTGATCCGGTTGTGAGGTGGGCGTACCGTGCCCGTGTGTACCGTTTTCTCCTCTCCCGGCGCTGGCTGATCACCCTGCTGATCGCCCTCCTGCTGGTCCCCACCACCATCAAGCTGGGGATCTGGCAGTACCACCGCCACGAGGCGCGGGTGGCCCGCAACGAGCTGATCGCCACGTCGCTCAGCGCGTCGCCGGTCCCCTACGACACACTGTCGGCCACGCCCGGCTTCGCCGTGCCGAAGAGCCTGACGTGGCGGTCGGTGACGGCCACCGGGGAGTACGACCCGGCGCACGAGTTCGTGGTCCGCAAGCGGACCGGCTCCGGCGGGGACAAGATCGGGTACTTCGTGATCACCCCGCTGAGGCTCTCCGACGGCAAGGGCACCGTCCTGGTCAACCGGGGCTGGGTGGCGTCCGGCGACTCCGCCGCCGCCTACCCGTCGGTGCCGGCCGCCCCGGCCGGCGAGGTCACCCTCACCGGCCGGATGCGCGCCGACGAGACCGCGGCCGGCAGCGGCATCCGCGACCGGGCCGGCCTGCCGGACCGCCAGTTCAACCTGATCAGCACCGAGCAGCAGACCCAGGAGACCGGCGCGACCCTGCTCGGCGGCTACCTGGAGCTCACCGCCACCACCCCGGCCCCCGCCGACCAGCCCGAGCTGCTGCCCGAGCCCAACCACTCCGACATCGGCCCGCACATGGCGTACGCGATCCAGTGGTGGCTGTTCACCGCGCTGATCCCGGTCGGGGTCTGGGTGATGGCCCGCCGCGAGGCCAAGGACCGCCGCAAGGAGGCCGCCGAGGCCGAGGCGGCGCCGGAGGCCGTGCCGGCGTAGCGCCGGCCCCGCCGGTCGTTACAGGACGTCCTCCAGCTCGCGCAGCAGCCGGGCCTTGGCCCGGGCGCCGACCACGGCCCTCACCGGCTCGCCGCCCCGGAACACCATCAGCGTGGGCATCGACAGCACGCCGTACGCGGCCTGCGTCTGCGGGTTGTGGTCCACGTCCAGGCTGACCACCGTCAGCCGGTGCGCCTCCTCCCGCGCGATGTCCGCCAGCACCGGCACCATCTGTCGGCACGGCGGGCACCAGTCCGCCGTGAAGTCCACCAGCACCGGCCCCTCGGCCGCCAGCACCTCGGCGGCGAACGTCTCGTCCGTGACCGCCGGCACGCCCGTGATCCGCACCATCTACCGCTCCTCCCACTCGATCGCCAACTCGCACTGCGGCGCCCGGCCGCCGGCCTCCGCCGCCAGCTCGTCACGGGCCTGCTCGGCCCGGGCGAACTGCTCGGCCACCTGCGTACGGACCTCCTGCAACCGGCCGATGCAGTCGTCCAGCTCGGCCAGCTTGCGCCGGTAGACCTCCAGCGAGGCCGGGCAGGAGTCCCCCTCCGGATGGCCCGCCTGGAGGCACTCCACGAACGGGCGGGTCTCCTCCAGCCCGAACCCGAAGTCCTGCAGGGTGCGGATCTGCCGGAGCAGCCGCAGATCGTCCTCGCCGTACGCGCGGTAGCCGTTGCCGGCCCGCCGGGCGGGCAGCAGCCCGAGCTGCTCGTAGTACCGCAGCGCCCGGGTGGTCGTCCCCGCCCGTTGCGCCAGCTCGCCGATCCGCATCACGCACCTGCCCTCCCGGCCGTTTCCGAACGCCGCCGGGAACGACGGTAGACCTTGACGCCGACGTCAACGCCAGCGCGGGCGGGCCCTCGGTGCCGGCGACTTCCGGCCGGCAGGGCACCGATCCGGCCACACAGCGGCCGCCGCGGCCGCCCCTGCCCCCGCCGCTACCCCGTCCGTCCCCGCACCCGGCAGGATGGGGGCCATGGATCTTGGACTGAAGGACAAGGTGTACGTGGTCACCGGCGCCACC
Source organism: Kitasatospora sp. NPDC032757 (assembly GCF_055579305.1). Classification (NCBI taxonomy): domain Bacteria; kingdom Bacillati; phylum Actinomycetota; class Actinomycetes; order Kitasatosporales; family Streptomycetaceae; genus Kitasatospora; species Kitasatospora sp. NPDC032757. The sequence continues at coordinate 140,995 of NZ_JBVINN010000011.1, read as the reverse complement.
CGGGGCCTCGGCTTCGCGGCCGCCCGGGAGCTCGCCGCCGACGGTGCCCGGGTGCTGGTCAGCGGCCGGAGCAAGGAGTCCGTCGACGCCGCCGTCGACGCCCTCGGCGGCCCGGATGCCGCCCACGGCCTGATCGCCGACAACTCCGACCCCGCGACCGCCGACCACCTCGTCGCCGCGGCCGTCGAGCGCTTCGGCCGGCTGGACGGCGTACTGATCAGCGTCGGCGGCCCGCAGGCCGGCCCGGTGACCGCCGTCCCCGAGGAGGCCTGGCGCGGCGCCTTCGAGTCGGTCTTCCTGGGCGCCCTGCGGATCGCCCGCAGCGCGGCCGGTGTGCTCGGCGAGGGCGGCGTGATCGGCTTCGTGCTCTCCGGCTCGGTCCGCGAGCCGATCCCGGGCCTCGGCATCTCCAACGGGCTGCGGCCCGGCCTGGCGATGGCTGCCAAGTCGCTCGCCGACGAGCTGGGACCGCGCGGCATCCGGGTCGTCGGGCTGCTCCCGGCCCGGATCGACACCGACCGGGTGCGCGAGCTGGACGCCCTCAGCGGCGACGCCGCCGCCGCCCGCGCCCGCCACAACGCCGCCATCCCGCTCGGCCGCTACGGCACGGCGGAGGAGTTCGGCAAGGCCGCCGCCTTCCTGCTCTCCCCCGCCGCCTCCTACCTGACCGGCGTGATGCTCCCCGTCGACGGCGGCGCCCTGCGCGGCCTCTGACCCGCGGGTCTACCGGACCCGCGGGTGCTTGCGCCGGCCGCCGCGCCTCGGCGTGGCGGCCGGCTTCGCCGCCGCCACCCGGACCCGCAGGTCGGCCGGCAGCCCGGCGAGGCCGAGGCTGGCCCGGGCGTCGCTGCGCGGGCCGGTCTCGAAGTGCTCGACCAGGGCCGCCGGATCACCCCCGGGGGTCAACCGGACGGTGGCTCGCAGCCGCGGGTGCCGGCGGCCCCGGACCAGCCGGACGCGGGCCCGCTCGACCTCCGGGAGCGCCACCGTGCCGGTCTCCAGCGCCTCCTCCAGTGCCCGGCTGCGCAGCCGCAGCCGCAGCCCGGACGCGCCGGGCGTGGGGACGGCGACGGTGGACGGGCCGCTGCGCCTCAGCTGCGCGAAGAGCCACCAGGCCGCACCGGCCACCACGATCGCCGGCCCGGCGATCACGACGGCCCACCACCAGGACTGGTCCGCCCACCAGGACTGATTCACCCACTCGGTCCGCGAGTACGCACTGACCACCGGCTGGTCCGGCGAGGTGAGCGGCCACCAGCTCGGCGGGTCCACCCCCAGCCGCCGGTACAGGTCGAGGCCGCCGGCCAGCACCAGCACCCCGGCGGCCAGCAGCACCAGCCCGGCCACACCGAGCAGCACCCGGTTGACGGTGGACCGGCTCATCCCGCCCCTCCCGTCCCGGGTACGCCGGGACTCTCCGGCCCGGCCGTCGCCCCGCCGCGGCGGGCCCGGCCGCGCCTGGTCCGCACGTCGAGCCGGAGCGGCCGGGCCAGGGTGACCCGCGCCAGCTCCTCCCGCAGCTGCCGCTGGACGGAGGCCGGGTCGGCCGGTCCGTCGAGGACGACCTTCACCCGGCGGCGGTTGATCCGTACGGTGAGATGTTCGATGCCCGGCAGGCCGGCGGCCCGGTCGGCCAGCAGGATGCCCACGCCGGCCCGGTCGATGGCGGCGGCGGTGTCCCCGTGCGGGCGCAGCGGCAGCCAGCGGCGCAGCCCGGGGGCGAACGCGAGCCAGAGCAGCCAGGCGCCGGCCAGGGTGGCGGTCCCGGCACCGAGCAGGACCCAGAGGTCGTCCAGGTGCCGGGTGGCCAGTTCGTCGCCGATCTCGGCGCGCCAGCGCCGGGCGGGGTGGCCGGTGCGGACCGCGATCACGTCGTAGAGCAGCGCCCCGCCGAGCACCAGCGCCACGACCGCGACGACCACCGCGGCGGCCGTCCGCGGCGCCCGCAGCCGGGGCACCTTCACCGCCTCGGGCGCGGGCGGTTCGCCCGGCGGTTCCACGGGCTGGGTTTCCGGCAGTTGTTCCGTCATGCCGCTCCCCTCGGCACCAGCTTCTCGACGACCACCACCACCTCGCTGACCCGGGTCCCGGTCAGCCCGCCGACCTGGGCGGCGATCCGGTCGCGGACGGCGCGGGCGAGCGCGGCGAGGTCGGCGGGGAAGGGCAGGTCGACGACGGCCCGGACGAGGACGGTGGAGCCCGGCACGGAGACCGACACCTTCGGCGGACCTCCGTGGTCGGCCCGGCCTCGCCAGGCGTCGGCGAGCGCCTCGCGGGCGGCCCGGGCGGCGATCCGGGCGTAGACCCGGTCGGCGACGCGAAGCCGGCCGCGGGCGCCGGGCTCGCGCCGAGGGGTTCCGGAGACGGGGGTGGCGAGGGCCGCCATCAACGGCGCCGGTCGCGGCCGCGCAGCAGGTCGCCGAGGTCACCGAGTTCGATGTCGCCCTCCAGCAGCCGCCCGGCCACGAAGCCGACCACACCCAGTGCGGCCACCAGCAGGAACGCCGCGAACCCGCCGAAATAGCCGGCGAAGCCGAGGGCCATACCCACCACCAGGCCGACGATGGCCAGGTTCATCCGCTCCACCTCGTCTTCCGCTGCTTCCCCGCCGCGCGGGCTGCCCCCGACTGCCTTACTTCAGCTTGGGCCGCTGGCCCGGGGGGACGGTCTCCTCGTCCTCCTCCTCGACATCCGGCTCGTCGGGCAGGTGGACGTCGTTGACCGCGATGTTGACCTCGACGACCTCCAGGCCGGTCATCCGCTCGACCGCGTCGATGATGTTCTCCCTGACCTGGCGGGCCAGGTCGGGGATGACCACGCCGTACTCGACGACCAGCGCGATGTCGATGGCGGTCTGCTTCTCCCCGACCTCGGCCTTGATCCCGCGTCCGATGCTGGACCTGCCGCCGGGCACCCGGTCGCGCATCGCGCCGAAGGTGCGGGAGAGGCCGGAGCCGAGGGCGTGGATGCCGGGGACCTCGCGGGCGGCCATACCGGCGATCTTCTCGACCACGCCCACTGCCAGCGCGGTGCGGCCGCGGTCGTTGACCGGTTTGTTGCTGTCGCTGCTGGACGGCGTTGCGGCAGCGGCAGGGGCCGGGGGGTTCTTGTGCATGGTGGCGGGCGTCGGAGTGTCAGGCATGGGCGCTTCTCCCGTCGTACGGCTCCAGCTATATCGCAAATCGCTCCAACTCTGGCATTTCGCCACGATTCCCGCCCCCGGAGCGCCACCCCGCGGAGGCCGGGAACGCCGAAGGCCCGGCTCGCGGGGGGGGGGGGGGGGGGGGGGGGACGAGGGGGGGGGGGGGGGGGGGAGGGGGGGGGGGGGGGGGGGGGGGGTGGGCGGGGGGGGGGGGGGGGGGAACCACCTGCCGTAGGC
>NZ_JBVINN010000011.1:120238-137606 GCF_055579305.1 Kitasatospora sp. NPDC032757 | reverse complement strand
TCTGCACAACTCCCCCCCCCCCCCCCCCTCCCCCCCCCCCCCCCCCCCCGCCCCCCCCCCCCCCAAGCCCCTAAAACCCCCACCCCCCTTTTCTTGGGGGGGGGGGGGGGGGGGGGGGGCACCCCGCGAGCCGGGCCTTCGGCGGAAGGGCGGCGGTCAGTCGCCGATACCGGCCAGGTCGCGCAGCCGGCGGGCCTGCGCCACCCGTTCGGCCGAGCGCTGCTCGTCGTACGAGCGGCCACCCGCGCCCTGGAGGAGCGCCTTGGTCTCGATGACGGCGCTGCGGGGCGCGGCCAGCAGCGCGGCGGCGAGGTCGCGGGCGGCACCGTCGAGCTCCGCGCCGGGGACGGCCAGGTTGGCCAGACCGATGGCGGCGGCCTCCTCGGCGCCCACCCAGCGGCCGGTGGCGCAGATCTCCAGTGCCCGGGCGTAGCCGACCAGGTCGGTGAGCGGCTTGGTTCCGGCCAGGTCGGGCACGAGACCGAGCGAGGTCTCCTTCATGGAGAACCGGACGTCCTCGGCGACGACGCGCAGGTCGCAACCGAGGGCGAGCTGGAAGCCGGCGCCGACGGCGTGGCCCTGGACGGCGGCGATGGAGACGAGGTCGGGGCGGCGCCACCAGGTGAAGGCCTCCTGGTAGGAGGCGATGGTGTCGTCGAGGTCCTTGTCCTCGGCGGCGGCCAGCTGGAGGAAGGTGCGCTCACCGGGGATGCCCTCGGCGGTGAACATCGCGCGGTCCAGGCCGGCCGAGAAGGAGACGCCCTCGGCGCGGAGCAGCACCACCCGGACGCCGCCCGGCAGTTGGCGGCCGGCGGCGGTCAGGGCGCGCCACATCGCGGGCGACTGGGCGTTGCGCCGCTGGGGCTGACAGAGGGTGACGACGGCGAGCTCGCCGTCGATCTCCAGGCGTACGCCGTCCTGCTCCCAGCTCGGGGCCTGCGGGTCGGTGGCGGGGGCGGTCATGCGGGGACCTCCGGTGGCGAGGGACTTGGCTACCGGAGAGTAACAAACCTGGAAGCGCAGCGGCAGGGCGGCGGCGCACTCGATTGCGGAAGGGCGGGGGCGCCGGAGCGCGGCGCGGGCGGGCATGACGATCGGCGGCCGGTTCGCACGGGCCGGGGGCGGACGACCAACGGTCGCCTCCCCGGTCGGCGCCCTGCCGCCGAGTCATCCGCCGATGGACTGACGGACCGTCAGGAGCTGGCTCCAGCAGTAGCTTTGTTCTTGCCCCGCGTGGCACCACCGCGGCCCCGGAGGATCACTCCGGACTCGCTCAGCATCCGGTGCACGAAGCCGTACGAGCGACCGGTCTCCTCCGCGAGAGCGCGAATGCTCGCCCCGGAGTCGTACTTCTTCTTGAGATCGGCCGCGAGCTTCTCACGCGCGGCACCGGTCACCCGGCTGCCCTTTTTCAGAGTCTCGGCCACCCGTGCCTCCTCGTAGCGTTGCTCGGTCAGATTCCCATGATCACCCATCCACAGCGTCCTGGCCACCCATTCGGCAAGGTCGATGTCGGGAATGCGTGGTCCACCGGTGGTGATCCGAGCGCACAACGGCGCTCACGCAGAGTGCACGCCCCCGGGCGGATTACGCCGTCCGGCGCGAAAGGGCTGATCAGCAGCGTCGGCCCGACCACGATCGAGTGGCGGGCCGACGGAAGCTCCTCAAACGGAATCCAGGACCTCTTCATTCCCGGACACGCCGTAAGGACTAGCTTTTCTGGTCCAAAGAGGGGACCAAGCGTCTACTCCAGGTCAGGCGAGCGAGACCAGATCGGCGTACGCCGGGCTCCAGAGGTCCTCCACCCCGTCCGGCAGCAGGATGATCCGCTCCGGCTGGAGCGCGTCGACCGCGCCCTCGTCGTGGGTGACCAGCACGACCGCGCCGCTGAACTCGCGCAGCGCGCCGAGGATCTCCTCGCGGCTGGCCGGGTCGAGGTTGTTGGTCGGCTCGTCCAGCAGCAGCACGTTGGCGCTGGAGACCACCAGCGAGGCCAGCGCCAGACGGGTCTTCTCACCGCCGGACAGCACCCCGGCCGGCTTGTCGACGTCGTCGCCGGAGAACAGGAACGAGCCGAGGATCTTGCGGATCTGCACCAGGTCGGTGTCGGGGGCCGAGGAACGCATGTTCTCCAGCACCGTGCGCTCCGGGTCCAGGGTCTCGTGCTCCTGGGCGTAGTAGCCGATCTTCAGGCCGTGGCCCGGGATCACCTCGCCGGTGTCCGGCTTCTCCACCCCGGCCAGCATCCGCAGCAGGGTGGTCTTGCCGGCGCCGTTGAGGCCCAGCACGACGACGCGCGAGCCGCGGTCGATGGCCAGGTCGACGCCGGTGAAGATCTCCAGCGAGCCGTAGGACTTGGAGAGGTCGGCGGCGGTCAGCGGGGTCTTGCCGCAGGGGGCCGGGTCCGGGAAGCGCAGCTTGGCGACCTTGTCGCTCTGCCGGACCTGCTCCAGACCGGAGAGCAGCTTCTCCGCGCGGCGGGCCATGTTCTGCGCGGCCACCGTCTTGGTGGCCTTGGCGCGCATCTTGTCGGCCTGCGCGTTCAGCGTCGCGGCCTTCTTCTCGGCGTTGGCCCGCTCGCGCTTGCGGCGCTTCTCGTCGTCCTCGCGCTGCTGCTGGTACTGCTTCCAGCCCATGTTGTAGACGTCGATCGCGGAGCGGTTGGCGTCCAGGTAGAAGACCTTGTTGACGACCGTCTCGACCAGGTCGACATCGTGCGAGATGACGATGAAGCCGCCCTTGTACGTCTTCAGGAAGTCCCGCAGCCAGGCGATCGAGTCGGCGTCGAGGTGGTTGGTGGGCTCGTCGAGCAGCAGCACGTCGGAGTCGGAGAAGAGGATCCGGGCCAGCTCGACGCGGCGGCGCTGACCACCGGAGAGCGTGTGCAGCTGCTGGCCCAGGATGCGGTCCGGCAGGCCCAGCGCGGCGGCGATGGTGGCGGCCTCGGCCTCGGCGGCGTACCCGCCCTTGGTGAGGAACTCCGTCTCCAGGCGCGCGTACTTCTTCATCGCGTTTTCCTGGGTGGCGCCCTTGCCGTTGGCCATCCGGTCCTCGTTCTCGCGCATCTTCCTCAGCACGGAGTCGAGGCCGCGGGCGGAGAGGATGCGGTCCTTGGCGAGGACGTCGAGGTCGCCGGTGCGCGGGTCCTGCGGGAGGTAGCCGACCTCGCCGGAGCGGGTCACGGTGCCCGCGGCCGGCAGGCCGTCGCCGGCCAGGACCTTGGTGAGCGTGGTCTTGCCGGCGCCGTTGCGGCCGACCAGGCCGATCCGGTCGCCGGGGGCGACCTTGAAGCTCGCGGACTCGATCAGGACCCGGGCACCGGCGCGCAGCTCGAGGGCGTTGGCGGAAATCATGGCTGGGAACTACTCCTGGGACGTGGGCGGGCACCTGGGCGGGGCTCAGGACCGGGGCAGCGGAAGGGGGCGTCGTCGGTGGACCGGCAGACCGCTCGGGGCGGCGCCGCTCGCCCGCTAGTGCCCGGAGAGAACAGCCATGACGGCAAGTCTACCGGGCCCCGCGAGGGGGCCCGGAGAATTACCGGCCCGGGGTACCGCCCGGGAGCGCGGCTACGGCTGGGAGCCCGCCTCCGGGGCCGCGCAGGTGCCCTGCGGGCGGACCGCGGCGAACGGCTCGGACGGGCTGCCGCAGGCGGACTCGGGGGCGGCGGCCTGGGTGTCGAACACCTTGGGGCCGACGATCGGGCCGTCCGAGATCAGCACCCGGCGGCCGTCCAGGGCCTTCAGCGAGACCGCCGGACCGGCGTTCAGCACCCAGCCGGTGCTGTCCAGCCGGTAGCCGTTGATGCCCCCGGAGACCGGCTGGCCGCTGCTGTTGGTGCAGGTGCGCGGGACCAGCACCGCGAAGTCCGTGCCGACCGTGCGCATCGGGTCGTAGACGCAGTTGCCGGCCGGCTTGGAGTTGTAGCGCAGGTCGCCGTCGCCGTCGCGGAAACCCATCGTCAGGTTGGGTGTGACCACCGCCACCCAGGGCGCGGACTGCTGGACGGTGTGCAGGGCCGCGGCGGCGCGCTCCGTCGCCAGCTGCTTGCGCTGCTCCTCGGTGCGCTTGTCGGCTCCCGGCTCGCCGTCACCGCGCAGCCAGTCGGCCAGACCGGGGACGGCGCGGTGCCAGCGCACCTCGTGGTCGCCGGGCCGTACCGAGGTGACCAGGCCGTCGTCCCAGACCACCACGGCGCTCTCGCCCGCCATCGACAGGTAGAGCGCGGTGGCGCCCTCGCGGCGGTAGGACCAGGCGTGTTCGCCGGTGGAGCGGTTGTACGCCTCCAGGCCGGGGCCCACCTTCAGCTCCAGGTCGGCCGCGCTCAGCGACTGCGCGTTGACCGGGCTGGCGTCCGCTCCGCCCGGCTCGGCCACCCGGTCCCCGAACGGCACCGGCTTGTTGGCGTGCGCGGCCGCGCCCGCCACAAGGACCAGCAGCACCGCCAGGGCAGGGAGGATCGATCGGGGGGTGAGAACACGCAGCGGCTTCCAGGACACGGGCGGAGCGTACCTTTCGGCACCCACACGAGTCAGCCGGACTTTCCCTCGGGTCCGAACGGTGGGACGAGGACCGGCCGGATCCCGGGCCTCCCCCGGACCCGCCCGCCGACCTGCGCCGTCGGGCCCGCCGCCGCTCCGCACGGCCCGCTGCGGTAGGGCTCCCGGGGCCGCGCGGACTGTTACAGAGGTGATACACGGCACGTTGGGGCAGACGGCGTTGTTCAGACGGCGTTCGAATATCGCCCACTTTAGGGTGACATTCGGCTTTTCCGATACCTACTGGGCCTACTGTCTGCGAACGGGGCACCACGGTCCGTCGATCCGGCCCCGTTCTGCGACGCCCGGAGGAGAGACCATGCGATACGGCCGCCTGACGCTGGCCGGCGCCGCCCTGCTGCTGCTGACCACCGCCGGCGTCCCGACCGGGACGCCGCTCAGCCAGACCGAACGGCACAGCCTCTCCTCCGACGCCGTCCAGCCGCGCGGCGCGGCGCCCCGGCCGGTCGTCCAGCGGCCGCAGCACGAGCCCCCGTTCGGTGCCTTCGTCGGCTCCTGGGACAACTACATCCCGCAGCTCGGCCGGTACGCGCAATGGCTGAACAACGCCAACATGCAGGTCGGCCACACCTACCTGGCCGGAAACGGCTGGGCCGACATCGAGGGCGAGCCGGTGGTGCTCGGCATGTGGTCGCAGTGGCGGCTCGCCGCCCCGGCCCGGATGCTCGTCCTCGGCGTGCCGATGCTGGTGCCCAACGAGGGCAACGTGCCGGACGCCGAGGTGGCGAGGCTGCTCGCCCAGGGCGCGCGCGGGGACTTCGACCGGCACTTCCTCACGCTCGCCCGCCGGCTGGTCGCGCTCGGCGGGGCGGACACCGTGCTCACCCTCGGCTGGGAGATGAACGGCGTCACCTACACCCACCGCTGCAAGCCCGACCCGGCAGCCTGGAAGACGTACTGGCGGCGGATCGTCTCGGTGATGCGATCGGTGCCAGGGCAGCGGTTCCGCTTCGACTTCGCCCCGAACCGGGGGGCGGACGCCATCCCGTGGACCAAGTGCTACCCCGGCGACGACGTGGTCGACATCATCGGCATGGACAGCTACGACCAGCCTGCCGGCGCCACCTTCGACGACTACGTGCGCGAGCCGTACGGGCTGCAGGACCAGGTGGAGTTCGCGGCCAAGCGCGGCAAACCGGTCTCGTACCCGGAGTGGGGGCTGTTCCGGAACGGGGACAACCCGGAGTACGTGCAGCGGATGGTGGAGTGGATGCGCACCCACGACACCAGCTACCAGACCGTCACCGACTACTGCCCGCACGGGTTCTGGCAGTGTGACAAGAACCCGGCGTCCAGCGCCCGGTTCAAGAACCTCATGGACGGGTCCAAGGGGGCCACGGTCACCGTGCCGTCGGCGGCCCCGGTACCCACGGCGACGGCCACCCCGTCGGCTGCTCCGTCGGCCGCCCCGTCGACCGCTCCGGTGCCGTCGGCCTCGCCCACGGCCTCGCCGAGCCCGTCGCCGGCCGGCGGACCCGCCCGGCGCTGACCCGGCGCGGGGGCCCGGTGAACGGGGCCTGCCGGCCGGGACCAGGTCAGCTCCGGCGGCGGGCCAGCAACGCCTCCTTGAGCCTCGGCAGCCGGGTGTTCAGCACGTGCACCGCGACCTGCCGGGCCCGCACCGTTCCGGCCCGGGCGCCGGCGGCGGGGGCCGGCCCGCGCGGGCCGAGGAGCAGCCGCTGGTTCGGCCGCCCGTCCGGCCGCCAGCGCTGCTTGTACGGCTCCTGGCCGCGCAGCAGGCCTATCACCGGGATCCCGGCCGCGACCGTCTCGTCCAGCGCCGCGCCGAACAGCAGCCCGGCGATGTCCAGCCGGTCGCGCAGCCTCGGGTGCGCGCCGTACAGGTAGAGGCCGCTGAAGGACGGGCAGAGCAGCAGCAGGTTGACCGCGACCAGCTCGCCGTCCAGCCGGAACTGGTGCACGGCGGCGCGGCCGGTGGCGACCAGGCCCGTGGTGGACTCGGCGAGGTGGCGGGCGAACCGCTCGGTGCGGTGCTCCGCGGTGACGCCGCGCTCCTGCCACTGCAGGAAGTGCAGCCGGAGCATGCCCTCCAGCGCCTCGGGCACCTCCTCCGGCGGCGTCGGGCGGACCTCGACGCCGACCGCGGCGATCTTGCGCAGCTTGACCCGGTTGCGCTGGGCGGTCTTGCCCGGCAGCCGCTTGAGCAACTGGTCCATCGGGACGGCCGGGAGGTACTGGCAGAGCGAGTCGGCGAACCGGCGCCGATGGCCGGGCCACTGCTCGAACACCCGCTGCACGGCCGCCTCGGGGTGCACCTCGCGCAGCTCCAGGCTGTGCCAGGGGCGGGTGAGCGGGAGGACGGCGGCGAACTCGGCGGCGGCGCGGTCGGCGCAGTCGTCGTCGAGCAGGATGTCGGTGAAGTCGACCAGGCCGTCGCCGAGGCCGGTCAGGCCGCCGAGCGGGCCGCGGCGACGCTGGAACGCACCCGCGCCGACCAGCCGGCCGTCCCGGCGGACCAGCACCACCAGCAGCTCGCCCGGGCGGCCGTACTGGCGCCACCAGGAACGCTGCCAGGCGGCGGCCTGGAAGAAGGTGGCCGTCCGGCAGCGGGTGGCCAGGTCGTCCCACTCCTCGGCGAGGACGTCCAGGGCGTCGTCCTCCCGGCGCAGCTCGGCCGTCCAGCCCGGTGCGGCGGGCGGGGCGGGGAGACCGGTGGCCGGGGCGGCCCCGGTGCTCATCGTCCGCTCCCGGCGGCGGCCTTCTGGCTCTTGTCGGCCTTGTCGGCCTTGTCGCTCTTGCCGGTCTGCTCGTCCTGCTCGGTCTGCCCGGCCCTGCCCGCCGGGGCCTTGGCGGGGGCGGCCGGGGCCCCGTCCCGGGCCGCCGCGGGCTCCTCGGTGCGCGGGCGCGGGGCGGTCGGCGCGGCCACGGCCTCGGGTGCGGGCCCGTCGCCGCCCCGGCGACGGGCCATCATCACCAGCGCGCCGATCAGCACACCGGCCGCGCCGCCGACCGCGACGTCCAGTTCGGCGGAGGGGGTGGTCGGCCGGTCCGGCTCGGCCGCCGGGGCGAGCGGGACCAGCCGGACACCGGTCTCCTTGGTGCTGCCGTTGGCGAAGGCGACCAGCGAGCGGGCCACCGCGTCGGCGGCCTCGACGGCCTCCTGCGGCCGGCCGCCGGTGCCGGTGATCTCGATCATCGGGGCGTCCGGGGAGGTGGTGCCGTGCACCAGGGCCTCCAGCTGGGTGCGGCTCCGGCCGGTCTCGGCGGCGGCCGCGGCGAGCACCTGCGGCTGGCCCGCCAGCCGGCCGTACGCCTGGGCGAAGTTGACCGCGGTGACGCTCTCCCCCGGGTTCTGCGGCACCACGATCACATAGGAGTTGGCGGCGTACGAGGGGTGGGCCACCGCGGCGTACCCGGCGCCGCCGGCGGCGCCCAGCGGCACCGCGAGGACCACCGGCCACCAGCGGCGGGCCAGGCTGCGGGCGCTTCGGCGCGGTTCGGACATGGGGTGCTCCTTGGACATGAGGGCCGCCGGGCCGGCGGCGCGGCGGGTCGGGGGCGGCCGGCGGCTCAAGCGGGGGCCAGGCGGTCGTAGAGGGCGCCGAGGTCGGCGGCCACCCGGGCGATGTCGTAGTGGCCGACGGCCGGAGGGCGGGGCAGCGGGTCGCTGTTGTGGTCGTTGAGGTGGCGCAACTCGCCCAGCGCGGTGGCGTAGGCGGCGGCGTCGGAGGGGATCCGGCGGGCCTGCGGGGCGGCGGCGGGTGGCAGTTCGTCCAGCGCCGGGCAGGCGCTGTGGCGGACGGGGAGGCCGGCGGCGAGGCCCTCCAGGACGCCGAGGCCGAAGGTCTCCGCGGTCGAGGGTGCGGCCAGCACGTCGAGGGCGGTGAGGAGTTCGGGGACGTCGTCGCGCTCGCCGGTGAGTACCAGGCGGTCCCGGACGCCGAGCTCGGCGGCCCGCCGCTCCAGGGCGGCGCGCTCGGGGCCCTCGCCGACCAGGACGAGGCGCGCTGCGCCGTCCAGTTCGGCGAGTGCCTCCAGCAGGACGTGGAAGCGCTTACCCGGGACCAGCCGGCCCACCCCGCCGACCACCCAGCTGCCGGGCGGGAGGCCGAGTTCGGCGCGCAGGCGGGCGCGGGCCGCGGCCCGGTCGGCGTCCGGGCGGTGGTAGCGGGCGCTGTCGATGCCGTTGGGGATCAGCTCGACCCGGGCCGGCGGGACGCCCCAGGCGTACAGGGTCTGGGCGACCTGCCGGGACACCGCGACCGTAGTGGTGCCGAGGCGCTCGGCGGCCAGGTAGAGGCCCTTGACGCCACGGGTCACCGGGCGGCCCTCGATCGCCCCCGCGTGCAGCGAGTGCTCGGTGGCCACCACGGCCCGGACCCCGGCGAGGCGGGCGGCGAGGCGCCCGTAGAGGCCGGCCCGGTAGAGGTGGGTGTGCACCAGGTCGTAGCGGCCGGCGCGGATCAGCCGGACCAGCCGCGGCAGTGCGCCGATGTCCCGGTTCCCGCGCATGGCGAGGTGGTGGACGGTGACGCCCTCGGCGCGCAGCGCGGCGGCCACCGTGCCGGGATTGGTGAGCGCGACCACCTCGCAGTGCTGGTGCGCGGGCAGGTGCCGCAGCAGCAGCTGGAGCTGGCGCTCGGCGCCGCCGGAGGCGAGGCCGGTGACGATGTGCAGCACTCTCACCGCCCGGCCTCCCGGCTGTGACGCGCCTGGGAGGCCAGGCTGTGGCGCAGCTCGGTGACGGTGTCGCGGAGCTGGTGCCGGCCGTGTTTGGCGCGCAGCCGCCAAGCGCCGTCACGATCGCCGACGTAGCAGCGGGGCAGCGCGTAGCGGCCGGTCAGCGGGGAGTGGGCGATGGCGCAGGCATAGTCGTAGCCGGCGTCGCGGACGGCCTGGGTGGCGGGCAGGTCGACGGCGCCGTACGGGTAGCAGAAGCCGGTGACCGGGCCGCCGACGACCTCCTCCAGGACCCGGCGGCTCTCCCGGGTCTGGCGGGCGAGGGCGTCCGCGGGCAGGCCGGGGAGGGACCGGTGGCCGAGGCCGTGCGAGCCGATCTCCCAGCCGGCGGCGGCGAGTTCGGTGACCTCCGGGACGGTGAGCAGCTTCTTGCGCGGGCCCTCGATGTCCCAGTCGTTGGCGCGGCCGAGCAGGTCGGCAACCACGTAGGCGGTGGCGGTGAAGCCGTGCGCCTGCAGAATCGGTACGGCGTACCGGGCGAAGTCGGCGTAGCCGTCGTCGAAGGTGAGGCCGACCAGCTTCTCGTCCTTGCCCGCGGCCCGGGCGCGCATCAGCTCGCGGACCGAGACGCCGCGCCGGCCGCGCCGGTGCAGCCAGGCGATCTGCTCGGCGAACCGCTCTGGGCTGACGGTCAGCCGGTACGGGTCCTCCTCCTCGACGGCCACCGAGTGGTACATCAGGATCCACGGCGAGAAGCCCTGCGAGCCGGACGGGGCGGTGGCGGGGCGGCCGCTTCTGGGCAGCTGCGCCTGGGGAAGGCAGCCGCCGGTGCGCGGAGCGTCGGCACGCGGGCCGCCCGCCGCCGGCGCGGCTGAGCGGCGAACGCCCGACAGGGCCGAACGGAGGGAACCCCGTTCAACGTCCATGGGGAAGCTTCCCTTCATCGGCGACAGGTGGCGGGCACAGGACCCGGACGGCGGCGAGGACCGGTCCGCGCACCTCGCGGGCACCGAGGCCGGTGCCGAGGGCGGCGAAGGCCAGCACCACGGTGAGGCCCCCGAGCAGCGTCGAGAGCAGAGGGTGGGAGGGGAACGCGGCCGCGGGCGTGCCGAGGACGGCCGCGCCGGCGGCGGCGGCCAGCAACCGGGCGTGGCCGCCGAGGACCAGCCTCAGGCGCAGCGCGATGCCGCGCAGGACCAGGCCGCGCAGCAGCAGCGCGGCGGCGGCGGTGATCCCGGCCGCGTTGCCGGCGGCCAGGCCGAGGGCGCCGAAGCGGGAGGTGCTGAGCAGCCCGACGACGACGGTGACGACCAGGCCGAGGAGCATGGCGGCGGCCGGGTACCAGTCGAGCAGCCGGCGGCCGCCGTCGTCGCTGCCCGGGTCGCCGGCCCGGCGGACCACCGGGCGGAGCGAGAAGTACGGGCGGATCATCACGCCGATCAGCGCCTGGGCGGGCAGGCCGAAGCTGTAGACCCGGATGACGGCGGCGGTGGCGGCGGTGTCCTGCGGGCCGAAGGCGCCGCGCTGGAAGAGCAGCGCGACCACCGACGGTGCACAGGCGAGCAGGAAGGCGGTGCCGAGCAGGACGACGGCGGCGGCCTGGCCGAGGTCCTTCTCGACCCGGTCGCGGGCGGCGGTGAGATCCCCGGCGGCGAGCGCCCGGGCGACCAGTGGGAAGGTGACGGTGCAGATCAGGATGGCCGCCGTCATGGCCAGTTGGGAGACCTTGGCGGCGTAGTTGAGGTGCGAGATGGTGCCCGGCGGCAGCGCGGAGCCGAGGAAGCGCTCGATGAAGACCTGCGCCTGCCGGGTCAGGGTGAAGGCGGCCACCGGCAGCAGGGCGAGCGGGATCAGCACCAGCGCGTGGCGCGAGCGGCGGCCCCTGGCGGGGCGGCCGGTGCGCAGCCGGCGCAGGAACGGGCTCACCAGCAGGCCGGCCATCAGCAGGCTGCCGAGGGCGACGCCGATCGCCGCGGAGCGGACGCCCCAGAGCGCGTGACAGCTGAGCAGCACGCCGAGGATGCCGAGGTTGTAGGCGACGTAGATGCCGGCCGGGGCGGTGAAGCGGTGGTGCGCCCGGAGCGCGGCGGCGAGGTAGCCGGCCACGCCGAACGGCAGCACGGTGAACGCCGTGATCCGGGTGCAGGTGACGGCGAGAGCGGGGTTGGCCAGGCCGGGGGCGAGCAGGCCGACCAGCGGGTCGGCGCCGAGCGCGGCGCCGAGCGAGAGCGCGCTCAGGGCGAGCAGCAGCCAGGGCAGGGTGGCGCGGACCAGCTGGCGGACGGGGTCGGGGCCGTCGGGCCGCTCCTCGCGCAGCACCAGGGCGAGGGCGAAGGCGGGCACCATGAGGAAGGACATGGCGTCCTCGATCAGCAGTGGTGCGGCGGTCTCCGGCACCGTCCAGGCGACCAGGAAGGCGTCGGTGCCCTGGTTGGCGCCGAAGTAGCGGGCCAGCAGCAGGTCGCGGAGCAGGCCGAGGCCGGAGCCGGCGGCGCTGAGCACGGCGGTGACGCCGAAGGCCTTGGCGAGGAAGCCCCGTCGGGGGGCGGCGTCGGTCCCGGCGGGGGCGGTCCGGGGGGCCGGCAGCGTGGGGGCGAGTGCGGCCGGCTGGTCGGTGGTCATCGGGCGACGGCCTCCGGAGCAGCGGCCCGGGCGGCGAGGCCGAGGACGACGGAGGTCAGCACGGTGGTCGTGCCGCCGATGTCCGCGTAGAGGAAGTCGACCAGCACCCAGACCAGCAGGGCCAGGGCGGCGAGGCCGGGGCCGGAGGCGCGGCGCAGGCAGCCGAGGAGCAGGCCGAGGAAGAGGGCGGCGTAGGCGACGATCCCGATCAGGCCCTGTTCGCTGAGGACCAGGAAGTACATGTTGTGCGGGGAGAGCAGCGGTTCGCGCTGGAATCCGATGGTGGCGTCGGCGGCGTCGCTGCCGGAGGAGAGCCGCAGCGGGGCGTGGCTGTCGCGCAGCTGCTGGAACGCCTTGGGGCCGGCGCCGCTCACCGGGTGGTCCTGCCAGATGCGTTCGGCGGTGGACCAGAGGTCGTAGCGGTCGGAGACCGACTGGTCGGGGGCGGCGGAGACGGAGCCGATCGAGGTGAGCCGGGCGGTCACGCCGGAGCCCCCGAGGCCGAGGCCGCCTACCAGCACCACGCCGGCGGCCAGGGCGAGGACGGCGCTGCGGACGGCGAGCCGGGCGTCGGCGCGCAGCAGCAGGACGACGGCGGCGGCGCCGGTGGCGATCCAGCTGCCGCGGCTGAAGGAGACGGCGAGCGGGAAGGCGAGGAAGGCGGCGGCCGCGTACATGGCGCGGCGCAGCCGCCGGTCGCCGCCGGGCCCGCGTTCGGCGAGGGCGAGGGCGAGGGCGGCGAGCAGGCCGTAGCTGACGACGGTGGACATCGCCATGACGTCGAGCGCGCCGAAGGTGCCGACGGCCCGGATCGGCTGGCCGGTGTAGGAGGCGCCGGTCCGGGTGAGGTACTGGTGGGCGCCGACCACGCCCTGGATCAGGGCGGCGGCGACGAAGGAGCCGAGGACCAGCCGCTGGTCGGTGCGGTCGCGCAGCGCGCAGAGCACGGCGGCGGGCACCAGGACGAAGACCTGGGTGAGGCGGACGAAGCCGGTGAGACTGGTGGCCGGGTCGATGGAGCCGATGGTGGCGACGGCGGCGGCGACCACGATCGCGCCGAACCGGACGGCGGCGGTGCGGCCGATCACGGGCGTGCGGCCGCGCAGCAGGCCGGCGGCGGTGAGCGCGACCAGGGCGAGCGAGGCGAGGTCGGCCGCCGTGACGTGGACGGCGGCGGCGACGTCCTTCTCGCCGGTGGGGACGCAGACCAGCAGGACGGTGGCGGCGGCGAGGAGGCTGGGCCGTTCCAGGAGGGCCGTCCCGGCCCGGCGTAAGGCCCGGGCGGGTCGGGGGACGGCGGTGAGGGTGAGGGCCACGCGGGTCAGCTCCCGTCCGGGTGGAGCATCAGGGCCGCCGTGCGGCACAGGACCTTGACGTCCTGCCAGAGGCTCCAGCTCTCGATGTAGCGGTTGTCGAAGCGGGCCCGGTCCTCGATCGAGGTGTCCCCGCGCAGGCCGTTGACCTGGGCGAGGCCGGTGAGGCCGACAGGGACGCGGTGGCGGTCCGCGTACTCGGGGTAGGCCCGGCTGAACCGCATGACGAAGTAGGGGCGCTCGGGGCGCGGGCCGACGAGGCTCATGTCGCCGCGCAGGACGTTCCACAGCTGCGGCAGCTCGTCGAGGGAGCTGCGGCGCATCAACTTGCCGACGGCGCCCATCCGGTGGTCCTGGGCGATGTTCCAGCGCGTCGCGGACTCGTGCTCGTTGCTGGGGCGCAGGGTGCGGAACTTCAGGACGGTGAAGACCCGGCCGTCGAGCCCGGTGCGCTGCTGGCGGAAGAGTACGCCGGGGCCGGTGTCGAAGCGGACGGCGAGGGCGCAGAGCGCGAGCACGGGGGCGAGGGCGAGCAGGCCGAGGCCGGCGGCGGTCACGTCGAGGGCGCGCTTGGCGGCCCAGCCGGGGCGGCGCATCGCCGGGCGGCCGACCCGCAGGCAGGGGAAGCCCCAGAGGTGGTCGCCGCCGGTGAGGCGGCCGGTCTCCAGTGAGCCGTGCTCGCGCAGCGCGGGCACCAGCCAGACCTGGCAGCCGAGCCGGGCCGCGTCGCGCAGGGCGGCGGCGGTCTCGGCCTCGTCGGCGGCGCCGGCGGTGGCGACGACGTGGTGGATCCGGTGGCGGCGGATCTCGCGTTCCAGCACTTCGCGGCCGCCGAGAACCGGCAGGTCGGTGTCGCCCGCCAGCAGCGGCGGGTCGGGGTCGAGGAAGCCGACCGGGCGCATCCCGTACTCGCCGCGTTCGCTGAGGGCGGCGGCGACCCGGCGGCCGAGCCGGCCGGCGCCGAGCACCAGGACGGGGCTGGGGCGGCTGCGGCGGATCCGGCGGACCAGGTGGTAGAGCAGGGCGCGGCCGCAGACGGCGAGCAGCAGCTGCGTGCCGAGCAGGGCGGTGAGCCGGGCCGGGGTGGCGGGGCCGCAGTCGGGCCAGCGTCCGCCGAGACAGCGGGCCAGGGTGACGGCGAAGGCGGTGGCGACGACGGCCCGGACGGTCAGTGCGGGGAGTTCGTCGAGGACGGAGAGAGTGAGCCGGGTGCGGTAGAGGCCGGCGGCCAGGTTGAGCACGAGCAGCAGCGGCAGCAGGGCGGCCACGCCGAGCAGCGGCTCGACCCGGACCGCCGGGTCGAGCGCGCGGTTGGCGATCCCGGTGGCGTTGCACAGCGCGAAGGCGTCGACCGCGGCCAGGGCGGCGGGCAGGGCGAGCCTTGAGCGGACCGGCCTTCGGTGGCGGCGGACCGGCGGGGCGCTGCGGGTCTGGGCGGACCGGGCCGGGCGGTCGAGCAGGCCGGTGGCGGGCCGGCGCGGGCCGGAGGGGGGCCGGTGCGCGCCGGAGGGGGGCCGGCCGGGCCGTGGCACGCTGTTGTGGTCAATGGTCATCAGCGCACGAACTCCCCTGCTGTGTGCCCGGAGTGACGGCCTCCCGGCGCCGGTCGGCCCAGACCGGCCGTCCCGGCCCGGTGGGCGCGGTCCTGACAGCTCCTGCTGCCGCTGGCGGCTTTCTCGCGAATTTCCGGCGCGAAATCGAAATGATGCAGGCAAAATCAGACATCACCGAACGTGGGCTCGAATGCTGGAAGTTGCCTTGCCATCTCATTCCAGCCGCCCGTTAATAGGTAATTCCGACTCCACGCCTCGCCCACAACCGGTTGAGGGTGCGAATACGGCAGCGCCAGAGCGACCGGCATTCACGGCATGTGAAACGATCAGATCCGCTGCGGGACACGGGCACGACGCCGGCCCGCCGCCGGCCCGGCCCCCAGCAGGTCCCGGTAGAGCGCGTCCACCTGTTCGACCACCGATCGCACGTCATGGCGGGCCGCGGCATGGTCGCGCAGGCGTGCGCCGCGCCGCTCGCACTCGATCGGATCGGACAGCGCTTCGGCCATTCGGGTGGCGAGCGCATCGGCATCCTCGGACGGCACCACGGCCTGCTTCCGCTCGGCCGGCGGGAGGCATTCCCGGGCCCCGGACACATCGGTCAAAAGCACCGGGCGGCCGGCCGCCATCGCCTCCAGCGGGGCCAGCGCCATCCCCTCCCAGCGCGACGGCAGCACCACCAGGTCGGCCGCCGCCAGCCACGGCCGCGGATCCGGGACGTCCCCGGCCAGCCGGACCCGGGACGGCTCGGCGGACTCCCGCACGGTGTCGGCCAGGCCGGCCCCGTCCGGACCGCCGCCGACCAGCGCAAGCCGGGCCTGCGGCACCCGGCGCAGCACCTCGGGCCAGGCGGCGAGCAGCACGTCCTGGCCCTTCTGCCGGCACAGCCGGCCCACGCAGACCGCCAGCGGGGCGTCCAGGTCCAGCCCGAGCGCGATCCGGGCGGCCCGCCGCTCGGCCGGCGCGTAGTGGCGGACGTCGACACCGTTGGGCACCACCGCCCAGTCGGCGTGCAGGCCGGCCGCGACGCCGTCGGCCCGCTCCTGGACGCTGACGCAGAGCAGCCGGTGCGCCCAGCGGGTCGCGTACCGCTCCCAGCGCAGGGCGGCGGCGGCCGACGCGCCGTCGACCGCGGCGAACGACCAGGCATGCGGCTGGAAGACGGTCGGCACCGCGCCCCGGATGGCCAGCCGGCCCGCCAGGCCGGCCTTGGCGCTGTGCAGATGGACCATGTCGGGCGCGGCGGCCCGGACGATCCGTCGCAGCCGCCACGCCTCGGCGGCGGTGGCCGGGCCGGGCGACCGGCGGGCGGGCCAGTCGTGGACCAGCGCGCCGACCGCGGCAGCCTCCCCGGCCAGCCGGCCACCGCGCGGGCAGGCGACCAGCACCCGATGGCCGGCCTCGCGCTGGCCGCGGACCAGGTCGACGACGACGCGGGCGACTCCGCCGTCGACGGGCTGTGAAATGTGAAGAATCGTCATATGCACGGCGGCGAGCCTAGGGTGACTCCGCCGCGCCGGGGGCCCTGCCGTCACCCGCAGGTGGCGGCCGTCCACCCGTACGGATTGGCGGTCGTACGGGTGGACGAACTCCTCGAAGAAATGCCCGGATTGGGCGGCAGGGTCAGCGGACCTCGGCGGCCAGGGCGGCCAGCACCTGGTCGTGGATCCGGTTCAGGCCCTTCGGGGCGAAGGTCCGCTCGAAGAAGCCGCCGATGCCGCCTGCGCCCTGCCAGGTCGCCGAGACGGTGACCTTGGACCGGCCCTCGCCGACCGCGGAGACCGTCCAGGTGATCACCATGCTGGAGTTGGCGTCCTTCTCCACCAGCTGGTCCGGCGTCGGCGCCGAGACGGTGAACAGGCAGTCCCGGATCCGCTTCTCGGTGGCCTGGAGCTTCCAGTGCACCTGGGTACCCGCACCGGTGCCGCCGACCCGGACCTCGTACTCGCTGTACTGCGCCGGCAGCAGCTTGGGGCGGGTCACCTGGTAGTCGGCCAGCGCCTCGTACACCCGCTCGGGGGCGGCGTCGTAGACGTGCTCGGTGGTGGCCTGCACCTGTCCCATGGTCCTGCTCTCCTTCTTCCTCGGACTGCGGTTTCACCGGCAAGCCAACCACAGCAGGGGCTTCAGGGCCCGCCCGGCCGATCTTGTCGGATCAGGCCGCGGCGTCAGGGTGCGTGCAATCCAGGGCGGAGGAGGGAGGAGATGCTGAGCCTCGGCGACCGACGACAACGCCGCGGGCCCGGCAAGGACCGGCCGGGCAGGCCCCTGGTGCGGCAACCGCATCCCCCTCACCGGCGCCGTTCGACGCTCGTCGACGGCCAACGTCCGGCTGCACCGAGCCTGCCTCGCCGACTGCGCCCACCGCGAGGCGATCGCGGTGGGCGGCCCGGACACTCGACGAACGCCCACGCAAGACGCTTGCACCGTCGGCCGGACGTCAGATGCTCGGCGGATCGACCCGGGTGTAGGTGAGGCCGTTGCTGGTACCGCCGGCGGTGGTCACCGTGACGGACACCGGCCCCGCGCTTCCCGGCGGGGCGCCGGCGGTGACCTGGGTGGAGGAGACGACGGTGAAGGCGACCGGTGTGGTGCCGAAGAAGACACCGGTCGTGCTGGTGAGGTCGGTGCCGGTGAGGGTCACGGTGGTGCCGCCCGAAACCGGCCCCTGGCTCGGCACCAG
>NZ_JBVINN010000011.1:119514-120138 GCF_055579305.1 Kitasatospora sp. NPDC032757 | reverse complement strand
GCTGAGCGACGTCAGGACCGGCGCGCTCAGGTAGAAGTACGCCAGACCGTTGCTCGTCCCGCCCGGCGTGGTGACCGTGACGAGAACGGGGCCGGCCCCGCCGGGCGGCGCGGTGGCGGTGATCTGGGAGGCGGACACCACGGTGAACGACGTGGCCGCCGTGGCACCGAACTTCACCGATGTCGCACCACCCAGGTTGGCGCCCGCGAGGGTGACGGTGGTACCGCCCGCCGACGGGCCCTGGCCCGGCGTCACCGACGTCAGCGTCGGTACCGCCACGTACGTGTAGGGCAGGCCGTTGCTCGTCCCGCTTCCGGTCGTCACGTTCACCTGCACGGTGCCGCTGCCCGCCGGGGACACGGCGCTGATCACCGTGTCCGACAGGACGGAGTACGAAGCCGCGTTCGCGGTGCCGAACTTCACGGCCGTCGCACCCGTGAAGGCGCCGCCGCTGATCGTGACCGTCGTGCCGCCGCCGGCGGAACCCTGGTTGGGGGTGAGCGAAACCAACGACGGCGCCGGCTGGGCCACGTACGTGTAGGGCAGGCCGTTGCTCGTCCCGCTTCCGGTCGTCACGTTCACCTGCACGGTGCCGCTGCCCGCCGGGGACACGGCGCTGATCAC
>NZ_JBVINN010000011.1:0-119418 GCF_055579305.1 Kitasatospora sp. NPDC032757 | reverse complement strand
TCACCGTGTCCGACAGGACGGAGTACGAAGCCGCGTTCGCGGTGCCGAACTTCACGGCCGTCGCACCCGTGAAGGCGCCGCCGCTGATCGTGACCGTCGTGCCGCCGCCGGCGGAACCCTGGTTGGGGGTGAGCGAAACCAACGACGGCGCGGACAGGGTCGCCGTCGGTGCAGCGACAGGATGTGGACTCTGGGACTTCGTCATGCGGGGCCCCTATCGGTGGAGGTGGTGTGCACGGCCCCCCGGGACGAGGGGGTGGACTCCGGGTCGCTCCCCCGGGCGGGATGGCGGGAGGCGACGTCGTGTCGTTGACCAGGGAGAACAGCGCGATAATGCCGCCGAGAGCCGCCGTCTGCAGTGGACTCGCGGGGGCCGGCACTGCGGGAGCTCTCCGGCCCAGGCCGATCCGACGGTGGTGAAGAAGGGACGGAGTGTGAGTGGGCCGGACCGGTTGGCAGGTCCGGCCCTCCACGGGGTTCCCATGGGGCGCTATACACCCCGGCCCCTGCCCTTTCGAGCCGACAATGGGCCGACTGCCGCTCCCCTCGAAGGAGGGAGGACGCGCACCGGTTTGGATGCGTACAGTAATCCATTTGCCGGATGGCGGCCGCAATAGCCCTGACGGTACATCACCCGAATGGCAGAGCGTGTCGCAACGGCAGCCACACCCCCGGCCGCCTATCGTGCGTCGCACGATAGGGGGAACCGATCGCCAACCGCCGCCCGGCGCGCGGGCGGGGGGGCGACGCCCGGAAAAGAATCGACCGCAGGCCGCCGACCGCCGCCGGTGCAACCGGGCCGAGATGCGCAGGTCACCGGGCGCCTAGCCGGTAGGTCGCCGCCGGGGGGCGCTTTCGCGACTGCGGACGCTCGACCATTCGAGTGATGGGCCGTCAGAGCTATTGCGGCCGCCATCCGGCAAATGGGTTACTGTACGCATCCAAACCGGTGGGCGCCCATCCCTCTCCGGGGGAGCGGCAGTCGGCCTACCGTCAGCCCACCAGGTGTGCCGCCGCGATGGGCACCCCGTAGAGGGCTGGGTTTACCAGTCGGCGCGGCGAATCACATGTGATCAGGGCCCAGGTCGTCGTCCGGCCCGCCTTCTCCGGGCTGCCGTCGGGCAGGCCGGTTCTTGGTCCGGCGCACCTCACCCGGGCACCTTCACCACCGTCAGATCGGCCTGAGCCGGGAATCGGCAGCCTCAACCATCCGGGTTCCCACGGGCGCCGTCCGGGCCCCGGAGTTCGATGTGGCCACATCGACTGTTCGGCCGTCCCGTGTGACCACCGAGCCGGAGACTCCGGCCTCGTCGATGAACACCCAAGACGAGCAAGCCAGTTGGCCGACCACCGGCCGGCTTGTCGGCGCCATGGGCCGCTTGCACTGCCGAGGACGGTTCCACTCCCACTCGTTCCAACCATCGTCCAGGAGGAACACCATGCCTATCAGCCCGAACCAGGGATCCACCGCCGGCGGGACCACGGTCACCATCACCGGCACCGGCCTGTCCGGCGCCACCGCCGTGCACTTCGGCAGCAAGCTGGCCACCATCACCGCCAACACGCCCACCTCGGTCACCTGCATCTCGCCCTCCGGGGTCGGCACGGTCGGCGTCACCGTGACCACCGGCGGCGGGACCAGCAACCCGCTGCCGTTCTACTACGTCGGCGCACCGTTCAAGGCCTCGCTGACCGCGACGTCCGGGGCCACCGCCGGCGGTGAGACCGTCACCATCACCGGCACCGGCCTGTCCACCGCGACCGCCGTGAACTTCGGCGCCAACGCCGCCACTCCCACCGTGCTCTCCGACGGCCAGATCACCGCCGTCGTGCCGGCCGGGGCGGCGGCCGGATCGGTCTCGGTGAGCGTCACCACCGCGGGCGGCACCAACAACGGGCTGTCCTACACCTACGTGGACGCGCCCACGATCACCACTCTGACGCCGACCTCCGGCCCCACCTCCGGTGGCACCGCGGTCACCGTCACCGGAACCAACCTGACCACCACCGAGTCGGTCACCGTCGGCGGCACCCTGGCACCGTTCGCGGTGATCAGCGCCACCGAGCTGACCATCGTCACTCCGCCCGGCATCGCCGGCGCGGCCGATGTCGTGGTCGCCACCACCGGCGGTTCCGTCACCGACACCGGCGCCTTCACCTACGTGGCCGGCCCCGGTATCTAACGGCGACCCCGCTCGGCGGACGCGCCGTGCAGGTCTTCAGCCGCCCGGGCGGAGAGCTTCTCCGCCCGGGCTCGCACATGTCGCGAGCGACCGGTGGAGGCCGGGAGGGTGGGAGGGCGGCCGGAAACACGATGCCCGCCTCCCGCCCCGGTACCGATGCGGGGGATGTCGCAGAGTGGGTGCCATGACGCTCTGCACCACGATCGACAGCCCGCCGGGTGAGCGGCGGGACCACGGTCTTGGACTGGTCACTCCCCCTGTTGGAGCGGCGGACCCGAGTGGTGGCGCACCGCCGCATCCACGGCCGGGTAGATGGTGAGGACCGTGTCGGGCTGGGAGCCGCCAGGACGAGCGGCACGCCGCGGGCGCGGACGGCGAGGCGCAGGGCTTTCAAACCGCTGGAGATGAACAGCAGGACGCCGGAGAGGTGGACGGCGGTCACGGCCGGTCCCCGGCCGAGGGCCTCTCGAGGGCACGTCGCACGTGGTGCTCGTTGTCCAGGTGCAGGTCCCCGGTGAACGCGCGCACGACGCTGTCGCCCACCCATGCGGTGGTGATCCGCAGGTCCGGCGCCAGCACGACGGGATGCGGATGCTCGTCGGGCGCCATGAGATGCGCGCTCGGCCCACCGAAAGCACCGGGGTGGGCGCCGGCCGCCCTGCCCACGGCCGGAAAGCTCGACGCGCTCGGCCCGCAGCAGCTGAACGCCACATCGTTCGCGGTGGCCGGCTTCGGCACCCAGGAGGCCCGGCGCGGCCCCGGCCGGCTGACCCACCCGGGCGGCGGCGTCCGGCTGAAGGCCCCGGTGCCCCCTTCGACGCGTTCGACACTCCGTGGGTGCGCCTGGCGACGACCGCGCCGCAGGGCAACGGCGGCGCGTGCCACGGGGACTCCGGCGGGCCGGACTTCGCCCGGATCGACGGGAGGCGCCTGCTGGTCGCCACCGCCATCACCGGGGACGGCCCGTGCTACGCGATCAACGTCTCCTACCGGCTCGGCACCCCGGTCGCCCGGACGTCCCTCGCCCCCTTCGTCGCCCTGCCCTGACCTCGTCACGGGGCTGATCCACGCGGACAGGCCACCCGGCCGGTCCCCGCTCCGCCGGGGTCTGGCGGAGCGGGGACCGGCCGGGTGGCTGTTCACCCCGCCGGCGCTGTCAGGGGGTTACCGTTCCGATCTGGCTCACGGTGTTCTCGGTGAACCAGAGGTTGCCGTCGGAGCCGGTGGCGATCTCCAACGGGCTCGCGCCGGAGGTCGGGATCGACACCTCGGAGATCGTCCCCGTCGTCGTGATCCGCCCGATGTCGTTTCCGACGTTCTCGGTGAACCACAGGGCGTCGTCCGGCCCGGTGGTGATGCCCCACGGGAACGGGAAGAGGACATCGGTGAGGTCATAGCCGGTGAACACGCCCGCGGTGGTGACCTTGCCGATCTGCGCTGCTCCCGCGTCGGTGAACCACAGGGCGTCGTCCGGCCCTGAGGTGATGCCGATGGGCAGCGAGTCCAGTGCGGGAACCGCGTACTCGGTGACCGTGCCGCCGGTGGTGATCCGGCCGATGCCCCCGGTCAGCACTTCGGTGAACCACAGGGCGCCGTCCGACCCGGCGGTGATGCTCAGCGGGTAGGCGCCCGAGGTCGGGACCGCGTACTCGGTGACCGTGCCGCCGGTGGTGATCCGGCCGATGTTGTTGGCGCCCGGCTCCGCGAACCACAGGGCGCCGTCCGGCCCGACGGTGATGCCCCACGGGTAGGCGCCCGAGGTCGGGAGCGCGTACTCGGTGAAGGTACCGCCGGTGGTGATCCGGCCGATGTTGTCGGTGTTCGTCTCGGTGAACCACAGGGCGCCGTCCGGCCCGGCGACGATCTCGGCCGGCCCTGCCCCGGCGGTGGGCACCGAGTACTCGGTGAACGTGCCGGTCGTGGTGACGCGCCCCACCTTGTTTGCGGCGTTCTCGGTGAACCACAGGGCGTCGTCCGGCCCCGCGGTGATGCCGACCGGGGCCGAATCGCCGGTGGGGGTCGCCAATTCGGCGACGGTAGAGGTCAGTCGGGGCTGTGACGCCCTCGGTCGGTCGTGCTTCCCGAGGCAGCTCACCAGCCCCGCCGGCCCCCGGTGCCGGAGGCAGGACTTCACCCACGGGTGCACGGGTCTGGGATGCTGCGGGGATTCACCGAAGGCGACGCTGCCGGGCGCGCCGACAGCGGCCGTCAAGGCCAGGACGGCGAGCGCACGATAGAGCCGCCTGAGGCGGCCGGGACGGTGGGACATGGGACACCTTTCCGAAGGACACCGCAGGAGCCGGAGCGCCGGCATGACACGCATCACCGGCGACGGGCTTGTAGGGAGAGAGGCGGCGCAGCCGCCCGATACCGCAACACGCGGCTCAGGCCGATATCGCTTTCGCGGGCGCGCTGCACACGTACAATCCCCACTGAGCCGACGTCAGAAACAGTGATTGGAGTGAAATCTCCTCGGACTTCCTTCAGGACTCCGGTAGATCGCCTCTCATGTGACTGTATTTCGCAAGCCCTTCTGACGGTCGATGATGCGTTCGTTCCCGGTCGGGTCCGAGCGAGGCCCCTCATGGCCGCGTTCGACCGAACGAGGGAATGACGTTTGGCCGCCGTACGTGTGCGGATAATCATATGAGTCGCTACTGGGGCGGCACTCGTATCGCTGCCGTTCCAGGCTTGGACGACGAAGGAGAGCCCATGCGTATCCGATATTCCGTGGCCGCCGGAGCCGCGATAGTTGTCGCCGTCGCCGGAGTGGCCAGCGCCGCGCCGGGAGACACGACGGTCACGTTCTCTGTCTCGGGTGGTTCTTTGGCGATCTCCGTCCCCGGCTCGGCGGGCTTGGGGAGTGGGCTGCCCGGAAACTCCATCAGCGGACAACTGGGAAATGTCACAGCCACCGACACCCGAGCTCTGCTCACGGCCTCCTGGACCGCGTCCGCGATCTCCAGCAGCTTCACGACCGGCGGGGGCTCACCCGCGGAGACGATCCCGGCCACTGCGGTCTCCTACTGGTCGGGAACCGCGAGCGCCACCTCCGGCCTGGGCGTCTTCACGCCCGGTCAGGCCACGGCGGGTCAGGCCCAGACCCTCGACAGCAGCCGCACCGCCTACGGCCTCGCCGGGGGCACCGGCAACAACTCCGCGACCTGGAACCCCACCCTCATCGTCGCGGTCCCGGCCAGCGCGGTGAACGGCATCTACACCGGAACGGTGACACATTCGATCCTCTAGCCCGGCCCGCCTGATGTGCACGGCCGCAGCGGTGCTCGCATTGGCCTACAGCCCGAGCACCGCTGCGGCCGGCGCACGGGGCGATACGCCGCCTTCCGCCGCCGAGAACAGCATCGGCCTCAAACTGCTCGACGCGCCCCGGGACCGTGAACCCGACCCGCGCGCACACTTGTACATCGTGGACCACCTCGCGCCCGGCAGCGTCATCCACCGCCGGGTGCAGGTGACGAACACCTCCGATGTCGACCAGCGCGTCGACCTCTACGCGGGCGCGGCCTCGATCGACGGCGGCACCTTCGCCGCCGAGGCCGACCGCACTCCGAACGAGCTCACGACCTGGGTCTCGGTGGACGACTGCACCTCGGAGTCGGACGTGTCCGCCGGGGCGACGGACTGCGGCACACCGGAGACGACAGGGACCGCCCGGCCGTCCGCACCGCCGTCCGCACCGCCGTCCGCCGTGCGCGACGTCCCGGCGCACAGCACGGTCATGGTCCGGGTCAGCGTCCGGGTGCCGCCGAAGGCGTCCGCCGGCGAGCGGTACGCGGTTTTCTGGGCGCAGGTCGCGGGCCGTGCCGGCCCGGCTGGGAACGTCCGCCTGGTCAACCGCGTGGGAGTCCGGATCTACCTCGATGTCGGTCCCGGAGGCGAGCCGCCGTCCGACTTCAAGATCGAGGGGCTGACTCCCGCGCGCGCGCCCGACGGCGTCCCGAAGGTGGTGGCCAAGGTCCACAACACCGGCAAGCGCGCCCTCGACCTGACCGGATCCATGTCGATGACCGACGGGCCGGGATCGCTCAGCGCCGGTCCCTTCACGGCGAACCTCGGCACCACACTGGGCGTTGGCGACACCGAGCCTGTCACCGTCCCCCTGGACAGGAAGCTTCCCGACGGCCCCTGGAAGGTCCGCCTCACACTGGCCAGTGGTCTGATCCAACACACCGTCACGGCCACCGTGACCTTCCCCAGCGGCTCCCAGGCCGGCGCGTCGGTCACTCCGAACGCGACGGACTCCGCTTCGATGATGCCGGGCATCACCGTGGGCGTGTCAGCCATCGTCCTGCTGGTCGCCTGCGGCTACGGGGTGGTGCGCCGCAGACGGGCGGGCTGAACCCGGCCCGCGCCGGTATGCGCGTTCGTCGGCGGGGGGCGCCATCAGGCGACGGAGTGGGTCACGGTCCCCGTGTAGGCGCCGGCCACCGCGGCGGCGGGGATCGTGATCACCGCCGTGGGGCTCCAGCTCGTGGAGTTGTTCCCGTTGCCGGTGCAGCCGAAGGCGGTTCTCGAACTGCCGAGCGTCTGTTTGGCCGAGGCATCGGCCTGGCCCGGCGTGATCGTCACGGTGCCGTTCGTGTTCGTCGCGGGCCCGGACCAGTAGGAGACGTTCGAGGTGGAGATCGTCTCGGCGGACGTGGCGCCGCCGGTGTGGAAGTTCGTGGCGGACACCGTCGCCGTCCACGTGGTGGTGGCCAGTCCTCGCTGGTCCGCGACGGTCACCGAGCCGAGGGCCGCGCTGGCGGTGCCACCGGGCGCCGCGCTGCCGAGGGGCGCTGCGGACGGCACGCTGATCGACAACGTGCCCGTGGTCGGAATGACGGTGAGCTGGGAGCTGTTGCTGCCACTGGTCTCGACGGTGTCCACGACCGCGCGGGTGAAGCTGGCCTTGCCTCCGGAGGAGGCCGCCAGCTTCCCCGAGGCGAGGTAGACCGCGCCGCCGCCGGTGATCCACGTGCCGTTTCCGGAGACCGTGACGGCCGCGGTGTTGTTGCGGTCGGCGATGACCGTCAGACCGGCGAAGGCCCCCGTGGTCGGTGCGCTGAGGGTGGACTTGCCTCCGGTCTGGTCGGTGAAGGACGCCCCGCTGGTGGGCACCGCGCACGCCACCGGGTAGGTCAGGCAGGCGAGGTAGATCGTCACCCCGGTGCCGACCAGCTTCCCGCCGGAGATCGTCAGGCCGGTGGTGACGACATACGTGCCGGGATTGAGCGTGAGCGTGCCGGCCAGGGACGAGATGCTGGTGTACACCCCGGGGCTGATCGTCTGGTTCCCGGTGACATGGTTGACGACGGGATACGGCAGGATCGGTGTCGTGGGACAGGCCGCCGCGGCCGGGCACTGGGCCAGGGCGGCGTACGGGTCGGTGACGGCGGGCTGGTTGGTCGGGGCCGGGCTGTACGAGCCGCCGGCCGACGTGGCGAAGCCGGCCGGTGCCGCCGGGCCGCCGATGGTGCCCCCGGTCGCGGTGACCGAGGTGCTGCCGCTGACGAGCGCGGCCTGACTGTTCGTCGAGTTGACCAGAATACTGCCGGTGACCTGCACGCTGCCGGGGTGGACGTACAGGGCGTCCGCGGCGCTCGGGTTGAGGACGCACAGACTCGCCGTACACGCGGTCGCGGCCTGGGCGGTGTCGGACGGGCCGATGACGACCAGGGCCAGCGCGGACGTGAGGGCAAGGAGCATGGCACAGACCGCGTGTGGCAGGCGGCGCCGCCTGCGGGTGCGGATATGTCCGCTCGCGACCGGACGGCCGGCACCCGGTGCCTGGAGTACGCCGGGACGCCGTACCGGCGCACCGGCCGGCCCCTGACTGCGGCCCACCGGCCGGTCAGCGCCTACCCGGGCGATACCTGAGCGTTCAGCGGCGAGTCGCGCCGTCACGTCCACCATCCTCAACATGGCTCAAAACGTATCAAATACGCCATATTGGACGCTGGTTTCCGTACGAGTGATGCCAGTTCAGCGTGTCGGGATCCTGGCCGCCGGATTGCCCCGCCCCGAACGCCGCCGTCCTCATGCGCTCGGCAGGCCCTGCGGGTACAGGCCGGCTCCGCCGTGGCGCAGACCGCCGTTCACCGGCCGTCCCACGCGGAGGGGCTCGGGCCGGGCCGGCCGGTGAAGGCGGTCTGCCGAGGGGGCTGTGCGGTGCGGCCGGTCACGATGACCGGGCTTTCGGTGCAGTGAGCATGACCGAGGCGTTGTTGAGGGTGAGAATGCCGCCGTTCCGGACGCCGCCGCCGCGTGTGGCGGCGGCGGCCTTGCTGCGGATGGACGAGCCGGTGACGGTCACTGTGCCGGCGTCGACCCGCCTGCCCTCCGGCCTCGGACCGCTGTCCCCGATCGGGGCCGGGGCCGTGGCCGGGGCGGCGGCCACCCGGCCGAGGACGCGACGGCGACGGCCGGTCAGACATCACCCGGCCGAGCCGGCCCGCTCGAACCGGTGCTCACCGTGATCGATGGAACAACGGAGGGCAGCCCACCCGGCGAGCCGGCCCTGCGGGCCCAGCGCCAGGACGGCAGCACCGGTGTTCTCACCGAGGCCAGCCGACCTTCAGGTCGCCGATCACGCCGATCCGGATGCCCAGCCACGGGTAGGTGTGGTTGTAGAACACGTTGTCCTGCGGTTGCAGTCCGACCGCCGAGGGCCACATCTGGTAGGCCGACGCGTTGGAGATGCCGCCGTGCAACCGCCGCCAGACCCGCACGGAGTTCCGTCCGGACGGGGGCGCTGTGATCGTGTCGGTCCATTCGACCGCGTTGCCACCCTGGTCCAGAGTGCCCCACGGCGAGGTGCTCCTCGTCTGGCCGACCGTGCTGAGGCTGCCCTGGTAGAGGGCGGCGTAGGCCACGGGGTCCAGCCCGATCGGGTTGACGGTGGAACATGTCTCGGACGGCACCTGGCCCGGGCACCAGCTCGGTGCGGGCTGGCCGGTGGCGTGGTACGAGGCCAGTGGTTGGTTCGTCACGTTGGTGACGTCGCCGGTGGTGGGGTTGAGGACGGTGGGGTGAGGGGCGGTCGCGTCACCGTCGCCGAAGACTCCTGCGTTGGTCGGGTACTTCCAGTAGGAGTAGGTGCCGCCGCCGCTCGGGTCGTAGTAGGCCGCCTTGATCCACTCGTCCTGGCTCGGTACGACGAAGCCGGAATCACGGGAGCGGGTCGCCTCCGGGCGACCGAGGTCGTACATCCCGCTCTCGGTTCGCGCCGACAGTTCGACCTGGTAGCTGACGTAGCCGAAGCTGCCGTCGCTGCCGGCCTTCTTGGAGATCAGCCGACCGTTGTAGAGCGAGTTGGCGAAGCGCGCCGCCCTCAGGAAGTTCGCGAATCCGTACGGCTTGTCCGCCCATTCCGCATACGCCACCGAGTAGTGGCGGCCGCGGGGGGCCGTGGGGGAGAAGTTGATCTGGCCGTACTTCGGCCACGCCGACGAGCTCTCGGTCTCGTCGTAGAGACCACGGGAATCGCGGCCTCTCGGATCGACCGTGTTCAGGAACGCCACCCACTGTTCGACGGTGACCTCGAGCTGCCCGATCTCGTAGGGGTAGCCGACGCCGCCGACCATCAGACAGTCGCCGGAGGTCTTGGGGGCGTCGGCGCACGACTGGTAGACGGCGTCCGTGAACGGGACGACACCCACCGCGGGATTCCCGGGCGCGCCGACCTTGGCGGTCGTCACAGTGATGACCTCGCCCCCGCCGGAGGGGCTGCTCCCGGGAGAGAGCGCCTCGGCGGCGGCACTGGAGCCGACCATGGCAGACGAGGCGAGCAGCGCGGACGTCCCGCACATCGCCACAAGGGCCCTGCTGAGGCGGGAACGACTGGAAGCGAACTGCATGGGCACACCCTTTTCGGCCGTGGTGGCCCGCCCCGAGACCGGGAGTGACGCGGAGCGGCCCAAGATCACACATAGTGACCCCACGGTAGTCCGGCCGCTACTTTCCGCAGTCGATGACTCGCGGAGACGAAGGAGGCGCGTTGGCCCGCCCTGCCGCGTTGAGCAGATGCGCCCCGGCATTCAGGTGATCAGCCGCGAACGGTGGCCGCGGGCCGAGCACCGCGGCCACCGCCACAGCCACGAGGACAGGGCCGTCGGTCACGCCAGATGCGTTGCAGTACTAGGCCAGCCGGAGGCCTCCGGTCCGCTGGGCCCGCGCCTCGCCGAGGCGCAGCGCCACGGCCGCGCCCGTCAGCAGCAGTGCGCAGAGCACCGCCAGCCAGGCCAGACCGGGCGCCAGCTCGCCGAGGCCCTTGCCCTCCAGGAGGGCGCCGCGGACCACCGCCAGGCTGCCGGTCAGCGGCAGCGCCGCACCGAGTACGCGCAGCACGCCGGGGAGGGCGAAGGCGGGCAGCCGGACGCCGGCGACGAACCACATCGGGTCGTCCAGCACGGTGTAGACGAAGGCGGAGTCCCGGGAGAACACCATCAGGCTGTTGAGCAGCGCGCCCCAGGCCACGGCGGGCAGCAGCAGGGCCAGCACCACCACCGGGTACATCCACGGCCCGGCGACGTCCAGGGCACCGAAGCCGAACGCGGCGGCGCCCAGGAAGCAGGTGAGCAGCCAGGCGTTCTGCAGCAGTGCGCCGGCACCGTTGGCGAGCATCAGGACCAGCCGGTCGGCGGGTGAGAGGAAGAGCAGCTCCAGGGTGCCGGTGGTGCGCTCGAAGGCGAAGTTCCACGCGGACTGGACCAGCGAGAAGAAGAACGCCCAGGCCAGCGCCCCGGTGGCGAGGAAGCCGAGCAGCCGGGCCGGGTCGGAGGCGAGCGGCCAGCGGGCGGCGGCGGCCGAGCCGGCCGCGATCGGGTGCAAGGTGTAGTAGGTGGCGGCCAGTTGGAGCAGCGGCCAGACCAGCATCGAGGCGACCACCAGCGGCTGGCCGAACAGCGTGCGGTGCTGCTTCAGCGCCTCGGCGGCGAACACCTTGCCGGCGTGCCGCAGCGTGCGCCCCCGGCGCCGGTCCCGGCCGCCGGGCCGGGGCCGGGGGCGGCGGGTGGTGCCCGGGAGCGGCGGTGGAAGGGTGCGTCCCGCGGGGTGCGGCGACCGGACGCTCCGGTCGGCCAGGCCGAGCAGCAGGGCGTCGGTGGGCGGCAGGCCGGTCATGCGGCCACCGCCGACCGGGGCCGCGCGGGAGCCGGCGCGGAGTCGGTGAGGGCGAGGACGGCGTCCTCCAGGCTGGCCTCGGTGACCTCGAGGCCGCCGATCGCCCCGCCGGCGGCGACGATCGCCCCGGCCAGCGGGCCGGCCACGTCCTCCGGGTGGCGGACGGTGACCAGCAGGGCGCCCTCCCCGGTGACCTCCAGCTGCGCGGCGACGCCGAGGCGGCCCGCGAAGTCGGCGACGGCGGACTCCAGTCGGGGCGACGGATTGGTGACGGTGACCCGGACGCTGCGGTGGCTGCCGGTCGCCGCCTTGAGCTCCGCCGGGCTGCCGGCCGCCAGGTGGCGGCCGCCGGAGATCACGTAGACGTGCTCGCAGAGCTCCTCGACCTCGGCCAGGTAGTGCGAGGTGAGCAGCACGCCCCGGCCCTCGGCGGCGAGCGAGGCGACCACCCGGCGCAGGTCCCGGGCGATCGGCGCGTCCAGCCCGAGGGTGGGCTCGTCCAGCAGCAGGTACGCCGGGTCGTTGATGAGGCCGCGGGCGATCGAGAGCCGCTGCGTCATGCCGCGCGAGTACCGCTCCACCGGGATGCCGGCGGCGTCGGTGAGGCCGACGAGCTCCAGCAGCTCGCCGATCCGGGGGCGCAGGACGGGGTTGGGGACGTCGTAGAGGTGGCCGAAGTAGCGGAGGTTCTCGGCGCCGGTGAGCTTGCCGTAGACCATCCGTTCGCCGCCGGCGATCAGGTTGATCCGGCGGCGGGCGTCGCGGGCGTGCTCGACCACGTCGAGGCCGTCCAGGGTGACGGTGCCGGAGGTGGGGCGGAGCAGGGTGGCGAGGATCTTGATGGTGGAGGTCTTGCCGGCGCCGTTGAGGCCGAGCAGGCCGGTGACCCGGCCGGGCGGGATCTCCAGGTCGAGGCCGTCCACGGCGGTCTTCACGGTGCGCGGGCCGAACAGGCCCTTGTCGCGGGTGCGGAAGGTCTTGCGCAGGGCGCGGGTGCGGATCATGCCAGCGGCTCCTCGGGTCGGCGGCGGGTACGGGTCGGCCGGTTCTCGGGTCTCGGGGTGACGGGTCGGTCGGTCGCCTGTCGCGCGGTCACAGGCCTGTCGGCCACGGGTCGCTCGGTCACGGGTCGCTCGGTCACGGCTCAGAGGCTCCGTTCGATGGCGCGGCGCTCGGCGGCGGGCAGCAGCCGCAGGCCGAGCAGCAGGTAGCCGGCGCTGAGGGCGAGACAGGTGACCAGCCGTGGGAGGAGGTCGGTGAGCGGCCTTCCCTGGCCGAGCGCGTCGCGCAGCACGTCCATGGCGGAGGTGACGGGCAGCAGTTCGGCCAGCCACTGGGCGGGCGCCGGGAGGTAGCTGTTCGGGAAGGTGATGCCGCAGAGCAGCGAGACGGCGAGGAAGACGGTGTTCTGCGAGATGTGCGCCTCGCCGGCGACGATCATCAGCGCGCCGAGCACGACCGCGACCGCGAAGACGGCGGCGGCCAGCGCCACGACGCCGGCGAGGGCGGCCAGCGGGTGCCAGGCGGGCAGGGTGACGCCGAGGACGGCGGCGAACCCGCCGAGCAGGCCTACCTCGACGGCCGTGTTGAGCAGCGCGAAGCCGGTGAAGCCGAGCAGGTACGGCAGCCGCCCGGCCGGGGCGATCAGCAGCGCGCCCAGGGTGCCCTGGCGCTGCTCGGTGATCAGCGCCTTGCTGCTCCAGAGCAGCATCCTGACGGTGAACATGTAGCCGGCGGCGCCGATCGCGATGTAGCCGAGGTAGTCGGCGCCGCCGGTGCGGGCGGTGAAGTCCTCGGCCACCGAGCCGCCGCCGATGGCGTGCAGGCCCAGGTAGGACAGGCCGATGGTGAACACGCCGATCAGCAGGCAGCCGACGGCGTACGACCACGGGTAGGCCCGGCTGGTCATCGTCCAGGTCCGGCGCAGGGTCGCCCAGGCGACGGGCATGTGCCCCCCTTTCCCTCTCACGGGCTCGAAGTACTTGAGTTTCCAATAGGAACTTACAAGTTCCCTTTCGGAACTCGCAAGGGGATGCAAGGATGGACCGTCCGGACGGGAAGAGGAGCGACGGTGCTCAGAGACGTGCCAGAGCGCGACGCCAGCTGCGCGATCGCCCAGTCGGCGGCGGTGATCGGCGACTGGTGGAGCATCCTGGTCGTCCGCGAGTCGGCGCGCGGCCGGCTGCGCTTCGACGAGCTCCAGCACGAGCTGGGCATCTCCCGCAAGGTCCTCACCGAGCGGCTCGGCCACCTCACCGAGGCCGGCGTCCTGGAGCGGGTGCCGTACCAGAGCGGCCCCGTCCGGTACGAGTACCGGCTCACCGAATCCGGGCGGGCGCTGCTGCCGGTCCTGGTGGCGATGCAGGACTGGGCCGACCGCTGGCTGCTCGGCGACGGCTCGCTCTCCGGCTCGGCCGCGCCCGACAGCGCCGAGGTCGCGCGGCTGGCCGCACTGCCCGGCACCCGGCTGCCGGAGCTCACCCTGCCCGTGCACACCGGGGGCGAGCTGGACCCGGTCGACCCGGCGGCCGGCGCCACCGTGCTGTTCTGCTACCCCGCCACCGGGCGGCCCGCACCGCTGCCGGCCGGCTGGGGGGACATCCCCGGCGCGGTCGGCTGCACGCTGGAGAACCGGCTGTTCCGCGAGGCGTACCCCGAGTTCCGCGCGGCCGGCCTGGCACTGCGCGGGATCTCCACCCAACGGCCGGACGAGCAGCGGGAGTTCGCCGAGGCGGAGGACATTCCGTTCCCGCTCCTCTCCGACCTGGACGTCCGGCTGACGGCCACGCTGCGACTGCCCACCTTCCACGTCGGCCAGGGCCTGCGGCTGAAGCGGGCGGTGCTGGTGCTGGACCGCGAACGGGTGGTGCGCCGGGTGGCCTTCCCGGTCACCGACATCCCGGGCGCCGTCCGGCAGGCGCTCGCGGATGCGCGGGAGGTGGCCGGCCCGGCCCGGGGTCTGCCGGGTTAGGGTGGCCGGTGTGCTCGATCAGGTGACAGCAATGCGCTATGTCGACCCGCTGCGGGCCGGCGGCTCCGTCCCCGGCGTGGTGGAGACCGACGACCTGGGCACGTACGTGGTCAAGTTCACCGGCGCCGCCCAGGGCCGCAAGGCGCTGGTGGCCGAGGTGATCGTCGGCGAGCTGGCCCGGCGGCTCGGCCTTCCGGTGCCCGAACTGCGGCTCGTCGACTTCGACCCGGCGGTCGCCGAGAGCGAGCCCGACGCCGAGATCCAGGACATCCTCAGGGCCAGCGGCGGGCTCAACCTCGGGATGGACCTGCTGCCCGGCGCCCGCGACTACCGGCCCGGCATGATCCCGGTCGACCCCGTCCAGGCCGGCCGGGTGATCTGGCTGGACGCGCTCACCGGCAACGTCGACCGCACCGTACACAACCCGAACCTGATGGTCTGGCACGGGAAGCTCTGGCTGATCGACAACGGCGCCGCGCTGGTCTTCCACCACCGCTGGTCCAGCGCCGGGGCCGCCGTCGGCAAGCGGTACGACCTCAGCGCCCACGCGCTCGGCGGCTGCACCCCCGACGTCCGGCTGGCCGACGAGGAGCTCGGACCGCTGGTCACCGCCGGGCTGCTGGAGGAGGTGCTGGCGCTCGTCCCGGACGAGTGGCTGGCCGACGAACCCGGTTTCGACTCGGTGGACGCGCTGCGGCACGCGTACGTCACGCACCTCGCCGCCCGCGCGGGGCTCTCCGCCGAGTGGCTGCCGGACGGCTTCCCCACGCCCGAGCAGCTTCGCGAGGCCGAACTCCGACGGGCCGCCCGGACCAGGGCCGGCCGGCCCGCCTGGCTCCAGGAGGTTCCGGACCTGCACGGCAAGCCCTCGGTCGAGACGGTCTGGGACCACCACTTCGAGTGAGGCCCGGGCCGGTCAGCCCATCGCCGGGCGGATCCAGCCGACGTACTCGACCGCCGTGCCGACCAGCAGGCCGAAGCAGTGCAGCGCGAAGAGCGCGGCCCGGTTCATCCGGCGCACGGACGGCGAGAACAGGGCCAGGGCCGGCAGCGCCAGGCCGAGCACCGGGCCGAGCAGCAGGAGCAGCACCACGCCCAGCACGGTGGCCACGGTCGAGCCGGAGGCGAGCCCCATGACACCGACCACCAGGCCGCCACCGAACATCAGGGTCAGCATCGGAGCGGCGGCGAGCAGCTCGGCCACCCCCAGCAGCAGCCACGGCCAGACCCGTTCGCCGTTCGGACGGGGCTGGGCCTGGGCCTGGGCCTGCCATCCGGGATAGCTCTGCGCCATGGTGTTCCGCTCCTCGTGCCTGGTGCCGTCGGTGGCCCCATTCTGGCGATCACCGCCGGGCCGTCGCCTGAGTACCCGTACTCAAAACGAGGTGGGGAGCGGGACCAGAGTCCCGCTCCCCACCTCGGCGTTGTCGGCTCAGCCGGTCACCCGGTCAGCGCGTCAGCGCCACCACTGGACCGCCTTCTCGGCGTTGATGATGCCGGCGCCGTAGAAGCCGTTGTCGTCCGCGCCGCCCTCGCAGGTGGCGGTCCACTCACCGGCACCGCCCGGGTTGAACGGGGCCGACGGGCAGGCGTGCGACTCGGCCTGGCTGGTCAGCATCTCGGTCAGCTCCTCCGGGCTGGCCCACGGGAAGGTGCTGGCGAGCAGGGCGAGCACACCGGCGGCGTGCGGCGAGGCCATCGAGGTGCCCTGCATGTAGCCGTACTTGCCACCCGGCAGGGTGGACAGGGTGCGGCCGTTCTTGTCCGGGGTGTCCGGGATCTGGTAGCGGCGGTCGCCACCGGGGGCGGCCACGGTGACCTTGCCCTTGCCGTAGCTGGAGTAGTAGGCCTTGTCACCGTTGACGCCCACCGAGGAGACGGCGACGACGCCGTCCACCTCGGTCGGCAGGCTCAGGCAGTCCGTGGTGACCGGACGGGTGCCGGGGGTGGTGTCGTCCGGGCTGCTCACGTCGGTGGTCTTGTGGGCGAGGTCGATGTTCTCGTTGCCCGCCGCGGCCACGTTGAGGACGCCCTTGCGCTGCGAGAACTCGATCGCGCGCCGGACGGCGGTGGTGATCGCCGCCTGGTCGGCGTCGTTCTCGCAGTTGAACATCCACGGGTCGACGTAGTAGCTGTTGTTCGTCACCTTGAACTTGTGCTCACCGGCCCAGACGAAGCCGCAGATCGCGTACTCCGGGTAGATGAACCCGCCGTCGTCGACGACCTTGACCGCGGCCAGCTTGACGTTCGGGGCGATGCCCTCGATGCCCTTGCCGTTCTTGGCGGCGCCGATGGTGCCGGCCACGTGGGTGCCGTGGTCGCCGTCCGGGCCCGGCTGCCAGGCGTCGAACGCGGTGTTCGGCTTGCCGCCGTCGATGCAGGAGACCGACTGCGAGGCGTCCACGTTGGCCTTGAGGTCCTCGTGGTTGGCGTCGATGCCGGAGTCCAGGACGCCGACGGTGACGTTCCGGCTGCCCAGGGAGAGCTTGTGGGCCTTGTCCACGCCGATCTGGCGCATGTCCCACTGGTTGGCCCAGTTGGGCTCCTGGCCGGCGGCGGCCGCAGCGGCCGCGGCGGCGGCGGTCGGCTCGGCGGCGACCTCGGCCTTCTGCGAGTCGGCGGCCGTGATGCCCTTGGTGCGGCTGGCGCCGACCGACTGGACGCCCTTGGCCAGCCGCAGCTTGGCGGCGAACTTGGTGTCGTTCGAGCGGGCGATCACCACGCCGATCTGCTCGTAGGAGTACACCACGGAGCCACCGAGGCCCGTGATGGCCTTCTCGACCTTCTGCACCTGGCCGTGGTTGGCCTGGGTGTTGACAACGTAGCTGAGCAGCGGCCCGGTCGTCGGCTCGGCCCCGGTGGCCGCGACGGCGGTACCGGCAGGCAGCGCCAGGGCACCGGCCGTGGCGAGGACAACGCCCACCGCGGCGTACCGGGTCCGGCTGATCCGAGGAACACTCATAGGGGTTGGCCCTCCCGAGTCGTCATGCAGCTGCGGTTGACAGATGCACTGGAATGATCGGGACGCTAGTGAACATGCGTTGCAATCCGCAAGAGGTAGTCATCTAATCGACACCGTTCGACCACTTCCGAGGGTTGCGGCTCCTCCCCCGCCGACCCACCGTCAATCCATAAAGTGAATATCCGGACTTCCGCCGATTTCCCGCGCCAGAGCGTGGACGATCCACAATTCACGTGGGGGCGACGCCTCGCGGGGCGGTCCGGCGCCGCGGTCAGAGCCGGTACAGGCGGCGGGCGTTGTCGGCGGCCACCTGACGGGCGAGGCGCTCGGCGTCGGCGGCCGAGCAGGCACCGTCGGCCCGCCAGCGGTCCAGCAGGGCGCCCAGGCCGTGCCGGAACTGGGCCGCGCCGACCAGGTACAGTTCGGGCAACCCGTAGGCGTCGGTGGAGAAGAGCAGCTTGCCGAACGGCGCCAGCTCCAGCATCTCGCCGAGCACGGCCGCCACCCGGGGGCCGACGTAGGAGGCGGTCAGCCCGAGGTCGGTGTAGACGTGCGGGAAGGCCTGGGCCAGCCAGGCCGCCTGCCGGTGGTAGGGGTAGCCGTGCAGCAGCACCAGCGGCACGCCGCTCGGCTCGGCGGCCCGGACGAAGTCGGTGAGCAGCGACGGGTCGGCCAGGTGCAGGGTGAGGTCGGGATCGCCGAAGCCGGTGTGCAGCTGGAGCGGCAGGCCGAGCTCGGCGCAGACGTCCAGGGCCGTCCAGAGCAGGTGGTGCAGCAGCACCGGGTCGGTCAGCCGGCCGCGCCCGGCCCGCTGCCACCGCCCCGCGGCGGCCGTCACCGCCGTCGCGGCGGGCCGGACCGCGGGCACCGCCAGGCCGTTGCGGTAGGCCAGCACCGACTTGACCGCCACCGCGCCGGTGGCCGCGGCCGCCAGCGCCTCGCGGACGGCGAACGGCCAGGCCCCGGCGCCCGCCGGCACGGACTCGGCGACGGGCTCCAGCCGGACCACCTCGCGCACCCGGGCACCGGACGCACCGGAGAACTCGCTGAGCGGCAGCAGCGGGTGGCCCGCCGCTGCCGTCAGCCCGGTGTCCACCAGGCAGGTGTCCAGCGCGGCGGCCGCCAGCAGCCGGCGGGTGGCCTCGGGCGCTCCCAGCTCGCGCCGGCGGGCCAGGTAGTCCGCGGCGGGGGTGTGCGCGGGCAGGCCGAGCGCGGGCGGGCACCAGCGGCGGACGGCCAGGCCGAGCGCGCTGTCGAACGGCGAGGTGCCGGGCGCGGGCGGCCGGTCGGACTCGGTGAGCAGCCCGGCCAGGACGTCGTCGGCGAGGTCGGCGGCCACCACGCTGTGGCAGTGGTGGTCGACCAGGGCGGGGACGTCCAGCGAGGGCATCGCGGAGGCTCTCAGTACCGCCAGCGGGTGGCCGTGACCAGCTCCTGCGGCGTGGCCGCGGCGTACTGCTCGCCCTCGGCCGTGCGGACGGCCAGCACCGCCTCGTACAGCGGCTCGCCGAGCGCCTCGCGGAGCACCGCCGACTTCCGGTAGGCCGCGATCGCCTCGGCCGGGGCGGCCGGCAGACGGGGCACCGTGCCGGGCGCGGCGGCGGCTGGGTCCCCGGTGAACTCCGGTGGCAGCGCGAGACGTTGGTCCAGCCCGGCGAGGCCGGCGGCGAGCACGGCGCCGACCGCCAGGTAGGGATTGGCGGTGGCGTCGAAGGACTTGATCTCGGCGTTGGCCGCGGTCGACCGCTCCCCCGAGGAGCCGGTGACCAGCCGCAGGGCGGCCTCCCGGTTCTCCAGGCCCCAGCACTGGTAGGCGCCGGCCCAGTGCGAGGGCACCAGCCGCAGGTACCCGGCCGGGCTGGAGGAGCCGAGCACCAGCAGCTCGGGCAGGGCGCCGAGCACCCCGGCGAGGAAGCCCTCGGCCTCGGCCGTCAGCCCGTGCGGGCCGGAGCCGCCGCGGGCGAGGTTCCGCCCGTCGCGCCAGAGGCTGAGGTGGAGGTGGCCGCCGTTGCCGACGGAGCCGGCCTCGACCACCGGGGCGAAGGAGGACCGCAGGCCGTGGCGGGCGGAGACGGCCCGGATGGTCTGGCGCACCAGGACGGTGGTGTCGGCGGCCTCGACCGGCCCCTCGGGGGCGACCGAGACCTCGAACTGGCCCGGGGCGTACTCGGGGTGGATCTGCAGCACCGTCAGGCCCTGCTCGGCGAGGGCGCGCAGGACGTCCCGGAGGTAGTCGGAGAGGTCCGTCAGCCGGTGCATGCCGTACGCCGGGCCGGCCGTCGGGTAGCGGGGCTCCTCCTGCGGCTCCCCGGCGAGCGCCACCACCCACTCGACCTCGATGCCGGCCTTGAGGCTCAGCCCGCGCCCGGCGGCCGCCGCCGTCATCCGGCGGGCGAACAGCCGCTGGCAGCCCGGGTGCGGGGTGCCCGCCTGGGTGTACCGCTCCCCCGGCGCCCAGGCCCAGCCCGGCTGGGCGGCCAGCGGGACCAGCCGGTCGAGGTCCGGGTAGAGGCGCAGGTCCCCGGTGGGGCCGCCGATCAGCGGGCTGGTGACGATCGTGTCGTCGGCGAGGAACACGTCGAAGCAGGGCGCCGCGCCGATACCCCACTGGGCGGCGTGCGCCAGGCCGGCCAGCGGGACGGCCTTCACCCGGGTGATGCCCGCGTTGTCCACCCAGGTGACCGCCACCGCGTCGACGCCGGCCGGGCGCAGCCGCTCGACCGCCGCCTGCGTCCGCTCGGCGCGCTCGGCGCGCGGCGGCAGGGCGACGGCGCCGGCCCCCGGGGCGGCGGGCCCCCCGTGGGGCTCGCCGGTGGGCTCGGCAGCGGGCTCGGCCTGGCCGGCGGCGACGGTTCCGGTGCTCATACCTCCATGCTGCCCCGGGAGTTGGACGCGCGGTACTCCCCTATCGGGTGGAACGGGCGGATGCCTGTCCGCCCGTTCACTCGTCCGGGGCGAACAGGGCCACCAGATCCCCCGCGGTCAGCCGCTCCACGGTGTCCGGGGCCTCGTCCAGCCAGCCCGGGTACAGCCGGTAGAGGGCGCCGCCGAGGCCCGCCGGCGCCGGCACGTCGGCGTGCACCAGGGCGGTGAAGGCCCTGGCTCCGGCGAGCCGTGCCGCCAGGCCGAGGGCGGTGTCGTCGGCCGGACCGCCCTGCTGCTCGTCCGGCAGGTGCCGGGCGCGCACCCGCTCGGCGAAGGCCGTCACCGGCTCGCCGGCGGCGCGGCGGTAGCCGTCGAGCGCACCGCCGCGGGTGCGGACGAGCACCTCGTCGGTGCGGGCGGCGGCGGTGGCGACGGCGAGGTCCCAGAGCGTGGCGCGGGAGCCCTCGGCGAAGTGCGCCGTCACGTCCCCGGCGAGGGTGCCGATCCGGTCCCGGTACCGCCAGACGTTGTGGAAGCCGCCGGAGGCGCTGGTGTTGAGGTCGGTCCAGGTGTAGCTGCGCCGCTCCAGGTCGACGATCATCGGCACGCTGACCTTGGCGTCGCCGCCGAGGTCCAGCCGCTGCCGCACGGCCTGCGGGTGGAACCGGTCCTTGCGGTACGCGCTCGCCGCCGAGGCGTCCAGCTCCATGAAGCCGGCGAAGGCGTCGGTGAGGTCCTCGAACGGGATGTCGTTGTAGGCGAAGACGACGACCACCGCGTACCGGTCACCCCGGCCGGCCAGCGCGGGCAGGTCGAGGTCGACGAACTCGCTGGCGCCGTGCGGCGGCGGGGCGGACGTGAAGTCACCGGAGTGCACGGCGGCGCGCGGGCCGTGCACCAGGTGGGTGTAGTCGCAGAGGCCGGTGAACTGCCAGTGCTCGTCGTAGAACGCCACCGAGAGGTCGAGGTCGACGCGCTGGTGCGGCTGCTGCATCCAGTGCAGGAAGAGCCGGACGCGCCCGCCGTCGGGCAGCTTCTGGATGCTGCCGCGCGGCACCGCGACCAGCGTCCTGGCACTGGCCCGCTCGGCGAACGGGACCACCAGGTCGGCCAGGCCGTCGTCCAGCACGGCGACGTCGAGGCGGTCGTGCTGCCCGGCGCGGCGCAGCAGTTCGGCCTCGATCAGGGTGCAGACGGGTGCGCCGAGCGCGGCCGGGACGGCGGTGCCCCAGTCGTCGCGGGCGTGCGCCAGCGCGACCCGCCCGCGCGGGAAGTAGAGCCGGCGCTCGCCGATCTCGCGGGGTGCGCGCAGCCGCCCGTACGCGCCGAGCAGCGGGCCGGGCGCGACCCTGCGCAGCGCGGCCGGCAGCTCCTCGGCGAGCTCGGCGGGCAGCGGCTCGCCGGGGCGCCAGGAGGCGTGCACCCGCAGCAGGTGGTGCAGCCGGCGGACCAGCTCGCCCGGGCGGCGGGCCAGCAGCCGGACGGCGGCGGGCACGTCGCCGCCGGCCAGGGCCTGCTCGACCCGGGCGGCGAAGGTGGTGACGACCAGCCGGGTGTGACCGGCCGGGGTCTCGTTGACCCGCAGCGGCGCCGGCGCCTCGCGCAGCTGCGGGCCGAGGCCGTGCAGGTCGAGGTCGCTCTGCCGGAGCACGGCGAACGCGGCGGCCGCGTACGGGAAGCGCTCGCGGTGCTCGTACGGGTGCAGCAGCTCGCCGGCGCGCAGCCAGGCCTGGCGGTGCCGGCCGAGGTCCTCGGCGAGGGTGCCGACCGGGAGCGCGTCGAGGACGGCCAGCAGGTCGCGGCGGAGCGGGCGGGGCAGGTTGCGCAGCCGCAGGCCCTTGGCGGTGGCGGGCAGCAGGTCGGGCTCGGCGCCGGACCACGCCCAGATCAGCCGGAGCACGTCGGTGGCGGTGGTGAGGTGGACGGCGAGCAGCGGGCGGACGGCGTCGCGGTCGCGGTGCAGCAGGGCCGCCAGCACGGTGGCCCGGCTCTCCCGGACGGGGATGTCGGCGGGCAGCCAGCCGGCCGGGTCGGCGGGGGCGAACCGGAGCAGCAGCGCGAGGTCCTCGCGGTCCTGGGGGTTCAGCGGGGTGCGGCGCTCCAGCAGACGGCGCAGCTCGGCGACGGCGACGGCGGCCCGGTCGCCGCCCTCGGCGAGCCGCAGCGGGCGCAGCCTGGCGTCCGGTCCGTGCTCGCGGGCGGCGTTGCGGACGGCCTTCGCGTCCAGCGGCAGGTAGCGCTCGGCGGCGATCGGGGTGGCGCAGAGCGGGCAGGCCCGGCAGTCGTCGAAGATCCCGAGGTCGTCGTAGCAGTCCCCGCAGAGCAGGTGGGCGCAGGGTGCGAGGGCGCCGACGCCGCACTCGGCGCCGGTGCGCTCGCAGGAGGCGCAGGGCTGGTTCGGCTGGTTGAGCAGGAACGCGCGGACGTTCGCGGAGTAGTAGCCGTGCGCGTGGTCCGGCACCCCGTCGGGGAACCGGCGGAACAGCGGGCGGTGCCGCCGGTCCGCACCGGTCAGCCCGTCGAGCCGCAGCAGCAGTGCCTGCCCGGCCTCCCCCAGCGCGGCCGGCCGCAGCCGGCCGAGCGCCGCCCGCAGCGGCCCGGTGAGCAGGTACCCGCGCTGCGCGAGATCCGCCTCCAGAGCGAGCAGCCCCCGCGCGCTCCACGGATCGCGCTCCCCCTGCGGCGCACCCCCCGTGACGGCGACGGCCCCGTGGCGGCGCAGCAGCAGCTCGTCGAGGCCGGTGTCGGGCGTGGCGGTGTTCTGCTTCTTCTTCACTGGTGGATCCCCCGGAGATACGACGAAGCGGGGGCGGAGAGTGGGCGCACTCGGGTCATTTAGGAGATGAGGAGAAGGAAGCACGCCGCGGAGCCGCCCCCGCGCCGCCCACCCTAGCGAAGTCGCCCGACCGCGCCGAACGAATTTCCGGCCGGGCGCTCCCGCCCTCTTCCTACTGACCAGTAGCTTCGCTACAGTGGCCGCACGCACCACCGTCGGGCTTCGGGAGCCGCACCGACGGGGCCGCGGTCGTCGCGTTCGCGGCGGGCGCGTGGTGCGTCCTTCACCGGCCGGTGCCGCGGATCGCGGCGGGGCCGGATTCTCTCCTCGTATCAGAGCCGCTTCCTTCACCTCGAGCGCCTGAGTACCACGGCACACCCGCAGCACGGCCGGAGCGGACCGGCGGCTGCGT
The DNA here is from genome assembly GCF_055579305.1 of Kitasatospora sp. NPDC032757. Taxonomy (NCBI): domain Bacteria; kingdom Bacillati; phylum Actinomycetota; class Actinomycetes; order Kitasatosporales; family Streptomycetaceae; genus Kitasatospora; species Kitasatospora sp. NPDC032757. The sequence continues at coordinate 96,126 of NZ_JBVINN010000011.1, read as the reverse complement.
CGGTGGCCGCAACCGTCATCTCCCCAGCCCCCGCGCGCGGACCCTCCTCCGACGGCGCGTCCGCCGGAGCGCGCGCGGGCCCTTATGACAAGGAGTCAGGACAGATGGAGCGTCCCTTCCCCACAGTCGCCGTGGTCGGCCTCGGCACGATGGGTGCCGGCGTCGCCGTCGCGGTCGCGAAGAGCGGCCGCCGGGTGATCGGCATCGAGGCCAACGAGGACTCCGCCGCCCGGGCGCTGGCCCGGATCGAGGAGGCGACCGCGCACGCGGTGGCCCGGGAGCGGATCACCGCCGAGGAGCGGGCCGCGCTGCTCGCGCGGATCTCGGTCGGCCATGCGCTGACCGCCGCCGCCGAGGCGGACCTCGTGATCGAGGAGGTGCCCGAGCAGCTGGAGCTGAAGCGCGAGATCTTCGCCGAGCTGGACCGGATCTGCCCGGCGGGCACGGTGCTGGCGACCGGTACCACCGCGCTGTCGGTGACCCGGATCGCCGCCGCCACCGCCCGCCCGGAGCGGGTGCTGGGCCTGCACTTCTTCAACCCGGTGCACACCATGAAGCTGGTCGAGGTGGTCCGCACCGTGCTGACCGCCCCGCAGGTGGCCGAGGACGCCGCGGCGTTCGCCCGGGACCTCGGCAAGGAGCCGGTGGCCGCCGGCGACCGGGCCGGCTTCGTGGTGAACGGGCTGCTCTTCGCGTACCTGAACCAGGCCGCCGCGATGTACGAGTCCAGGTACGCCACCCGGGAGGACATCGACGCCGCGATGCGGCTCGGCTGCGGCCTGCCGATGGGCCCGCTGGCCCTGCTCGACCTGATCGGCGTGGACACCGCCCGGACCGTCCTGGAGGCGATGTACGAGCAGTCCCGGGACCGGCTGCACGCGCCCGCGCCGATCCTCGGCCAGCTGGTCTCGGCCGGGCTGCTGGGCCGCAAGTCCGGCCGCGGCTTCTACACCTACGAGGCGCCCGGCTCGTCCAGGGCGGTCGACGCCGCCACCGGGCCGGCGCGGGCGGCGGTGCCGGGCCGCGAGGTGCGCAGCGTCGGCGTCTGCGGCTCGGGCACCATGGCCACCGGCATCGTCGAGGTGTTCGCCAAGGCCGGGTACCGGGTGCTGCTGGCCGCCCGCAGCCTGGAGAAGGCGGAGCGGGCCAAGGCGCAGCTGGCGAAGTCGCTGGAGCGCTCCGTCTCCAAGGGCCGGCTGGCCCCGGAGCAGCGGGACGCGGCGCTGGAGCTGGTGACCCCGGTCGGGCAGTACGCCGAGCTGGCCGACGTCGACCTGGTGGTCGAGGCCGTCGCCGAGGACCTGCAGGTCAAGCGCGAGCTGTTCGCCATCCTGGACAAGATCGTCAAGCCGGGCGCGGTGCTCGCCACCACCACGTCCTCGCTGCCGGTGATCAGCTGCGCCTCGGCCACCTCGCGGCCGCAGGACGTGATCGGCATGCACTTCTTCAACCCCGCGCCGGCCATGCGGCTGGTCGAGGTGGTCTCCACGGTGCTCACCGCGCCGGACGTCACCGCGACCGTGCTGGAGCTGTGCGCCAGGGTGAAGAAGCACCCGGTGGAGTGCGGTGACCGGGCCGGCTTCATCGTGAACGCGCTGCTCTTCCCGTACCTGAACGACGCGGTGCGGATGCTCCAGGAGCACTACGCGACGGTGGACGACATCGACACCGCGATGAAGCTGGGCTGCGGCTACCCGATGGGCCCGTTCGAGCTGCTCGACGTGGTCGGCCTGGACGTCTCGCTGACCATCGAGAAGGTGCTGCACCAGGAGTTCCGCGAGCCGGGCCTGGCCGCGGCGCCGCTCCTGGAGCACCTGGTCGCGGCCGGCTGCCTGGGCCGCAAGACCGGCCGCGGCTTCCGCGACCACGCGCGCCGGTGACCACGCCCTCGGCCGGCGGGCCGGCTCCCGGCGCCGCGGTGACCGGCGGCGCGGCGCGGCCGGGCTGGAGCCCCGGGACGGTGTCCGCCCGCTGGCCCAGACCGGCCGTGACCGGCCCGGTCGCGCCGGTGCGGCGGGGAAGGCCCGCGGCGCCGGCCGCCGGGACGTGTAGCGTTCCGGGCATGGATCGGGTTCAGTCAGCCTCCCCGCAGCACGCCGCCGCAGCGCGCGGCGCCGACCGGCCGGCCGGCTCCGGCCCCGCCGCCTCCGACGGGGGTCCGGGCAGCCGCCGGGCGGCCGCCCAGCGCCAGCAGATGCGCCAGGACCTGGCCACCGCCGCGATGGAGCTGTTCGCCTCGCAGGGCTACGAGGAGACGACGGTCGACCAGATCGCCGCGGCCGCCGGGGTGGCCCGGCGGACCTTCTTCCGGTACTTCCGGTCCAAGGAGGAGGCGATCTTCCCGGACCACGACGACACCCTGGTCCGGGTGGCCGACCTGCTGGCCAGCGCCGAGCCCGAGGAGCACCCGCTGGACGTGGTCTGCCGGGGCATCAAGGAGGTGCTCCGGATGTACGCCTCCACCCCGGCCGTCTCGGTCGCCCGGTACCAGCTGATCCGTCAGGTGCCGGCGCTGCGCGAGCGGGAGATCGCCGTGGTGGCGCGGTACGAGCGGCTCTTCACCCGGTACCTGCTGGGGCGGTTCGACACCGCCGGGGAGATCCCCTCGGGCTGGCAGCACGGCGGCGAGGACGACTCGATGCTGGCCGAGGTGTCGGCGGCGGCCGTCGTCGCGGCCCACAACCACGTGCTGCGGCGCTGGCTGCGGGCCGGCGGCCGGGGGGACGTGGAGGCGCAGCTGGACCACTCCTTCGAGGTGATCCGGCGGACCTTCTGGGCCGCCTCCGCCCCCGGTGCCCGCCGGCGCGGGTCACTCGTGGCACCCGGTGCCAGTGTGGCGGGACTGGAGGCGGCTGCCGCAAGCGCACTGAGTGCCAGCCCCGGAGGTGAGGTACTCATCACAGTGGCCCGGACCGACGCCCCGCTGGACGTCGTGGTGGACAGCATCAGGGCGGCGCTGAGCGGCGCCAGGGAGGCCTGACCTCCAGCATTTTCGCAGGTCACAGCCGCGCGAGGCGGTTTCGAGGGCCCGTACCGGAGTGCCGGTGCGGGCCCTTCGCGCACCCGCGCACGGGCGCTCGAACACGGATTTGATCCACCCGAATTGATGACACCCGGTGTCTTTACGAGTGGCACAGGGTGCCACTACCTTGTTACCCACCAGTCCGCGGCGCCGCGGCTCCCCACCTCGGCGCGCCGTCGTCAGGCGCTCCCACACCCCGGGAGCTGTGCCCAGCACACCAGGCCCACCAGCCACACCACCCACCACCCATTTCAGCGAAGCCGGTGTCCGCTCCCGGCTCCCCCAGACGCCCTGTGCCCCTCACACAGGTACGCCTTCGGAGGCAGCCATGCAGGAAATCCTCGACGCGATCCTCAGCAACGACGCCACGTCGGAGGACTACGCCGCGATCAAGCTCCCCGAGTCCTACCGAGCCGTCACGCTCCACAAGGACGAGGAGCAGATGTTCGCGGGCCTCGACAGCCGTGACAAGGACCCGCGCAAGTCCCTTCACCTCGACGAGGTCGCCCTGCCCGAGCTGGGCCCCGGCGAGGCCCTGGTCGCCGTCATGGCGAGCTCCGTCAACTACAACACCGTGTGGAGCTCGATCTTCGAGCCGGTCTCCACCTTCGGCTTCCTGGAGCGCTACGGCCGGCTCTCGCCGCTGACCAAGCGTCACGACCTGCCGTACCACATCCTCGGCTCGGACCTCGCGGGCGTCGTCCTGCGCACCGGCGCCGGGGTCAACGTCTGGAAGCCGGGCGACGAGGTGGTCGCCCACTGCCTCTCGGTCGAGCTGGAGTCCCCGGACGGCCACAACGACACGATGATGGACCCGGAGCAGCGCATCTGGGGCTTCGAGACCAACTTCGGCGGCCTGGCCCAGCTCGCGCTGGTGAAGACCAACCAGCTGCTGCCCAAGCCGAAGCACCTCAGCTGGGAGGAGGCCGCCTCCCCGGGCCTGGTCAACTCCACCGCCTACCGCCAGCTGGTCTCCCGGAACGGCGCCGGCATGAAGCAGGGCGACAACGTGCTCATCTGGGGCGCCAGCGGCGGCCTCGGCTCGTACGCCACCCAGTACGCGCTGGCCGGCGGCGCCACCCCGATCTGCGTGGTCTCCAACGACGCCAAGGCCGAGATCTGCCGGGCCATGGGCGCCGAGGCGATCATCGACCGCTCCGCCGAGGGCTACAAGTTCTGGAAGGACGAGCACACCCAGGACCCGCGCGAGTGGAAGCGCCTCGGCTCGAAGATCCGCGAGTTCACCGGCGGCGAGGACGTGGACATCGTCTTCGAGCACCCGGGCCGCGAGACCTTCGGCGCCTCGGTCTACGTCACCCGCAAGGGCGGCACCATCGTCACCTGCGCCTCGACCTCCGGCTTCATGCACCAGTACGACAACCGCTACCTGTGGATGTCGCTGAAGCGCATCGTCGGCTCGCACTTCGCCAACTACCGCGAGGCGTTCGAGGCGAACCGCCTGGTCGCCAAGGGCAAGATCCACCCGACCCTGTCGAAGGTCTACTCCCTGGAGGAGACCGGGCAGGCGGCCCTCGACGTGCACCAGAACAAGCACCAGGGCAAGGTCGGCGTGCTCTGCCTGGCCCCGGAGGAGGGCCTGGGCGTGCGCGACGAGGAGTTCCGCGCCAAGCACCTGCCGGCCATCAACCGCTTCCGCGACATCTAAGGGCGATCCGATGACCGACCAGAAGCGTGACCGGCCCTGGCTGATGCGCACGTACGCGGGGCACTCGACCGCGAGCGACTCCAACGCGCTGTACCGGCGGAACCTCGCGAAGGGCCAGACCGGCCTCTCCGTGGCCTTCGACCTGCCGACCCAGACCGGCTACGACTCCGACCACATCCTCGCCCGCGGCGAGGTCGGCCGGGTCGGCGTGCCGGTGGGCCACGTCGGCGACATGCGCACCCTGTTCGACGGCATCCCGCTCGAGCAGACCAACACCTCGATGACGATCAACGCCACCGCGATGTGGCTGCTGGCGCTCTACCAGGTGGTCGCCGAGGAGCAGGGCGCCGACATCGCCAAGCTCACCGGCACCACCCAGAACGACATCGTCAAGGAGTACCTCTCGCGCGGGACGCACGTCTTCCCGCCCGGGCCCTCGGTGCGCCTGATCACCGACATGATCGCCTACACGGTCGGCAGCATCCCCAAGTGGAACCCGATCAACATCTGCAGCTACCACCTCCAGGAGGCCGGGGCCACCCCGGTCCAGGAGATCGCCTACGCGATGTGCACCGCCATCTCGGTGCTGGACGCCGTCCGCGACTCCGGCCAGGTGCCGGCGGAGCGGATGGGCGAGGTGGTCGCCCGGATCTCCTTCTTCGTCAACGCCGGCGTGCGTTTCGTCGAGGAGATGTGCAAGATGCGCGCCTTCGCCCAGCTCTGGGAGAAGGTCACGCTGGAGCGGTACGGCATCCAGGACCCGAAGCAGCGCCGGTTCCGCTACGGCGTCCAGGTCAACTCGCTGGGCCTGACCGAGGCGCAGCCGGAGAACAACGTCCAGCGGATCGTGCTGGAGATGCTCGCCGTCACGCTCTCCAAGGACGCCCGCGCCCGGGCCGTCCAGCTGCCGGCCTGGAACGAGGCGCTCGGCCTGCCCCGGCCGTGGGACCAGCAGTGGTCGCTGCGCATCCAGCAGGTGCTCGCCTACGAGTCCGACCTGCTGGAGTACGGGGACATCTTCAACGGCTCCGAGGTGATCGAGGCCAAGACCGCCGCGCTGCTGGCCGGCGCCGAGGCCGAGATCGCCAAGGTGCTGGAGATGGGCGGGGTCATCCCCGCCGTCGAGTCCGGCTACCTGAAGTCCAACCTGGTCTCCTCGCACGCCGCCCGCCGGGCCCGGATCGAGTCCGGCGAGGACAAGATCATCGGGGTCAACTGCTTCGACACCACCGAGGAGAGCCCGCTCACGGCCGACCTCGACACCGCGATCATGGTGGTCGACCCGGCCTCCGAGCAGTCCGTGCTCGCCTCCCTGGAGAAGTGGCGCGAGCAGCGCGACGAGAGCGCGGCGCTGCGCGCGCTGGAGGAGCTCAAGGCCGTCGCCGCCACCGACGCCAACCTGATGACCGCGACGCTCGCCTGCGCCCGCGCCGGGGTCACCACCGGCGAGTGGTCCTTCGCCCTGCGCGAGGTCTTCGGCGAGTACCGCGCGCCCACCGGCGTCGGCGGCGCCCCGGTCGCCGTGGCGGCCGAGCCCGGCGGCGAGCTGGCCGCCGTCCGTGCGGCGGTCGCCGCGACCGCCGCCGAGCTGGGCAGCGGCAAGCTGCGCCTGCTGGTCGGCAAGCCCGGACTGGACGGGCACTCCAACGGCGCCGAGCAGATCGCCGTCCGGGCCCGCGACGCCGGGTTCGAGGTGGTCTACCAGGGCATCCGGCTGACGCCCGAGCAGATCGTCTCCGCGGCCGTCGCGGAGGACGTGCACTGCGTCGGCCTGTCGATCCTCTCGGGCGCCCACTCCGAGCTCGTGCCCGACGTCCTGCACCGGCTGCGCCGGGCCGGGGTGGAGGATGTCCCGGTGATCGTGGGTGGCATCATCCCGGCAGCGGACGGCGAGGCCCTCAAGGCCGCCGGCGTCGCCGCCGTGTTCACCCCGAAGGACTTCGGCATCACGACCATCATCGGCCGGATCGTGGACGAGATCCGGCTGGCCAACAGGCTCCAGCCGTGGACGCCGACCCCCGCCGCGTCCAGCAGCTGATCCCGGAAGGAACCGACCACCCCTCATGGCTAACGTCAACCGCCTGCGCCCCCGCCGCTCCTGCCTCGCCGTGCCGGGCTCCAACCCGCGCTTCCTGGAGAAGGCCCAGGGCCTCCCGGCCGACCAGGTCTTCCTCGACCTGGAGGACGCCTGCGCCCCCCTGGTGAAGGAGAGCGCCCGGCACAACATCGTCGACGCGCTGAACAACGGCGACTGGGGCAAGAAGACCAAGGTCGTCCGGGTCAACGACTGGACCACCCACTGGACGTACCGCGACGTGATCACGGTCGTCGAGGGCGCCGGCCCGAACCTCGACTGCATCATGCTGCCGAAGGTCCAGGACGCCGAGCAGGTCAAGGCGCTGGACCTGCTGCTCACCCAGATCGAGAAGACCATGGGCTTCGAGGTCGGCAAGATCGGCATCGAGGCGCAGATCGAGAACGCCAAGGGCCTGATCAACGTCGACGCGATCGCCGAGGCCTCCCCGCGCCTGGAGACCATCATCTTCGGCCCGGCCGACTTCATGGCCTCGATCAACATGAAGTCCCTGGTGGTCGGCGAGCAGCCGGCGGGCTACCCGGCCGACGCCTACCACTACATCCTGATGCGCATCCTGATGGCCGCCCGCGCCAACGACCTGCAGGCCATCGACGGCCCCTACCTGCAGATCCGCAACCAGGAGGGCTACCGCGAGGTGGCCGGCCGCGCCGCCGCGCTCGGCTTCGACGGCAAGTGGGTGCTCCACCCGGACCAGGTCGCCGCCGCGAACGAGATCTTCTCGCCCTCGCAGGAGGACTACGACCACGCCGAGCTGATCCTCGACGCCTACGACTGGTGCACCTCCGAGGCGGGCGGCGCCAAGGGCTCCGCGATGCTCGGCGACGAGATGATCGACGAGGCCAGCCGCAAGATGGCCCTGGTCATCGCGGGCAAGGGCCGCGCCGCCGGCTTCCAGCGCACCTCCAAGTTCGAGCCCCCGCAGGCCTGACCCCCTAAGGACCACTGAGATGCAGTTCGGACGCACCTACGAGGAGTTCGAGGTCGGCGCGGTCTACAAGCACTGGCCCGGCAAGACGGTCACCGAGTACGACGACCACCTCTTCTGTCTGCTCACCATGAACCACCACCCGCTCCACATGGACACCAACTATGCGGAGAAGACGACGGACTTCGGCAAGAACGTCGTGGTGGGCAACTACATCTACTCGCTGCTGCTCGGCATGTCCGTCCCGGACGTCTCCGGCAAGGCGATCGCCAACCTGGAGATCGAGTCGCTGCGGCACATCGCGCCGACCTTCCACGGCGACACCATCTACGGCGAGACGACCGTGCTCGACAAGTGGCCGTCCAAGTCCAAGGACGACCGCGGCATCGTCTACGTCGAGACCAAGGGGTACAAGCAGGACGGCACGGTCGTCTGCATCTTCCGCCGCAAGGTGATGGTGCCGACCGAGACGTACATCAAGGAGCGCGGCGGCGAGCAGCCCGGCCGTCCCACTCCCCTCTCCTGAGCCCGGGAGACCCACGGACCCCGGAGCTCCCGGAACCTCGGAGCTCCTGGACCCCGGACGGGTAGGCCGCCGTCATCGGCCGATCCCCACCCGGAACGGGGGCCCTGCTGCCGCAGCCACGCCGGCAGGGCCCCCGGCAATCCCCCCCCCCCCCGCTTTTTGCTCTCTCCCCCACCCTCCCGTCGCCCGCCGCCACCCTTTCGAGGGAGCGCCGCGCGACACCCCTTCTCTCTTCGCCACAGGAGCCGCACGATGGGACGCCTCGCACAGACCGACGGCCTCACCGAGATCCAGCGGGACATCCTCGCCACCGTGCGGGATTTCGTCGACAAGGAGATCATTCCGGTCGCGACCGAGCTGGAGCACAAGGACGAGTACCCCACCGCCATCGTCGAGGGCATGAAGCAGCTCGGCCTCTTCGGGCTCACCATCCCCGAGGAGTACGGCGGCCTCGGCGAGTCGCTGCTCACCTACGCCCTGGTGGTGGAGGAGATCGCCCGCGGCTGGATGTCCGTCTCCGGCATCGTCAACACGCACTTCATCGTGGCGCACATGATCAACGCGCACGGCACCCAGGAGCAGAAGGACTACTTCCTGCCGAAAATGGCGGCCGGCGAGACCCGCGGCGCCTTCTCGATGTCCGAGCCCGGCCTCGGCTCCGACGTTTCGGCCATCTCCACCAAGGGCGTCAAGGACGGGGACTTCTACGTCCTCAACGGCCAGAAGATGTGGCTGACCAACGGCGGCACGTCCACCCTGGTCGCGGTGCTCTGCAAGACCGACGAGGGCGGCAGCTCCCCGTACAAGAACATGACCACCTTCCTGATCGAGAAGACGGCGGGGTTCGGCCCGAACCCGACCGTCCCCGGCCTCACCGTGCCCGGGAAGATCGAGAAGATGGGCTACAAGGGCGTCGACACCACCGAGCTGGTGCTCCAGGACGTCCGCATCCCGGCCGACCGCGTCCTCGGCGGCGTCCCGGGCAAGGGCTTCTACCAGATGATGGACGGCGTCGAGGTCGGCCGCGTCAACGTGGCCGCCCGCGGCTGCGGCGTCGCCCGCCGCGCCTTCGAGCTGGGCATCTCCTACGCCCAGCAGCGCTCCACCTTCGGCAAGAAGATCGCCGAGCACCAGGCGATCCAGTTCAAGCTCGCCGAGATGGCCACCAAGGTCGAGGCCGCCCACCAGATGATGGTGATGGCCGCCCGCAAGAAGGACGGCGGCGAGCGCAACGACCTCGAGGCCGGCATGGCCAAGTACCTCGCCTCCGAGTACTGCAAGGAGGTCGTCGAGGACGCCTTCCGCATCCACGGCGGCTACGGCTTCTCCAAGGAGTACGAGATCGAGCGCCTCTACCGCGAGGCCCCGATGCTGCTCATCGGTGAAGGTACTGCGGAGATCCAGAAGATGATCGTCGGCCGCCGCCTGCTGGAGGAGTACCGCATCGCGGAGTGACCGACGGTGACCCGGCCCCCGGTGCGGCGACGCGCCGAGGGTCGGGAGAACGGCCCGTTGACGGCCGGACGACGGGCGTGCGGGCCCGTCCCGGCACCCCGCCGTGCCCACCACGGCCCCGGCCTGGTCCGCCTGGGGTCCGGCACGGCTACCGAAGCGGCCGCAGGGCGTACAGCTGCTGTCACGCGCCTTGCGGCCGCTTCGGCGCACCCTCACCCGCCCCGCCGGACGGCCGCACCATCCCCCACCTGGGGTACGGCGCCACGCCGCGCCCGGTTCCGCCGGCCCACCCGTTGAGACAAGAGTCACCAGCCCGGTCCGGACCCTTGGGAACCGGAGCGGGTCGAGCTACGGTCGTATACCAAGGAGGCGCGACGACGCCTCACGCAGGACACATGAACGAGCAGGCGGGTTGCCCACCCACCGTGTGCTCCCGATAGCATCCACCGGGACAGCAGCCGTCCCTTTATTACTCGATCCCCGCGGTGGCCCCCGTCCAGCGGCCATGATCCCCCGCGACAAAGGTCTTCGATGCCCATCAGCCCGTCCCCTCACACCTCCGTCACGGACCGCGATGCCCTCGCAGCCACGACGGCCGGTCGGCGACCCCGCGTGACCATCGCGCGCGGAGCCACCCCCTGGTTCGTCCCCACCCTCGCCACGGCCGCCGTGACCACCGCCCTCACCCGGCGCAGTGGCAAGTGGGCCCTGGCGGCTGTTCCTGCCTGTGCGCTCGGCGCGGGCATGCTGTGGTTCTTCCGCGACCCCGAGCGTGAGATCGGCACCGGCACGGTGATCTCGCCCGCCGACGGCGTGGTGCAGAGCATCGACGCCTGGCCGGACGGCCGCACCCGGGTCGCGATCTTCATGAGCCCGCTCAACGTCCACGTCAACCGGGCGCCCCTGCCCGGCACGGTGACGTCCGTCGAGCACGTCGCCGGTGGCTTCGTGCCCGCGTTCAACAAGGACAGCGACCAGAACGAGCGGGTCGTCTGGCACTTCGACACCGAACTCGGCGACATCGAGATGGTGCAGATCGCGGGGGCCGTGGCCCGCCGGATCGTGCCGTACGTGGACGCCGGTACCAAGGTCGAGCAGGGCGATCGGATCGGTCTGATCCGCTTCGGCTCCCGGGTCGACACCTACCTGCCGGCCGGCGTCGAGGTCGGCGTCGAGGTCGGCCAGAAGACCACAGCCGGGGTGACGCGCCTTGACCGTGACTGAACCTGAGACGATCGTCGGTCTGGACGACGAGGAGACGGCCCTGCGCCGCCGCCGCTGGGCGCGCGACCGCGAGCTGCGTGCTCCGCGCTCTCCGCAGCACCTGTCCACCGCCGACTTCCTGACCCTGGGGAACGCCGTCTGCGGCTTCCTGGCGATCTACTCGATCACCACCGGGGTCCTGGTCCCGCACATCACCAACCCGGACGCCGCGCCGGACAAGCACAGCGCCGCCACCGCGGTGACGCTGCTGCTGATCGGTTCGATGTGCGACCTCTTCGACGGGCTGGTGGCGCGCAAGCTGCGCTCCTCCGCCCTCGGGGCCGAACTCGACAACCTGGCCGACCTGATCAGCTTCGGCATCGCGCCGGCCTACTTCGTCGCGGTCTGGGGCATGGTCTCGCCGGGCTCCGACAGCCGGCTCTCGGCCCTGATCGCGCTCACGGTGCTGCTGTCCGTGGTGCTGCGGCTGGCCCGGTTCTCGGCCGTGAAGATGCGGCCGGGGGTGTTCCAGGGCATGCCCTGCCCGATGGGCGCCATGACGGTGATCGCCATCGTGCTGCTCGACCCGCCGTTCCTGCCCGGTCTGCTGGCCATCGCGGGCACCGCGTACCTGATGATGAGCCGGATCGAGTACCCGAAGCCGCAGGGGCTGCTGGCCACCGCCACGCTCTGCTGGATCGTCCTCTCGATCGGCTGCCTCGCGGCCTGGGCGACCGGCCTCAAGGGCGGCGACTACCTGCTGCACATCGGCGCCTACGGCCAGATCACGCTGGCCGCGATGGCCCCGCTGCTGGTCATCCGACGCAAGGTCGGCCAGAAGGTCGGGGACGTGCGGGCGCGCCGCGCCGAGTCGCGGCTCGACTGATCACGACACGCACGACGAAGGGCCCGGATCCGGTGAACGGATCCGGGCCCTTCGTCGTGTCCGGTGTCATCCGGGCGACGCGGCCGTTCCTGCGGCTCAGGCGCCGCCGCGGTGGACGCTGAAGGCCGAACGGCGGGCCGCGCGGGCCACGGCCGGGTCCGGGTGGACCCCGGAGACGGCGGTCAGCACCGAGGCCGCCCGGGGGTGCCCGGACTGCCGGGCACGGGCGAACAGCCGGACCGGGTCACCGGCCGAGGCGCCCTCGACATGGCCCACCAGCAGCTCGGTCTCCCCGTGGTCCAGTACGGCCGCGGCGGTGTCCACCCAGAGCCAGGCGGCGTCCTCCGCCCCCAGCACGTCCGCCGGGGCCACGCCCTCGTCCGACTGCTCGGCCAGCCAGAGCAGCGCGTACGGGCGCAGCACCGGCTCGTCCACGGCGGCCCGCACGGCCTGCTCGGCGGTGGAACCGGCCACCCGCAGCGCCTCGAAGGCGAGGCCGCGCACCAGGGCGTCGTCACCCTGCGCGGCGTCCAGCAGCTCGGCCACGGCGCGGTCGGCCGGGCGGGCGGCCACCCAGGCGCGGAACTCGGCGCGGGCCGGGCCCGGCGAGTAGTCGGCGCAGGCGTTGAGCAGCTCGAAGGCGCTCTGCTCGATGTGGCCGGCGGCGGTCTGCGCGACGGTGCAGATCTCCTCCAGCTTGGCCCGCACCGCCCAGTGCCCCAGCGGGGACAGCTCGGCCGCCTCGTCCTTGCGGACCACCGCGCCGACGGCGGCCAGGCCGTCCAGCATCCAGTCCAGGACGGCGGCGACGTCGGCGGTGGCGGCCGGGGTGTCGATCTGCGGCTCGCGGCAGGTGCCGCGGACGGCCGAGACGGCGGACGCGGCGTGCGGCACGGGCGACAGGCCCAGTGCCCCGGTGCCGCCGCCGACCCGGCGCTCGTCCAGGCCGCGGCGCAGCAGCTCCAGCAGCTCGCTGTCGGCGACCGGGCCGGCCACCAGGTGCAGGAAGGAGAGCAGCTGCGGCGCCTGGTCGACGGCCTGCCCGGCGAGCACCGCGAAGACGCCGCGCAGGGCGGCCGGCGGCACCGGGGCGAGCAGTGTCCAGGCGTCGAACAACGCCGACCAGCCGCGGACCACGGCCTCGTCGTCGTGCTCCCAGGCGTGCAGGCGCCAGCCGGGGGCGGCGCCGCCGTCCCGGGCCTCGACCAGGCCGACCAGCAGGGCCTGGCCCCACGCGTTGGCGGCGGCGCCGACCGTCATGGCCAGCGCGCGGCCGGCCGCGCGGGCGTCCTCGGGGAGCAGCTCGCCACGCTTGTCGACCTCGGCGAGCTCACCGGCCCAGCGGGCGATCCGGACGGCGTCGACCAGCATCCGCCGGGCCAGCGGCGCGAGCTCGGCGGGAGCGGGGAAGCCCTCGGGCACCGGGACCCGGCCACGGCCGGGAGCGGGTGCGGGGCCTCGTCGGCGGGGTACGCCGGGGCCGCCCGGCCGGGCGCCGGCGGGGTGGTGGGCCGTTCCGGGGAGACGGGTAACCGTCGCACCGGAACCGATCGTCGGCGGGAGCGGGGCATCACGGTCGCGCGGGTTCCGAGACGTCACGTCGTGCAGTCTTCCCCTTGTACCGGCCTTCTGTCACATCCGGTTCGCCACGGGCACCGGGAGGCGGGCGCGGGGGGTCCACAAGATCGGGCAACAGAGGCCAAACCGCCTGGCCGGATCTGTGTGGCGTGGGCACGTCATGCAAGCGCGGTGACGGGTGGGAGGAGGAAGAGGAGGGGGCGGGGAGGCCACGGAGACGGCCGGTGAAGGCGGCACGGCGCCCCGGCGGCCCGGCTCGGCCGCCGGGGGCGCCACCGGGGATCAGAGGAGCGGCGTGAGCCAGCGGCGGAGGTGCTCCTCGTAGCGGGCCGGATCGGCGTTCCAGAGGGCCGCGTGGTCGCCGCCGGGGACGGGCTGGAGTCCGACCACGTCGGAGCGGCGGCCGGCGAGCCGGGCGGCGGCCTGCCAGGGCGCCAGCGGATCGTCCGGGCCGTGCAGGACGAGGGTGGGCACCCGCAGGTCGGTACCGTCCGCGATCCGCGCGAAGTCGGCCAGGTCGACGCCGGTGCGGCCCTCCGCCGCGAGGGCGCCCAGCTCGGCGGCGGCGCCGCGGAAGCCGGCCCGGGCGGCGCCCCGGCGGGCGGTGGCGGGCAGGTCGAGGACGGGCGAGTCCAGGATCAGGCCGCTGATCGAGGAGGCCCAGGCGGACCGGGCGGCGGTCTGCAGGGCGATGGTGGCGCCGACCGACCAGCCGTAGAGGATGATCCGCCCGGCGCCGCTGTCCAGGGCGAGCCGCACGGCCGCCTCGACGTCCCGCCACTCGGTCTCGCCGAAGTGGCCGAGGCCGTCCGGGGAGGCGGGCGCGCCCGCGTCCCCGCGGTAGGTGACGGCCAGGGCGGGCAGGCCGAGCCGGTCCAGCAGCGGAAGCACCGGGAGGGTCTGCTGCCGGTCGGCGCCGGCGCCGTGGATCAGCACGACCCAGGTGCCGCGCTTGCCGTCGACGTACCAGGCCGGGAAGGCACCCAGCTCGCCCGCCGCGGTGGTCTCGGTGAACGGCAGGCCGAGGGCGCTGGTCGGGTCGCCGAGGTGGACGCGGGGGGTGAAGCGGACCGCGGTGCCGGGCGTCAGGGTGCCGCGGTCCGCACGGGCCAGCCGCCGGGTGACGCCCCGCTCGTCGCCGTGCAGGATCTCGTCGACCACGGCGTGCCCGTTGTCGCCCCACTCGACGGCCCAGCGGCCGGGGCGGATGCTCTCCGGGCTGCGGGTGAAGGTGACGCGCCCGGGGGCGAGGGCCTGGACCAGGACGGGACCGGCGGCCCGCCCCCGGGCCGCCGACGGGCGGACCATCCGCTCGGAGGCCCTTCGGCCGATGACCAGCACGGCGGCCCCGGCACCGACGGCGGCGGCCGCCACGGCGGCTGCGGTTCCCCAACGCATATCGCTCCCCGCTCTGTTGGTCGTGGACTGGGCACTGTACCCACCAGTCCACTCGCGGGGGCGGCGCCCGGCCACCGGGCACGGCCGTCCGGGTCATGCCGGGCCCGTGCCGGGACGGCGTGCGCATGCGCGGGCGGGACCGCGTGCGCATGCGCGGGCGGGAGAGCCCCTCAGGCCGGGATCTCGGTCTCCAGCCGCCCGAGCAGCTCCCAGAACCGCTCGTCGAGCGGCTGCTCCGGCTGCGCGCTCCGCGCCGCAGGAGCCGGGGAGCCCCAGCTGCCGGCGCCCCAGTGGGAGGAGACCTGGTTCTCGTTCTGCAGCGCCGTCAGCACGGCGGCGAGGTCGCCCTCGTGCACCGGCACGATCCGGCCGATCGCCCGGACGTGCGCCTGCCAGCGGCCGTCCACGCACTGCCGCAGCCGCTGGTCGAGCTCGTCCCGACGGCCCGTCACGGCGACCAGTTCGCGCAGGGTCAGGCCGAGCACCTGGGCGAGTGCGTACGTCTGCTCCTGGTCACCGCCCCAGACGCCGGTGGCCTCGGCCCGCCGGTAGTGGTGCAGGGCCATGCCGATCCTGCGGGCCGCGTTCTCCTGGTTGAGCTCGCGGGCGACCCGGAAGTCCCTCAGCCCGGCCGGGCGGACGCCCATCAGCTGGGCGGGCGGGCACCAGAGGGCGCGGGCCAGCGCGATGAACTCCTCCTCGGTCGGGCGCAGCTCGCCGCTCTCCCAGCCGAGCACATGGGCGGGCAGCAGCCGCACCCCGTGCGCGGCCATGCCCTCGGCCACCCGCTCGGGGGTCAGGCCGAGGCCGGCGCGATGCGCGCGGGCGGCCGCGGGCGAGAAGGGCACCGGGGGCACGGCGGGGGGCTGTCTTCGTCGCATGGCCCGACGGTAGGGGTCGGCGGTCGGACCGCCCCAGCCGCCGAACACACGAAGCGCGACTGCAGGGGCCTACAGGCCGCTGGACGAACGCACAGGCTGTCATGCCCCTGCGCGGGGTGGCGATCGGAGGTAGCGACGGGGACGGGAACGGGGCGGGAAACGCGGAGACCGTGTGACCAAACCCTCCGTGACCTTGGTTGACTCGCGGTTCGGCCCCGTGATGGGATCCTTCAGCCAATACGGAGGCATGCAGAGGAAGCCGGTGAGAGTCCGGCGCGGTCCCGCCACTGTCACCGGGGAGCACGTCCGGACGATGCCACGGCGGGCCGTCAGAAGCCGCTGGAAGGCCCGGGAGTGCGTTCGACCCGGAAGCCAGGAGACTCTCGCCCCCGGTACGTCAATCCAGGGCGCGGACCCTGAGTGAGGACACGCACGCCATGCAGGCTGCCCCGCCCCTCCGAGCCCTCTGCTGTCCGCCGTGCGCCCGCTGACCCGCGCCGCCGCCTTCGCGCTGGGCGCCGTCGCGGGGTATCTCGCCGACGCCCGGTTCGCCGACCCGCGCCGCGGCCACCCGGTGGCCGTCTTCGGCAGCGCGGCCGGCCGGCTGGAGAAGCGGCTCTGGCGCGACCACCGGGCCGCCGGCGCCGCCTACACCGCGCTCTGCGTGGGCACCGTCGCCGCCGGCGCGGTGGCCGCCGAGCGCGTCCTCGGCCGCCGGCCGCTGGGCCGGGCCGCGCTGGCCGCCGCCGCGACCTGGACGGTGCTCGGCGGCACCTCGCTGACCCGTGAGGCCCGGACCATCGGCCGCTCGCTGGCCGCGGGCGATCTGACGGCGGCCCGCGCGCGGCTGCCGCACCTGTGCGGGCGCGACCCGAGTGCGCTGGACGGACAGCAGATCGCCCGCGCGGTGGTCGAGTCGGTCGCCGAGAACACCGCCGACGCCGTGGTGAACGCGCTGGTCTGGGGCACGGTCGCGGGCACGCCCGGGCTGCTGGCGTTCCGGGCCGTCAACACCCTGGACGCGATGGTCGGCCACCGTTCGCCGCGGCACGCCCGGTTCGGCTGGGCCTCGGCGCGGCTGGACGACGTGGCGGGCTGGCCGGGCGCCCGGCTGACCGCCCTGCTCACGGTGGCCGCCGCGCCCGAGCCCCGGACCGCCTGGCGGGTCTGGCGGCGGGACGGCTCCGCGCACCCGAGCCCCAACGCGGGCCAGGCCGAGTCGGCCTTCGCCGGAGCGGTCGGCGTCCGGCTCGGGGGCACCCTGCGCTACGGCGAGCGCATCGAGCACCGGCCGGTGCTGGGCGAGGAGCTGCGGCCGGTGACGGTGGACGACATCGAGCGCGCCTGCCGGCTCTCCCGCCGGGTGGGCGCGCTGGCACTGGGTACGACCGTGGCCGGGCACCTGGTGATCCGGGCTTTCACGAGAAGGAGGGGGAACGCATGAGCAACGCGCTTCTGGTCGCCGGAACGACCTCGGACGCGGGCAAGAGCGTGGTCACCGCGGGCATCTGCCGCTGGCTGGCCCGGCAGGGTGTCGCGGTGGCGCCGTTCAAGGCGCAGAACATGTCGCTGAACTCCTTCGTCACCGCCGACGGTGCCGAGATCGGCCGCGCCCAGGCGATGCAGGCCCAGGCGGCCATGGTGGAGCCCGAGGCGGCGATGAACCCGGTGCTCCTCAAGCCGGGCGCGGACGGCCGCAGCCAGGTGGTGCTGCTCGGCCGCCCGGTCGCCGAGGTCGGCGCGCTGGACTACCGCGAACGCAAGCCCGTCCTGCTGGAGCGCGCCCTGGAGTGCCTGGCCGACCTGCGCCGCCGCTACGACGTGGTGGTCTGCGAGGGCGCCGGCTCGCCCGCCGAGATCAACCTGCGGGACCGCGACATCGCCAACATGGGCCTGGCCACCGCCGCCGGGCTGCCGGTCGTGGTGGTCGGCGACATCGACCGCGGCGGCGTGTTCGCCGCGATGTACGGGACGCTGGCGCTGCTCTCGGCCGAGGACCAGCGGCACGTGGCCGGCTGGTTCGTCAACAAGTTCCGGGGCGACGCGCGGCTGCTCGCGCCCGGCCTGGAGATGCTGCGCGAGCTGACCGGCCGCCCGGTGCTGGGCACCCTGCCGATGCTGCCGGACCTCTGGCTGGACGCCGAGGACTCGCTCGACCTGTCGACCGTGGTCGACCGGACCGCCGGCCGCGGGCCGCTCGGCGCGGACGTGCTGCGGGTGGCCGTGGTGCGCTTCCCCCGGCTCTCCAACTTCACCGACCTGGACGCGCTGGCCCAGGAGCCGGGCGTCCTGGTCCGCTGGGCCACCCGGCCCGAGGAGCTGGCCGACGCCGATCTGGTCGTGCTGCCCGGCACCCGCGCCACCGTCGCCGACCTGGCCTGGCTGCGCGAGCGCGGCCTGGAGCCGGCGCTCAGGGCGCGGGCGGCGGCCGGGCTGCCGGTCCTCGGGGTCTGCGGCGGCTACCAGATGCTGGCGCGCACCATCGTGGACGAGGTCGAGTCCAAGGCCGGCGCCGTCGACGGCCTCGGGCTGCTGCCCACGCACGTCCGCTTCGGCGCCGAGAAGGTGCTCGGCCGGCCGGTCGGCGAGGCGTACGGGCAGCGGGTCGAGGGGTACGAGATCCACCACGGGGTGGTGTCCGTCGAGGGCGGCACACCGTTCCTGGACGGCTGCCGGGTGGGGGCGGTCTGGGGCACGACGTGGCACGGTGCGCTGGAGAACGACGGGTTCCGGCGCGAACTGCTGCGCGAGGTGGCCGGGTTGTCGGGCCGGGCGTTCGTGCCCGCGCCGGACGTCTCGTTCGCCGAGGCGAGAGAGGCCCGGCTCGACCGGCTGGGCGACCTGATCGAGGAGCACGCGGACACCGACGCGCTGTGGAAGCTGATCGAGGGCGGGGTGCCGGCCGCGGGTTCGCTGCCGTTCCTGCCGCCCGGGGCCCCCTTGGAGAATCATGAGTGACGTCCGCTACCCCTTCACCGCGATCGTCGGCATGGCCGACCTGCGGCTCGGGCTGCTGCTCAACGCGGTCTCCCCGGCCGTCGGCGGCGTGCTGGTGCGCGGCGAGAAGGGCACCGCCAAGTCGACCATGGTGCGCGCGCTGGCCGGCCTGCTGCCGTCCATCGCCACCGTCGACGGCTGCCGCTTCGCCTGCGACCCGGCCGCACCGGACCCGCACTGCCCGGACGGCGCGCACAGCGGCCTGCCGGCGTCCGAACGCCCGGCCCGGCTGGTCGAGTTGCCGGTCGGCGTCTCCGAGGACCGGATCGTCGGCTCGCTCGACCTGGAGCGGGCGCTCGCCGAGGGCGTCAAGGCGTACGAGCCGGGGCTGCTGGCCCAGGCGCACCGCGGCGTGCTCTACATCGACGAGGTCAACCTGCTCCAGGACCACGTGGTGGACCTGCTGCTGGACGCAGCCGCGATGGGCCGCTCGTACGTCGAGCGCGAGGGCGTCTCGGTGCGGCACGCGGCGCGGTTCCTGCTGGTCGGGACGATGAACCCGGAGGAGGGTGAGCTGCGGCCGCAGCTGCTCGACCGGTTCGGCCTGACCGTCGAGATCGCCGCCACCCGGGAGCCGGCCGAGCGCGCCGAGGTGGTCCGCCGCCGGCTGGCGTACGACGCCGACCCGGCCGGGTTCGCCGCGCGGTTCGCCGAGGACGAGCGGGCACTCGCCGAGCACATCACCGTGGCACGGGAGTTGCTGCCGAAGGTCGAGCTGACCGATGTGGCGCTCCGTCAGATCACCGCCGTTTGTGCCGCGTTCGAGGTGGACGGGCTGCGCGCGGACATCGTGATGGCGCGCACCGCCGTCGCGCTGGCCGCCTGGGCCGGGCGCACGGAGGTGCTGGAGGAGGACGTCCGCAAGGCCGCCCAGCTGGCACTGCCGCACCGCCGCCGGCGCAACCCCTTCGACGCGCCGGGGCTGGACGAGGAGCAGCTGGACCGGACGCTGGAGGAGCACGCCCAGCCCGAGGACCCGCAGCCCGAGGACCCCCAGCCCGAGGACCCGCGACCGGACGACCCGCAGCCGGAGGGCCCCGAGGACGACGGCCCCGGCCCGGACGGCGGCGGCCCCGACAACGGCGGCGGCGGCGCACCCGAGCCGGCCGGGCCCGAGGCCCCCGCGGGCGCCGACGCCCCCGCCCCCGACGCACCCCAGGACGCCCCCGAGCAGCAGCCGGTACCGGCCCAGCACCCCGCCCCCGCGCGGGAGTCCGCCCCGGTGGCGGCCGGCGACCCGTACCGCACGAAGCTGTTCAAGGTGGACGGCACCGGGAAGGGCGCCCAGGGCCGCCGCTCCCCCGCGGAGACCGACGGCGGCCACACCATCCGCGCCCGCCGCCCGCAGGGCCGGCTGGCCCGGCTGCACCTGAGCGCCACCCTGCAGGCCGCCGCGCCGCACCAGGTGGCGCGCGGGCGGGCGTCCCGGGCGCTGCTGCTGCAGAAGGACGACTTCCGCGAGCAGGTCCGCCAGGGCCGGGAGTCCAACCTGGTGCTCTTCGTGGTGGACGCCTCCGGCTCGATGGCGGCCCGGCAGCGGATGACCGCCGTCAAGGGCGCCGTTCTCTCGCTGCTGATGGACGCCTACCAGCGCCGCGACAAGATCGGCATGATCACCTTCCGCGGCGCGTCCGCCGAGCTGGCGCTGCCGCCCACCTCGTCCGTCGAGGTCGGCGCGGCCCGGCTGGAGTCTCTGCCCACCGGCGGCCGGACCCCGCTGGCGGCCGGACTGCTGCGCGCCCACGAGGTGCTGCGGGTCGAGCGGATGCGCGACCCGCACCGCCGTCCGCTGCTGGTCGTGGTGACCGACGGCCGGGCCACCGGCGCCCGGGACGCCGTCGCGCAGTCGCGGCGGGCGGCCGGACTGCTGGCCGCGCAGGGCGTGGCGAGCGTGGTGCTGGACTGTGAGTCCGGGCCGGTGCGGCTCGGCCTGGCCCGTACCCTGGCGGCGCAACTCGGCGCCTCCGCCGTGACCCTGGACGAGCTGCGCGCCGAGGGCGTGGCCTCGCTCGTCCGTGAGAACCGCTCCACCCACCCGATACGAAAGGCGGCCTGATCCCGATGCCCAAGGGTGTTCCCGAGAGCGTTCCCGAGGACGGCCTGACGACCCGTCAGCGCCGCACGCTGCCGATCACGGCCGTGCACACCGGCCCCGGCAAGGGCAAGTCCACCGCCGCGTTCGGCATGGCGCTGCGGGCCTGGAACCAGGGCTGGCCGGTCGGGGTCTTCCAGTTCGTGAAGTCCGCCAAGTGGAAGGTCGGCGAGGAGAACGCGTTGCGCGTGCTCGGCGCCTCCGGCGAGGGCGGCACGGTCGACTGGCACAAGATGGGCTCCGGCTGGTCCTGGATCCAGCGCTCCAGCGAGATGGAGATGGACAGCGAGGCGGCCGCCAAGGAGGGCTGGGAGCAGGTCAAGCGCGACCTGGCCGCCGAGACCTACCGCTTCTACGTGCTGGACGAGTTCACCTACCCGATGCACTGGGGCTGGATCGACCCGGACGAGGTGGTGTCCGTGCTCAAGGACCGCCCCGGCAGCCAGCACGTCGTCATCACCGGCCGGTACGCCCCCGAGGCGCTGACCGACTTCGCCGACCTGGTCACCGAGATGACCAAGGTCAAGCACCCCATGGACGCCGGCCGCAAGGGCCAGCGCGGTATCGAGTGGTAGCCCGTTGAGAGTGGCAGCCTGTTGAAAGTAGTGGGCCGTTGAACACCATCCCCCGTCTCGTCGTCGCCGCGCCGTCCTCCGGCTCCGGCAAGACCACCGTCGCCACCGGCCTGATCGCCGCGCTCGCCGCACGCGGGCTGGCGGTCTCCCCGCACAAGGTCGGCCCGGACTACATCGACCCGGGCTACCACGCGCTGGCCGCCGGGCGGCCGGGCCGCAACCTGGACGCGTTCATGTGCGGGCCGGAGCGGGTCGCGCCGCTCTTCCTGCACGGCGCGGCCGGTGCGGACGTGGCGGTGGTCGAGGGCGTGATGGGGCTGTTCGACGGCGCGTCCGGGCGCGGCGAGCTGGCGTCCACCGCCCACGTGGCCAAGCTGCTGCGGGCACCCGTGGTGCTGGTTGTGGACGCCTCCTCGCAGTCCCGCTCGGTGGCCGCGCTGGTGCACGGCTTCGCCTCCTGGGACCCGGAGGTCCGGCTCGCCGGGGTGATCCTCAACCGGGTCGCCTCCGACCGGCACGAGCTGCTGCTCCGCGAGGCGCTGGAGGAGGGCTCCGGCGTACCCGTGCTGGGCGCGGTGCGCCGCTCGGCGGCGGTCGCCACGCCGTCCCGCCACCTCGGCCTGATCCCGGCCGTGGAGCGCTCGGCGGAGGCCCTGAAGGCGGTGGCCGACATGGGCGGGCTGATCGCCGCCTCGGTGGACCTGGACGCGGTGCTGGCGCTGGCCCGGACCGCTCCCCCGCTGGACGCCGCCCCCTGGGACGCCACCGCCGAGGTCACGCCGGTCGCCGGCACGCCCCGGATCGCGGTGGCCGGCGGCGCCGCGTTCTCCTTCTCGTACGCGGAGAACGCCGAGCTGCTCACCGCGGCGGGCGCCGAGGTGGTCCCGTTCGACCCGCTGCACGCCGACGGCCTGCCCGAGGGCACGGCCGGTCTGGTGATCGGCGGCGGCTTCCCCGAGCTGTACGTCCGGGAGCTGAGCGCGAACACCCAACTGCGCACAGCGATCGCCGCGTTCGCCGCCTCGGGCGCGCCGATCGCCGCCGAGTGCGCCGGACTGCTCTACCTCGGGCGGGAGTTGGACGGCCTGCCGATGTGCGGCGTGCTGGACACGGCGGCCCGGATGACCGAACGGCTGACCCTCGGCTACCGGGAGGCCGTCGCACTCCACGACTCGCCGCTGGCACCGGCCGGCACCCGGGTACGCGGACACGAGTTCCACCGCACGGTCTGCGAGCCCGCGGCGGGCGAGCGGCCGGCCTGGGGCTGGCGGCTGCCGACCGGTCCGCGCACCGAGGGCTTCGCCGGCGGCACCCCCGACAACGTTCACGCTTCGTATCTGCACCTGCACTGGGCAGGATCACCGCAGCTCGCCGCCTCCTTCGCGGCCGCCGCGGCCGCGCACCGGGCGGGCTGAGCGGGAGGTCGTCGGTCCAGGCCGTCGGTCTAGGGTGGCGGGATGAGCGCTGCACAGGTGATCGTCCTCAACGGAGGCTCCAGCTCGGGGAAGTCGAGCATCGCCCGCCACCTCCAGGAGCTGCTGCCCGACCCGTGGCTGACCCTCGGGGCCGACACCCTGGTCGACGCGCTGCCCGCCGCGCTGCGCGACGGGCAGGACGGCGACGGCCAGGGCATCGGCGGGCTGGACGACGGCGACGGCACGGTGACCGTCGGGCCCGCCTTCGCCGCACTGGACGAGGCCTGGACCATCGGCGTCGCGGCGATGGCCCGGGCCGGCGCCCGGATCATCGTCGACGAGGTCTTCCTCGGCACCACCGCCTCGCAGCAGCGCTGGAGCCGGGCCCTGGACGGCCTGGACGTGCTCTGGGTCGGCGTGCACTGCGCGCCCGAGGTCGCCGCCGCCCGGGAACGGGCCCGGGGCGACCGCGCCACCGGCATGGCCGCCGCCCAGGCCGAGGCCGTGCACCGGGGCGTCGTCTACGACCTGGAGGTGGACACCTCCCGCACCGACGCGGCGGCCTGCGCCCGGCTCGTCGCGAAGCGGGCCATCCGCTGACCTACGGCTCCCGGTCGAGCAGCGCGGCGAGGTAGCCCGCCACGTCCTCGTGCAGCTCGGCCCGTTCCGGCATACGGCCATGGCCGCTGCCTGCCGTCACGTTGATCAGCACGCCCTCGCACCAGCGGACCAGCCGGCGGGCGTCCGCGTCCGGCGCGCGGGAGCCGCAGCGCTCCAGCGCGGAGACCGCGAAGTCGAGGAAGCCCGCACCCAACCGGTCGTAGACGGCGCGTAGTTCGGGGCGGCGGGTGGCCTCCAGCGCCAGTTCGAAGCGCGCCACGGTGAGCGCTCGGCCGGCCGTCAGCGCCTGGTGCACGGCATCGGCGGCGACCTGGGCGAGCAGGTCGCGCGGCCCGGCCCCGGGGGTGGCCGGCCCTGCCGCCGCGAGGACGCCCGGCGACTCCAGCTCCGCGATCCGGGTCAGCGCCAGCTCCAGCAGGGCGGCCCTGGTCCGGGCGAGGTTGGAGGTCGAGCCGGCGGGAAGTCCGGCCGCCTCGTCCACCGCGCGGTGGGTCAGCCCGCGCAGGCCGCGCTCGGCGATCAGGGCAATGGCGGTGTCGGCGATCAGCGTCGGACGCGGGGGTGTCATGGGTCCGATTTTCGCGGGTCCCGGGAGAAGCACCCAACTCACACTACAGATGTAGTACGGTGCTCTCGGCACCGAAACTACAGGTGTAGTTCGAGAGGGGAGCCCAAATGGACCAGGCAGAGCCACGAGCCGTCGTCATCGGTGGCGGCATCGGCGGGCTGGCCGCCGCCCTCGCCCTCCACCGCCAGGGCGTCACCGTCGCCGTGCACGAGCGCGCCGCCTCGCTCGAACCCGTCGGCGCCGGCCTCGCCCTGGCCCCCAACGCGCTCCGCGCCCTGGACCGGCTCGGCGTCGGCGACCGGCTGCGCGCCCTCGCCTCCCCGCATCCCGCCGTCGGCCTGCGCCGCCCCTCCGGCCGCTGGCTCGCCCGCACCGGCACCGACGCGGTCGAGGCGTTCTTCGGCGACAAGGTGATCGCCGTCCCGCGCGCCGCCGTCGTCGACGCCTTGGCCGACGCCCTCCCGGCCGGGAGCATCCACACCGGTTCCCCCGCCGAACTGACCGACCCGGGCGACGCCGACCGGCCGGCCGTGGTCCGCACCCGAGCGGGCGAGCGACCCGCCGAGCTGGTGGTCGCCGCCGACGGCATTCGTTCGGCGAGCCGCGCGCTGCTCTTCCCGCACCACCCCGGCCCGCGCTACTCCGGCTTCACCACCTGGCGCACCATCGTCACCGAGCCGCCACGCGCACCGTTCGCCGCCGGCGAGATCTGGGGGCGCGGCCGGCTGGTCGGCGTCGTCCCGCTCGCCGACGGCCGCGTGTACGTGTACGGCGCCGCCCTCGCCCCCGCCGGGGCCCGCGCGGCGGACGGCGACGAGCGGGCCGAACTGCTGCGGCTGTACGGCGACTGGTGCGCACCCGTGCCGGAGCTGCTGGCCTCGGCCGACCCCGCCGAGGTGCTGCGCCACGACGTCCGGGAGATCGCCGACCCGCTGCCCGCCCACCACCGCGGCCGGGTCGCCCTGCTCGGCGACGCCGCCCACGCCATGTGCCCGTTCCAGGGCCAGGGCGCCTGCCAGGCCATCGAGGACGCGGTCGTCCTCGCCGCCGGCATCGCCCCCGGCACCGACCCGGCCGCCACCCTCCCCGCCTACACCGCCGCCCGCCTCCCCCGCGCCATGTCGGTCGTCGCCGGCTCCCGCCGCATCGGCGCCCTGGTCGCCCGCCGCTCCCCGCTCGCCGTCCTGCTCCGCGACGCCGCCCTCACCCTCGGCGGCCTGCTCCCCGACCGCGTCCTGCTCGGCCGCGTGGGCGCGACCTACGACTGGCACCCGCCGGCCCTGTCCGGCAGGCACCAGCCGGAGCCCGGCAGCAGCGGCCGGTCGTCCCGCTGACCTCGGACACCGTCGACCCGACCGGGCTCGCGCGATTCGTGACCCGCCGTCGGCTTCCCTCGTTCCGCTCGCCCTCGCAGGAGATCGCATTCGCGGGGCATGCGGGTGAACGGCCGGGTGGGGCGGTTCGGCGGGCAGGTTCCGCGCGGTATCCCTGCTCGGGCTGAGTAGCCGTCAGGGTGGCCGGTGTGCGGCCCGGAACACAGGTGGGTTCATGAGAGCGTTTTCTCGAAGTCGGCGTGCCGTGGCCGCCGCCGTCACGACGGTGGCGGCCATGGTCGTGACGGTCGGCCCGGCGGGCGCGGCGCCCGTCCAGGACTACGGCGGGCTCAGCCCCGACATCTTGGCGATCATGCACAAGCCCGCCTACGAACACGCGCAGTGGGGACTGCTGGAGATCGACGACACGACCGGCAAGGTCATCCACTCCCAGTACCCGAACCAGTTCTTCATCCCCGGTTCGACGGCCAAGCTGGTCAGCGTGTCGGGCACCTGGCACACGCTCGGCGGCGACCACCGGTTCACCACGCCGGTGCAAGCCCTCGGCAACCGCTCCGGGTCGGTGCTGGACGGGTCGCTGGCCCTGGTCGCACAGGGCGACCTCACCATGGGCGGCCGGACGAAGCCGGACGGCTCGGTCGACTTCACCCCGATCGACCACACCTACGCCGACGACGTCCCCGGCGCGACGCTCACCCCCGAGGACCCGCTCGCCGGCCTCGACTCGATCGCCCAGCAGGTGCGCGCGTCCGGCATCACCGAGGTGCACGGGGACGTCGCGATCGACCCCCGGCTCTTCGCCCCCGATCCCGGGCTGGACCCCACCCCGACCCCGCTGATCGTCAACGACAACCTGATCGACCTGCTGTCCACCGCCACCGCCCCCGGACAGCCCGCCCAGCTCAGCTGGCGGCCGCAGGTCGCGCCGTACCAGGTGGAGTCGACCGTGCGGACGGTCGAGGCCGGCGGCACCACCGACATCGCGGTCTCCGCCTCCCCGGACGGCACGCACATCACCCTGTCCGGCACCATCGCGGCCGACGCGCCGCCGACCCTGCGGGTCTCCCACGTGCTGGACCCGAACGCCTTCGGCCGCACCGCCCTGATCGAGGCGCTCGCCCGCGCCGGCGTCACCGTCACCGCCCCGCCCACCGGCCCCAACCCGACGGGCCTGCTGCCCGACTCGTACGACGGCACCCAGCGCGTCGCCGCGTACGTCTCCCCGGTCTACGAGCAGTACGCCCGGCTGATCCTCAAGGTCAGCCACAACCTCGGCGCCAACCTCGGCATCTGCCTGATGGCCGTCACCACCGGCAGCCACCAGTGCGCGGACGGCTTCCCCGTCCTCAGGGACTTCCTGACCGGCGCCGGGATCGACCCGACCAAGGTGCAGCTGCTGGACGGCCGCGGCGGCAACCCCGTCGACCGGGTCACCCCTGACGTGGAGAACGAGATCCTGCACTACTGGCAGGGCACCGCCGACGCCGACCGGTTCCGGGAGGCGCTGCCGATCCTCGGCGTGGACGGCTCACTCGCCAGTGCCTGCGACGGCTGTCCGACCTGCCCGGGCAAGGGCAAGGTGTGGGCCAAGCCCGGCTCCGTCATCGGCTACGACGCGGTCAACGACCGGCTCGCCGTCGGCGGCGAGACCCTCGGCGGCTACCTCGCCGCGGGCCACGGCCGGCTGCACACCTTCTACCTGGCCGTGAACGGCGCCTCCACCCCGAACATCAACACCTTCTTCGACGTCGTCAACGACCTGAACCGGATCGCCGGCCTCCTCCAGGAGCAGGCGGAGGCGCGGTCCTGACACCGCACCACAGGATGGCGAGGGCCCCGGCTGCCAGGCAGCCGGGGCCCTCGCCGGTCCGCAGGGGTTCAGCCCCGATCGGCCAGGGGGGTGACCCCGTCGAGGATGCGCTCCAGGCCGAAGTCGAGCGGGTCGCCGCCCTGCGGGGCGAAGGCTCCGGCGGCGATCGCCGCGGTGAGTGCGGGGAACCGGTCTCCGTGGCGCTCCAGCACCTCGCCGGCGAGCCGGTTCCACTCCTCACCGCCTTCCTCGTCCGCGTCGACGAGCTGCTGGGCGAGGCTGCGGATGTGGCCGATGATCAGCAGCACGGTGTCGTGCTGCTGCGCCGCGGAGAGCCCGGTCGGGGCCAGGGCTGCCAGGGCGGAGTCCATCCAGGCGAGCTGGTTGGGACCCATGAGCTGGCGGCGCATGGCGGTGGCGGCCAGGATCCAGGTGTGGCGGCGGTACAGCGCCCAGCACTGGCGGGCCCACTCGGTCAGCCGGGGGCGCCAGCCGTCCTGGCGGCCGATGGACCCGGGGGGCGCGCCGAGGGCGGAGTCGACCATCAGGTCGACCAGTTCGGCCTTGCCGGGGAAGTACCGGTACAGCGCCATGGTGGTGACGCCGAGCTCGGTGGCGACCCGCTGCATGGAGACGGCGTCCAGGCCCTCCGCGTCGGCGACCTCGATGGCGCCGGCGACGATGCGCTCGGCGGTCAGTGAGGGCTTCGGACCGCGGCGGGGCTGGCCCTGCTCCCCCCACAGCAGCGCCAGGCTCGCATTCGGGTCGCGCTTCTTCTCCCGGCTCCCGGCCATACGCGTCAGCTCCCTTGTGGTTCTCGTGCTGGTCCCGGCGGGCGATTGACGCCCTCTCAGAACTGTGTATAACATACACTCAATTGCGTATTCGATACACAGTTCAAGGGAGTCACCCATGCTCGGCACCGTTCTCCTCGCCTCCGCCGTCGCCGCCCCCGTGGCCGCAGCCCTCGGCCACCGCCGGATCAAGCAGGCCGCGGGCGCCCGGCTGATGCGGATCGACACGCCGAACGGCATCGACGAGCAGGGCTTCGTCCGCATCGGCGGGATCGAGCAGTGGATCTCGATCCGCGGCGAGGACCGCACCAACCCGGTGATGCTGGAGATCCACGGCGGGCCCGGCGCCTCCAACGCGATCTACGGGCCGCGCACCCGGGCCTGGGAGAAGCACTTCACGATCGTCCGCTGGGACATGCGCGGCGCCGGCAAGACCCTCGGCCGCGGCGGCGCCGAAGGCCAGGGCGAGCTGAGCTTCACCCGGATCTACGAGGACGCCGTCGAGGTCACCGACCACGCACGTGCCCGGCTCGGCGTCGAGCAGGTCCTCCTCGTCGCCAACTCCTTCGGCAGCACCTTCGGGCTGCGCCTGGCCCGCCAGTACCCCGACCGCTACAGCGCCTACGTCGGCACCGACCAGAAGATCCACGACGCCGGCCGCGACACCGGCGACCACCTGGCCCTGCTGGCCCGGCTGCACGCCGCCGGCAAGCGCAAGGAGCTCGCCGCCGTCGAGGAGATCGGCCCCGACCTGCGGACCCGGACCGCCGAGCAGCACGGCGCCTACGCCAAGATCCTCGCCACCACCGACCCGCTGACCTTCTCCACCATGAAGTCCGTGGTCATGAAGTCGCTCTGGTTCTCCCCGCTGCACTCGCTGAGCGAGCTGGGCACCCTCGGCAAGGGCATGAAGCTCTCCGAGGGGATCCTCCCCGCCACCGCCGGCTTCGACGACCGCGCCGACGGCACCCGCTTCGACCTGCCGTTCTTCGTCTTCCAGGGCGACCGGGACGTCCTCACCCCGACCGACCGCGCCAAGCGCTTCTTCGACGACGTCCAGGCCCCGGTCAAGGAGTTCGCCCTCATCGAGGACGCGAGCCACTTCGCGTCCTTCCAGCACCCCGACCGGTTCCTGGAGCTGATGCTGGCCAAGGTCCGGCCCGTCGTCACCGGCGGCTTCCACACCGCCGGCCGGTGAACGCCGGCGTGGGGGTAGCTCCTCGGGGGGAGGCGCTCCTCCGTGCAGACGACGTGCCGCCGGCTCCGGTCCGGCACCGTGAAGCCCATGCAGATCGAAACCTCTCCCGGTGCCGTCACCGTCCGCCCGGTGCCGCGTCCGGGGCCGCGTCCGGCGCCGCGTCCGGGCCGGTGGCCGGGGTACGCGGTGGCGGTGTGGGGCGTCCTGTTCGCGGTCCCCAGCTTCGTCTGGGCCCTGGGTGGCACGGTCGGCGCGGAGTCGACGGTGGCGCCGGAGCTGGTGCAGCTCGCCCGCGACGGGGTGCCGTGGTTCCTGGCCGTCCTGTGGGTGACCGGGTTCCTCAAGCTCTTCGGGGCGGTGGTCGGCATCGGCCTGGTCAGGCCGTGCGGCCTGCGGACCGGCCGGTTCCTGGTGTTCTGCGGCGGTGGTGCGACCGTCCTGCTGGTCTGGCACGGCTGTCTCTTCGTCGCGCACGGGCTGCTGGTCGAGGCCGGGGCCGTCTCCTTCGATCCCGCACTGCTCAGGCTGAGCCGCTGGTACCTCTACCTGTGGGGGCCGTGGTTCGTCGCCGGCGGGCTGGCGTTCGCCACCGCCACCGTGCGCCACGTCCGTGCGGACGACGACCGGCACGGCCTGCGGCTGCTCGGTGCGGCGGGCGCGCTCGGCGCGCTGGTCCTGTCGCTGGCGATGACCGTCGCCGGGGTCGGCTGAGGAGCGGGGCCGCGGGGTCAGCCGGTGGCGCGGACGTAGATGTCGGCCGCGCCGGGGAGTCCTCCGGGGTCGGCGGCGACGTAGATCCGCCGGCCCGGGCCGAGGCGGGCGGGTGCCGGCTCGGGGGTGGGCGTGGGGGCGGGCGTCGCCGTGGCGGTGGGCGTGGGGGGCACGGCCGGCGCGGGATCGGCCGGCGCGGGATCGGCGGGCACGGGATCGGCGGGGGTGGGCTGCGGCTCCTCGGCCGGGAAGGCGGCCGGGGCGGGTTCCTCGGTGTCGTCCGCCGGGCACGGCGAGGCGACCGGTTCGGCCGGCAGGGCCGGCTCGATCTCCGCAGGCGTGGCGTCAGGCGTCACGTCGGGCACGGGCGTCACCGTGCCAGTGGCCGTGGGAGTGGCCGTGGCCGTCGGGCCGGGCGTGGGCGGCGTGGTCGGGCCGGGGACGGCGGTCACCGCCCCGGGCAGCTCCGGTGCCTCGGCCGGCTCGTCGCCGCCGAGGGCGGCCGCCAGGTCGGACGGCAGCGGTGCACTCGGGCCCGGCACCGGCAGGTCGTAGGTGCGCAGGAAGTCGCCCAGCCCGACGTCCTGGCCGCCGGCCAGCCGGTAGTGCAGGTACGCGACGGGCGCACCGTCGGCCGTCCGCGTGTACACCGCGCCCACCGGCACGTAGTACCGCCCCGCGCCCGGGTGCTGGGAGGGGTGGAGACCGGCCAGCAGCTCGGCGCGGTCGCGGTCGGTCTCGATGACGCCCCGGCCCAGCGTGAGCGCGTTGATGCCGCGGACCGCCAGGGCCGCCGTGACCGCCACGAAGAGCACCAGGCCCATCGCGACCGTCCGTCGCAGCACCGGCCGGCCGTGCAGTGCCGGCCAGGAGTCGCTCACCATCCGTTCCGGCGCGGCGCGCCCTGCTTCCTTCACCGCTCCCCAGCTCCCCCGCCTCGCACCACTCGGGCCACGCGCGCCACTCGCACTGCCCGACGTGGACCCTACGCTCGTGGGTCCGGGAGCTGCCAACCGCCCCTGTCAGCCCGGATAGGCCGGGGCCACGGCCGCCTCCATCGTCCGCCGCGCCGAGCCGCTGCCGTCCGCGGGGACGCTCCACAGGTCGGCGCCGAAGTCGCCGGGGAGGGCGTAGAGCAGGGTGGAGCCGTCGGTCCAGACCGCCTGGTCGTCGATGTTGCGCTGCTCGGCGGTGGCGGTCTCGGTCATGGTGGCCAGGTCGAGCACGTAGAGCCGCCAGGGCGCGTCCGCGGGCAGGCCGGGGACGCGTTTCTTGTAGGCGATCCGGGTGCCGTCCGGGGAGAGCGAGGGGCACTCGACGTTCTGGTGGAGGGTGGTGAGGGTGCGGGCGGCGAGGTCGCCGCGGACGAGGTAGGTCTGGCCGCCGGTGGCCGCGGTGGCATAGAAGGTGTCGTCGTCGGCGAAGGTCACGCCCCAGATGTTGACGTCGGGCGCCCGGTCCGGCTTGCCGTCCTTGATCAGGTCGAAGGCCTCCAGGTTCTCCCGGAGGTTCCCGTCGCGGACGTCGACGATCGAGGTGCGGGTGGAGAAGTCGGTGCCGGCATAGGAGTCGCCGCTGACGAAGACCGTCCAGGCGGCGAGGTGGCCGGAGGGCGAGACCCGGGAGCGGGTGGGGATGCCGGCGGCCGGGAAGGACCGCAGCTCACGCAGGTGGCCGTCGAGGACGACGGCACGGTAGGTGTCCTGCAGCGCGCCGCGCTCGGCCTGGAGGCAGATGCCGGTGCCGCCCGCCGTGTAGAAGCGCAGGCACTGGACGCCGGAGGAGGTGCGCGGGCCGTCCGGGTGGTCGGCGGGGACGGTGGCGAGCTCGTCGCGGTGCGGGCCCCAGGCCATGTTGCGGAACACCAGCCGCCGCCCGCCGGACGGCTTCCCCAGCGAGACCGGCCCGGGGGTGACCACCGGGCCGCCGGGCTGCACCTGGTCCTTGCGGGCCGACTGGCCCGACGCGTGGAGCACGGCTCCGGTGCCGACCGAGCCGAGCAGCAGCACGGCGACCAGCAGGATCAGCACCCTGGTACGGCCTTGGAGCGGTGGGGTCACGAGGGCACCTCGGAGTCGGTGGCGGGGACGTCGTGGGAGTCCCGGAGCACGAAGGCGGCCCCGAGGACGCAGCCGGCCAGCGCGGCCGCCGACCAGGCCAGTGCGGCGCTGCCGCCGACCGCGCTCCACAGCGCGCCGAACACCAGCGAGCAGGCGAACCGGGCCAGCGCCTGCCCGGTGCCGACCAGCGCCAGCCCGGCGCCGCGCTGCGCGGCAGGGACGGCGTCGGCGGCCGCGGCGGCCAGCACGCCGTCGGTCGCGGCGTAGAAGGCGCCGTGCAGGACGAGCACGCAGACCACCACGGGCAGCCCGCGCAGCGGCGAGAGCAGCAGCCCGTACGCCAGCAGCAGGAGGCCGTGGCCGGCCAGGAAGAGCCGGCGGCGGCCGATCCGGTCGGCCAGCGCGCCGAGCGGGACGGCCAGCAGCAGGAAGGCCGCGGCGGTGCCGAGCGGCAGCAGCGGGAAGAGGTCGACGGCGAGGCCGAGCCGGCGCTGCACGAGCAGGTAGAGGAAGGAGTCGCTGACGGTCGTCAGGCCGAGCAGCACCGCGCACAGGGCCAGCCGGCGCAGGCCGGGCAGGCGCAGCAGGGCGAGGCCGTCGCGCAGTCCGGGAGCCGGAGCCGGCCCGTCGTCGGCCGGCGCCGGGCGGCCCGGCACGAAGAGCAGCAGTACCAGCACACCGAGCAGGGCGACGCAGGCGCTGACCGTGAAGACCGCGTTGTAGCCGTGCCGTTCGCCGCCGTCTGCGAGCATCGGCCCGCCGGCCAGGCGGAGCACCAGGAAGGCGATGAGCGGTCCGAGCAGCGCGCCCGCCGTGTCCATCGCCCGGTGGACACCGAACGCCCGCCCCCGGTGGGCGGGTTCGGTGGCGAGCGAGATCATCGCGTCCCGGGGCGCGGTACGCAGCCCCTTGCCCGTGCGGTCGACGGCGAGCACCGCACCGATCAGCGGCACGGTGTGGACGAGCAGCAGCAGCGGCTTGCAGAGCGCCGACAGCCCGTACCCGGCCGCCGCGACCGCCTTGTGCCGGGGCGCGCCGTCGGCGCCGCGCCGGTCGGCGAGGTGGCCGCCGGCCAGGCGGACCAGCGCGCTGAACCCGTTCTGGATGCCGTCCAGCAGCCCGAAGCCGAGCGGGGAGAGGCCGAGCCCGGTGAGCAGGTAGAGCGGCAGCACCGCGCTGACCATCTCCGAGGAGACGTCGGTCACCAGGCTGACGGTGCCCAGGGCCAGCACGGTGCCGGGCACGGCGGCGGCCGCCCGCCGCCCCGGCCGGGGGGCCGGGGCGGCGGGGGCCTTGGAGCTGCGGGATTCCGCGACGTACACGGGCGTCAGTTCCAGATGCCGGTGATGGTGGCGGCGGAGGCGGCGTTGCCCGCGTGGGTGGTCAGCCCGGCGAGGTCCTCCAGCGTGCGCAGCACGTTGTAGTGGTTGTAGGTGGTGGCGGTGGTGGCGCCGGGAGTGACGTGCGCGCCGTAGAAGACGGTGGGGATGCGGTTGCCGGAGAGCCTGTTGTCCTCGTCGAAGGTGACGACGAGGATGCTGTTGTTGTTCTTGGCCCAGGCCGCGTACGCGCCGAGCTTGTTCTGGATCCAGGTGTCGCCGGTGGAGACCGAGCAGTCGTGCATGTCGTTGCAGAGGTCCGGCACGACGAAGGAGACCTTCGGCAGGGTGCTGTAGTCGGTCGGGAACTGCGTGAAGGTGTACGCGGTGTTGGTCGGCACGTTGCTGAAGCCGAACCACGGGTTGTGCTTCTGCGCGTACTTGCCGCTGCTGCAGGTGGTCGAACCCTGGCTCGGCAGGCCTTCGTTGTAGCTGCCCCAGGTCTTGCCGGCGGCGATCAGCTCGGAGCCCAGGTTGGGCTTGTTGATCGAACCGACCGGCACGCAGCTGTCGTCCGTGCGGCCCTGGTTGGAGCCGGAGAACAGCTGGTAGTAGTTGGGCTCGCTCGGGTGGGTGATCCCGAACGACTGGGTGAGGGTGGCGCCGCCGGCCTTCAGGGTGTTGTTGATGTACGGCGCGCCGGAGCTGCCGATGATCTGTGAGTAGGCGTGGTTCTCCAGCACGACGACGACCACGTGGTCGGGCGTGGGGAGGGTCGCCGCCTGCGCGCTGGAGCCGGTGGCCGCCCAGAGTCCGAGCGAGCCGGCGACCAGGCCGAGGCCGGCCGTCAGGGCGGTGAGGGTGCGGCGGGGGCGGGTGCCGCCGGTGCGGGCGTCGCTGTCACTGGTGCGGGTTCGTGCGAAGGGCATGGTGTCCTCCGTTGCGTCGGGAACTGCCGGGTCTGGAGCGCCGAGAACAGTAGGAGCGCGGCGGTGGCGGTCACGGCACAAGGAAGGTGAAGAACAGGCGAACAGCCGCCGCGCGGGGGCGGCGGAGGTCACAGGCGCCCCGATTGACCCGTTCGTCGCGACCGTGGTGGGATCTCGTGGGCCGCCGAACGGCTGTCGAGCGGCTGTTCAGCGGCTCATGGGCGGCTACCGGGTGAAGGGAACGCGACGTGATCGGGCTGCTGGCCCTCGGCGAGGCTGGTCGCCCGCTCGCCGACGCGGTGCACCGGCTCTGGCCGGACAGCCTGGTCCTCCGGGCGGAGGACGACGGCGAGGGCGCGGACGAGCTCCTGGAGACCGCGCTGCGCGGCTGCCGGCAGCTGGTCTGTTTCGCGCCCGTCGGTGCGACCGTACGGCTGCTGCTCCGCCGCCCGCCCACCGGCCGTCCCCTGCCCGGCGTGGTCTGCGTCGACCCGGAGCGGCGCTTCGCCGTGTCGCTGACCGGGGCCGCCGGGGGCGCGGACGACCTGGCCGGCGAGGTGTCGGCCCTCCTCGACACCTGCCCGGTGATCACCAGCGGCCGGGCCCGCGACCCGCGCACCCCCGCCCGCCCGGCCGGCGTCGGGCACGACGCCACCGTCGGGCGCCACGACCTCCCCGGGTGGGACCTCCCCGGGTGGGACGAGGACGTCCTGGTCTGCCCCCCGCCGCCGACCCGCCCCCCGGGACCGCGCGCGGGCGGCCTGGTCGTCGGGGTCGGCCTGCGCGAGGCCGCCGCGGCACCCGAGGTGACCCGGCTGATCCGCCGTACGCTGCGGGAGGCCGGGCTGCCGGCCTCCGCCGTCGCCCGGCTCTCGACCCTGACCGGCAAGGGCGGTCACCCTGCCGTCCGCCGGGCCGCCGCCCTGCTGGGCCTCCCGGTGGACGAGCACACGGCCGAGGAACTGTCGGCCGTCGCGGTGCCCAACCCGTCGGCGTCCGTCGGCGAGGCGGTCGGCACCATGAGCGTGGCGGAGGCGGCCGCGCTGGCGAGCGCACCGGGCGGCGAACTCGTCGTCCCCAAGCGGAAGTCGGCCACGGCGACGGTGGCGGTCGCCCGCGCGGCCGTACGCGGCCGGCTCGCGGTGATCGGCCTCGGCCCCGGGGAGCGCGACCTGATCGTCCCGCGCGCCGAGGCGGAGCTGCGGCGGGCGTCGGTGGCGGTCGGCGCGCCGGGCGCGTTGGCGGTCGCCGCCGAGCTGCTGCGGCCGGCCGCCCGGCGGCTCACCGCCGAGGACTGCCTCCGGGCCGCCGTCGAACTCGCCTCCCGCCGGGAGGCCGTCGCCCTGGTCGCGCTCGGGGACGGGCTCGCCTACGCGCCACCCGCCTCCGACCGCTACGCACTCGTGCGGATCCCCGGGCTGCCCCTTCCCCATGCCGATGGAGACCACTCGTGACCACCCCCGACCCCGACCTCCGCCACCACGGTGACGCGGAGGTGCGCGACGACGGGGCCGGCCTGGTCGACCTCGCCGTCAACGTCCGGACCGGAACGCCCCCGCAGTGGCTGCGCGAGCACCTCGCGGCGACGCTCGGCGGCCTCGCGGCGTACCCCGAGGGGACGGCCGCCCGCGCCGCCGTCGCCGCCCGGCACGGTCGGCCGGTGGAGGAGGTGCTGCTCACCTCGGGGGCGGCGGAGGCGTTCGTCCTGCTGGCGCGCGTCCTGACGCCACGTCACATCGTCGTCGTGCACCCGCAGTTCACCGAGCCGGAAGCCGCGCTGCGGGACGCCGGGCACGCCGTGGACCGGGTGCTGCTCACGCCTTCGGACGGCTTCCGGCTGGGTGCGGTGCCGGCGGAGGCCGACCTCGTCGTCCTCGGCAACCCCACCAACCCGACCTCCGTCCTGCACCCGGCCGCCGCCGTCGCCGCCCTCGCCCGCCCCGGCCGCACGCTGGTGATCGACGAGGCCTTCATGGACACCGTGCCCGGCGAGACCGAATCCCTCGCCACCGTACGGGGCCTGCCCGGCCAGGTGGTCGTCCTGCGCAGCCTCACCAAGACCTGGGGCCTGGCCGGCCTGCGCATCGGCTACGCCCTCGGCCCGGCGCCGCTCATCGCCGCCCTCGGCGCCGCCCAGCCGCTCTGGCCGGTCTCCACCCCGGCGCTGGCCGCCGCCGAGGCGTGCAGCACGCCCGAGGCCCTGGCCGAGGCCGAGCAGGCCGCCCAGGACCTCGCGCTCTGCCGCGACCACCTGCTGAAAGGCCTCGCCGCCTTCCCGTCCGTCCGGGTGCACGGCGAGCCGGCCGCCTCGTTCGTCCTGATCGAACTGCCGGGCGCCGCCGCCGTCCGCGAGCGGCTGCGTGAGCACGGCTTCGCCGTCCGCCGGGGCGACACCTTCCCCGGCCTCGGGCCCGACTGGCTGCGGATCGCCGTCCGGGACGCGGCGACGACGGACCGCTTCCTGGCCGCGCTCGACGCGGTCTCGGGTGCCGGTGCGCGTACGCCCGGGCCCCACGCCTGACCCGAGCCCCGACCCCTGACCCGAGCCCCGACGCCGAGCGCCGACTTCAGTCCTGGGACAGGACCGGGACACTTCACGCACCAGCCGGTGATCAACCCGGCCCTAGCGTGGAGGCAGACAGCGATCCCCCCTCGAC
The DNA here is from genome assembly GCF_055579305.1 of Kitasatospora sp. NPDC032757. Taxonomy (NCBI): domain Bacteria; kingdom Bacillati; phylum Actinomycetota; class Actinomycetes; order Kitasatosporales; family Streptomycetaceae; genus Kitasatospora; species Kitasatospora sp. NPDC032757. Next base: position 59,408 of record NZ_JBVINN010000011.1, on the reverse strand, counting down.
AGACGGAAGTTGGGACTCCATGCGCGCGCGAATCGCCCTCACCGCCCTTGCGGTCACCGCACTCGCGGCCGCCGCCACCGCCTGCGGCCCGGAGAACGGTGACGCGCCGTCCGCGGCGGGCCCCGCCCCGACGACCGCTGCCGCCGCGACCACCACTCCCCCGGCCGCCGCGCCGACGCCCGCCGCGCCGGCCAAGTCGGCGAAGCCTTCGGCCACCGCCCCGGGGGCGGGCGACAAGACCGGCTCCGGCCAGGCCTGCGGAGCCAACGACCTCACGTTCAGCGCCAAGCTGGAGACCCAGGCGGGTGGCTACCTCCAGATCACCGCCAAGGCCAAGCCGGGTATCACCTGTGTCCTGTCGGGCGAGCACCCGGTCATCGCCTTCGGTTCGGGCGGCATCGAGGCCGCCAACGCCGAGCAGGCCGTCGGCACGCCGATCACGCTCAGCGGTTCCACGGTCGCCTACGCCGGGATCAACCCCAAGAGCACCAAGGACAACCAGGCCGTCGAGTTCAAGGACGTCATCGTCGCCATCGGCCGCACGGACCCGAACCCGGTGAGCATTCCCGTCGGTTCCATCAAGGTCGACAAGCCGGTCGTCACCAACTGGCACACCAGCGCGAAGGATGCCGTTCCCGGCGTCTGATAGCCGTCGGCCACCCACCGTGTCCCGACCGCGTGGAGGGGAGACCGCTCCGGGCCGGCGCCGGACACCGCCGCCGCAGTCGTCAGCGGAGACCGACCGCGTCCCCCACCTGCACCCTCCCGGGCTCCACCACCTGCGCGTACACGCCTGCGCAGGGCAGCGCGGCCATCCCCTCCAGCGGCACCAGCCGGTTCTGCGCGGCGAGGACCTTCAGCGCCGCCGTACTGCGCGGCAGTTCGCCGTGCGGGAGGGTCGGGACGGCGCAGCGGGGAGTGGGGACCAGGACGCGCAGCCGCAGGTCCGGGCCGATCCGCAGCTCACGGCCCACCCACTCGTTCTCGACGTAGCCCTCGCCCTCGGTGCGGATCACCAGGTTGGGGCGGTAGCGCTCCGCCCCGGCCGCCACGGCGTCCAGGGTCGAGGTGGTGAGCAGGTGCAGCGGGGCGAAGTCGAAGAACGTCCCGGCGGGGGCGGCCCGGCCGATCTCGTTCTCCGTGACGGTGACCTCCGCCGAGGTCCCGCGGGCCAGCACCTCTTCGGGGACGGCCCGTTCGACGGTCGCACCGGCGGGGCGCTCGCCCACCAGGCTCACCTTGCGGCCCAGCAGCCCGGAGAGTTCGGTCTCGCGCACCACCCGGCCGTCCGGCCCGGTGATCACGACGCCGCCGGCGTCCAGCACGGCCGTGAACCCGAGCATCCCCGCCCAGAGCCGCGGGTTCTTGGCGCTCGCCACCCGCCCGCTCTCGGCGTCGAGCAGCCCCAGCACCCGGTCCCCGTGCAGCCCGCGCTCGGACACGGCCGCCTCGCCCAACTCCTCCCCCAGCATCGACTTCACCGGGTACCGCCGGAGCCGGTCCACCGTCCCGATCCTCATGCCACCGCCTCCGCCCACTGCAGCGCCTCAGTACCGCGAAGTGTCCCCCACCCGGACCGAGTTCGGGGCCGGTCTTCGGGACCGGACTTCGGAGCCGGACGTCGGACTCGGACTTCGGGGCCGGTCTTTCGGGCCGGCGCCGGACCGGGTTCGGGGGCCGTCGTCCCGGCCCGGGCCGCCTACGGTGCGATGGGCAGCCGGCGCTTGTGGTCGGTGAGGCGGTAGCGGCGGACGATCGTCCCGAAGGCCTGCTCGCCCACCGGCTTGCCCTCCAGGAAGTCGTCGATGTCGTCGTAGGTGACGCCGAGCGCGTCCTCGTCGGCCTTGCCCGGGTCGAGGGTCTCCAGGTCGGCCGTCGGCACCTTCCACACCAGTTCGGCGGGCGCGCCCAGCGCGTCCGCGACGGCGCGCACCCGGCGCTTCGTCAGGCCGGTCAGCGGGACGAGGTCGGCGGCGCCGTCACCGAACTTGGTGAAGAAGCCGGAGACCGCCTCCGCCGCGTGGTCGGTCCCGACGACCAGGCCGTCGTACGCGCCGGCCACCGCGTACTGGGCGATCATGCGCTGGCGGGCCTTGATGTTGCCGTGCACGAAGTCCTGGTGGGCGGGGTCACGGAAGGCCAGTCCGGCGGCCACCGCGGCATCGAGCGCGGCGTCGCTCGCGGGCTTGATGTCGACGGTGAGCACGTCGTCCGCCCGGATGAAGGAGAGCGCGAGCTGCGCGTCGTGCTCGTCGGCCTGGACCCCGTAGGGCAGCCGCATCGCGTGGAACCTCGCCTCGTGCCCGGCGGCCCGGGCCCGCTCGACCGCGAGCTGGCACAGCCGGCCGGCGGTGGTGGAGTCGACGCCGCCGCTGATGCCCAGCACGAGGGAGCGCAGACCGGTGGAGGTCAGTCGCTCGGTGAGGAAGGCCACCCGGCGTTCGATCTCCCGCTCGGCCTCGAAGGTCTCGGCGACCTCCAGCTCCCGGGCGATCTCCTGCTGCACGGCGATGGGCGCCGACTCGCTCACGTCTGCTCCTTGGTCTGGTTCACGAGGTGCTGTCGCACCCACCCTACTCAGCCCCGATGCCCGGCGGGACGGCCCACCGGGCAGGCGCCGGCCGGGCCCGCCGACGCCGGTGCGACGCGCCGCACCGGCCGCACCGGTCGGAAGGCGGCCCTCGCGGCCGCCGTCCTCCGCCCGTCTTCCGTCCGCCCTTCGCGCGCACGCCCGCTGACGATCCGTCGGGGGCGATCCGTAGCATGGGCACGCACACGGCCGGGGGTCTGACGCCTCTGGCAGACTGTGCGCGCAGTGACCTTTTGGGCCGGGGCATGACATGGGGGCGGGGCATTGAGCAGCCGGGGAACCGTGCTCGGAGGGCGCTACACGCTGACCGAGCGCATCGGCGGCGGGGGCATGGGCGCCGTCTGGCGGGCCGACGACGAGGTGTTGGCACGGCAGGTCGCGGTGAAGATCCTGCATCCGGGGCTGGTCGAGGACGGCACGTTCGTCAAGCGGTTCCGGCGCGAGGCCCAGTTGCTGGCCGCACTCAAGCACCCCGGCATCGTGGACGTCCACGACTACGGCGAGAGCGGCGACGACTCCGAGGACCGGGTCGCCTACATCGTCATGGAGCTGGTGGACGGGCGGCCGCTGGACAAGGTGCTCGCCGACGGCGGCCCGATGGCCCCGGCGCGGGCGCTCGGGCTGCTCGCCACCGCGCTGGACGCGCTGCACGCCGCGCACCGGCAGGACATCGTGCACCGCGACGTGAAGCCGTCCAACCTGATGGCCCGGCCCGACGACCGGCTGACGGTGACCGACTTCGGCATCGCGCGGGCCGTGGCGAGCACCAGGATCACGGCCTCGCACGCGGTGATCGGGACAGCGCTCTACATGGCCCCCGAACAGGCCGAGGGGAAGGCCGTCACGCCGGCCTCGGACCTCTACTCGATCGGCGTGGTCGGCTACGAACTGCTGACCGGGGAACCGCCGTTCACCGGTGAGACGGTACTGGAGGTCGCACTCAAGCACATCCGGGATCCCGCGCCGGAGCTGCCGGCGGACCTCCCGCGGGAGGTCCGCGCGTTCGTCGCCACCGCGCTGGCCAAGAAGCCGGAGGACCGCTTCGCCGACGCCGCCGCGATGGCGGCCGCGGCGCGGGCCGCGATCGGGGCCGAGCCGAACGCGTCGGCCGCTCCCGCAGCCGCTCCGGCACCCCGGCCGCCCAAGACGCCCGGGACACCTGAGACCCCCGGGTCACCCAAGGAGCCCGCGAAGGCGGCGGGTGAGGTCGGCAAGGTCGAGTCCCGTGACGCCACCGAGCCCGGCACCCGCCGCAGACGGCGCGGGTTCCTCGTCCCGATCGTCATACCGGTGATCATCACGGCCGGCACCACGACCGCCCTGCTGATCGACCACACGCCGTTCCGGTCCGAGGCGAAGACGTCCGGCGCCCAGCCCTCCGTGGTCGCGTCCACGAGCGCGGACACCCCCGCCACCCCGCCGGCGACCCCGCCCGCCACCACGCCGCCGGCCACCCCTGCGCCCACCGGGACGGCGACGCCGGGCGCCACCACCCCCGCACCCGCGACACAGCCCGCCCCGGGCGGCGGCAACCAGGCGGGGGCGACGGCGCCCACCGCCGGCGCCTCGGCCGGCGGCCAGGGCACCCCGCCACGCGGCACCGCCGGCGGCAGCGGAGGCGGGGCGGGCACCGGCGGCGGCGCGGCGCAGCCCCCGGCCAACACCCCCGCCCCGGCGGCCGCCACCTCCGCACCCGCGGACCAGCCCCCGCCCGCCAACCCGGCCCCGCAGACACCCAGCACTCCGCCGGGCTGCGGTGGCACCAAGTGGGGGTCCATCGTCAACGTGGCGTCCGGCCGCAAGCTCGGCCTCTCCAAGGACACCCCGTCGGGCGGCCAGGCCGTGATCATGGGCGGGAACACCGCATACGGCTGGGTGCGCTCGGACCCCGACCCCGGTGGCTGGTACCACCTCTACCCGTGCAACCTGAGCGGCGCCGCCCTCGTCCAGGAGACGGACGGGCGGGTGTCACTCTCCAGCGGCTTCAGCTACCTGAGCAGCTGGAAGATCACCGCCGCGAGTACGCCGGGCGCCTACCGTCTCGCGGAGTACATGGGGTCCAGCTGCCTGACCGACAACGGCGCGGGCAACCAGGTCACCATGGTCACCTGCACCCCCGGCAACAAGTCCCAGGAGTTCAGGATCCCCTAGGACTTGACGTACCACCAGTTGACGAATCCCTTTTTGGTGCGGTCACGGGACCACGTCGTCACGCCGTCGGAACCGAGGGCGTTGATGGTGAAGTTGAGGTCGTCGAGCTTCTTGCTGAACGTCACCTTGCCGGTGAAGTAGCCGCCCAGCGAGGCCCACTCGCTGTGGGTGGTGGTGCGGAACCAGACGGCGTGGTCGAGGCCGATCACGAAGTCCACCCAGTCGCCGTTCCGCAGCGGCCAGGGGCTCTCGCCGCCCCGGTTCCGCCGAGGACCTGGCAGCGGTCGAGGAGCCGGCGGCGCACCGCGGGCACGGCGGTGACGCGCAGGGTGCAGCCCGTGGCGTGTCGGGCCGGCCCACGAGCCAGGCTCGGCGATCAAGGTGGCGGGGGGTGCCGGCGGGCGTCGCGAACCAGGTCGCGAGACCGGTCAGGAATCGAGAAGCCCCGGCCGCAGCGCAGCCCCTAGCGTGATGGTCATGGCAACCACCGCTTCCATCGCAGCCCCCACGTCCCTCGCGTCCGTCACCCTCGAGGTGGCCGACCCCGAGGCCGCCCACCGCTTCTACAGCGCCTTCGGTGTGGACGCGTACATACGCCTGCGGGCGTCCGAGGCGCACTCCGCCGGATTCCGCGGCTTCACCCTGGCGCTCACGGTGTCCGGCCCGGCCACCGTCGACGGCTTCGTCGCCGCCGCCGTGGACGCGGGCGCCACGGTGCTGAAGCCCGCCGCGAAGTCGCTGTGGGGCTACGGCGGCGTCGTCCAGGCCCCGGACGGGACGATCTGGAAGATCGCCACCTCGGCGAAGAAGGACACCGGCCCCGCCACCCGCGAGATCGACGAGCTGGTCCTGCTGCTCGGCGTCGAGGACGTGAAGGCCACCAAGCAGTTCTACGTCGGCCGCGGTCTGACCGTGGCCAAGAGCTTCGGCGGCAAGTACACCGAGTTCGCCCCCGGTCAGTCCAGCCCCGTCAAGCTGGCGCTGTACAAGCGCCGTGCCCTGGCCAAGGACCTCGGCGTCCCCGCCGACGGCTCCGGTTCGCACCGCATCGTCCTCGGCAGCACCGCCGACACCTTCACCGACCCGGACGAGTTCGCCTGGGAGACCGCCGCGTCGCTCGCCCCCACGCCGTCCTGACTCCCGGCCCCGCTCCCACCCCGCTTGACCCTCCTGTCATGCCGATCGACTCATGCCGATCGACCCGCGAACAGGCGCCGATGTGACCGCCGGGCCCTGGCCCGGATGTCCGGCACGCATACATCCACAGTGCAAGGAGTAGGACATGAAAGCGCACGTCAGCTCGATCCTCCTCGGTGTCCGGGACATGGACCGGGCCAAGCGGTTCTACACCGAGGGTCTCGGCTGGAAGATCAGCAACGACTACGGCATCTCGGTGTTCTTCGAATCGGACGGCGCCTCGCCCGTCGGCTTCTACGGCCGCGAAGGCCTGGCCGACCAGGTGGGCACGGACCAGGAAGGCAGCGGCTTCAGCGGACTGGTTCTGACCTACGTCGTCCGCAGTGAGACGCGGGTCGACGAGATCATCGCGGAGGCCCGGCAGGCCGGCGCCACCATCCTCAAGCCCGCCGGCGCTCTGCCGTGGGGCGGGTACGGCGGCACCTTCGCCGACCCGGACGGCTACGTCTGGAGTCTCGGCTACAGCGCCCAAGGAACCGACCAGCCCTACGCCGAGTAGCCGCAATCTCTTGCCTCACAGCCGCCCGGGACGGCGCGGCGCGTGCCGCAGCCGTCCCGGACACGGCGACGGTCCCGGCGTGGGACGCGGGAGCGGCCATCGGAGCCGGGCGGGCCGGATCCGCGGTGCACCGGCAGAGCGACAGGGAAAGACCTGACGGCGCGAGAGCTACTCGCCGGTTACCTTGCCGCTGGTGTCCGGGCCGGGACTTCGGGGCCTTCAGGGGCACGGAAATCCGTGGACGGACCCGCGGAAGATCACGTACCGTGTGGCACCACGCCCTGAGACGGACGGAAGGAGGCGAGTGCCGTGCAGTTCACACCTTTCCAGCGCTCCCTCTTCCGCTGTCCCGGCGTGGTTCGTCAGTTCTGACCGGGAGCGCTCCAAGCAGCCTGTATCCCGGAGGAATCCATGACCGATCCGGTCATCCGCGCGCTCTCCGCGAGCGACGCTCATCTCTTCGACGCACTCCCCGACCCCCTGGGCGCCCGTGAAGGCCATCGGCGTACCCGGTTCCGCCCCGACTGGAAGCGCGTCGCCCTGCGCGACGGCGAGGTCGTCGCACGCGGCGCGTGGTGGGGCGGCCCCGACGACTCGGAGCCCGTCAACATCAACCGGCTCGACGTGGCCGAGGGCGAGGAGGAGTCCGGGGCCGAACTCCTGCGGCCCGCCCCCTGGAAGGTCGGACTCGAGATCAACCTGCCCGGCGGCTGGCGGGAGAAGGCCGACCTGCGCGCCGCCGCCGAGGCCCGCTTCGCCGCCGCGCGAGCCGCAGGGTACGAACTCCTGGTGGAACGCTTCCTGTACCGCTGGACCCCGGAACGAGGTCTGCCCGAGCGGCCCGGACGCCTGTGCTTCGGCGCAGAACCCGACGACGCCGTGTTCTTCGACGCGTTGCGCCGCATCCACTCCGCCACCCTGGACGCCCACGCGCTCAGGGCCATCGAGGCGGGCGGCCTCGACCGGGCCACCCAGGAGGAACTCGGTCCACCGGGCGCCGGCCGGAGCGGAAACGGCCGCCGGGCCTCCCCTCACGTGGAGGGAAGGCCCGGCGGGGTGCTCAGTGGGAGGCGGCTCAGACGAGGCCGGCCTTCTCCAGGGCGGAGCAGCAGGTGTTGACCAGGAGGCGGGTCACCACGTAGGGGTCGACGTTGGCGTTCGGGCGACGGTCCTCGATGTAGCCCTTCTGGTCGACCTCGACCTGCCACGGGATACGGACCGAGGCGCCGCGGTTGGAGACGCCGTAGCTGTAGACGTTCCACGGGGCGGTCTCGTGCTTGCCGGTCAGGCGGGACTCGATGTCGGCGCCGTACTGGGTGACGTGCTCCAGGACCTTCTCCTGCGAGGCGCCGAGCGACTCGCAGGCGGTGATGATCGCGTCGTAGTTCTCGCGCATCGCCTTGGTGGAGAAGTTGGTGTGCGCGCCGGCACCGTTCCAGTCGCCGCGGGCGGGCTTGGCGTCGAGGGTGGCGTCGATGCCGAACTCCTCGGCGGTGCGGTAGAGCAGGTAGCGGGCGACCCACATGTGGTCGGAGACGGTCAGCGCGTCGACCGGGCCGATCTGGAACTCCCACTGGCCGGGCATGACCTCGGCGTTGATGCCGCAGAGCGCGAGGCCGGCGTCGATGCAGCGGTCCATGTGCAGCTCGACGATCTCGCGGCCGAAGACCTCCTCGGCGCCGACACCGCAGTAGTAGCCGCCCTGCGGGGCCGGGAAGCCGCCCTCGGGGAAGCCGAGCGGGCGGGAGCCCTTGAAGAAGGTGTACTCCTGCTCGATGCCGAAGATCGACTCCTGAGCGGCGAACTGCTCGGCGATCGGGCGGAGCAGCGCACGGGTGTTGGACTCGTGCGGGGTGCCGTCGATCTCGTTGACCTCGCACAGGACGAGGATGTTGTCGCCGCCGCGGATCGGGTCCGGGAACGTGGCAACCGGCTCGAGAACCCGGTCCGAGGCGTGACCCTCGGCCTGGTTGGTGGAGGAACCGTCGAAGCCCCAGGTGGGGATCTTGTCCGCGTTGGCCAGGATCCGAGTCTTGGAGCGGAGCTTGGCGGTCGGCTTCGTGCCGTCGATCCAGATGTACTCGGCCTTGATTGCCACGGCGGTGAACCTCGCAAACTGGGTGGTGGGTGCCCGCGTAGCGTCGCAAGCCGCCGTTTCCCGGTTGTTCCTCTTATGTAACACCCAGGTGAACCAACCGTCCGCGTCGGCACGGTCACGGTGCGGGAGTGCCGTGCGTGGCACCCCGCACCGGCCCGCGGGCAGTGCGGGTGTCAGGACCGGCCGACGGCCCGGGTACCGGTACCGGTACCGGCCGACGGTGCGGGTGAGTACCGGGGCACGGTCCGGGCGTCAGCGCCGGCGGGCATGCACGGCCCGGCGGCGGGTGGCCCAGAGGGCGCAGCCGCCGGCCGCGACCAGGGCGGCGGCGCCGACGGCCAGCGGGCCCGTGCTGTCGCTGCCGCCGGTGGCGGCGAGGCCGGCGCCGGTGCCGGACGGGCTCGCGGTGGCCGCGCGGGGGGCGGCGGCGGCCGTGGTGGCGTCCGCGACGGGCTGGACGGCCGGGGTGCCGGTCGGCAGCGGGGCGGAGGGAGCGGCGGTGGAAGGGGTGGGGGTCGCGGCCGGTGCGGCCGGCTTCTCGCAGCTCACCGAGGCGACGGTGATCTTCCCGGTGACCTTGGCGACGTTGAGGTTGAGCGGGTTCACCTCGATCTGCACCTCCAGGGCCGAGGCGGCGGCCGTGGTCGAGGTGGTGCTCCGCTTCGAGAACTCCACCGAGACGCTGCCGACCAACGGCACGTCCACCTTGGTCGGCCCGTACAGGCTGAGGGTGACCGGCTTGCCGAGGACGGTCAGGCTGGCGGGTGCGACAACGTCGGCGGTCGGCTGCCCGTCGACCGGGCAGGTGGCCTCGGAGCTGAGCGCCTCCAGGCCGAGCAGGGTGGTGGCCGGCAGGCCGGGGGCGTGCACGTCGGCGTTGACCAGCTTGACGGAGGCGTAGGTGCCCTTGGCATCGGACCTGGTCACCGCCTTGCCGACGTCCGCCTTGACCAGGGTGACCGGGCCCTGCTGGTCGACGCCGTCGACCTTGGCGGTGAGCACGGAACCGTCGCGCTGCGCCGGGGTCTCGACCTTGTTGAGCGCGATGTCGACCGGGACGTCCACCGCCTTGTTCAACAGGCTGACGTCCAGTTCGAGTTCGGCGGTGACGGCGCGCGCCTTGCCGGCCGGGGCCGACGAGGGCGCGGGTGCCGGCCCGGTGGCGTGCGCCGACGGCACGGCCATCAGCGCCGACACCACGGCGACCGCGGCGGCGAGGGAGCGGGAGGAACGGACGGAAGAAGGCATGGCGGTACCCCACGGCTGGTGGTCTCGGTGGAGCGCGCCTCCGACATCACCCGCAGGGCGGGGCAAGGGGCTGGCGCTCCGAACGACGAGCCGCCAGTCTTCTCGAACAATCCGTCACATGAGTCACACAGAACGTCATTTCACTCGTTCGAGTGAGGTTGACGCCCGAAGCTGCCTGCCCTGCGGCTCGTTACGGCAGCCGCCAGTCCACCGGCTGCGCCCCCTGCCGCACCAGCAGTTCGTTGGCCCGGCTGAACGGCCGCGAGCCGAAGAAGCCGCCGTTCGCCGAGTACGGGCTCGGGTGCGCGGACTCGATCGCGGGCACCTCCCCCAGCAGCGGGCGCAGGTTCCGGGCGTCGCGCCCCCAGAGGATCGCCACCAGCGGGCCGCCGCGCGCCACCAGCGCCCGGATCGCCTGCTCGGTGACCTCCTCCCACCCCTTGCCACGGTGGGCGGCGGGCTTGCGCGGCGCGGTGGTCAGCGCGCGGTTCAGCAGCAGGACGCCCTGCTGCGTCCACGGGGTGAGGTCCCCGCTGGACGGCTGCGGCAGACCGAGGTCGTTCCCGTACTCCTGGAAGATGTTGATCAGGCTGGCCGGGATCGGCCGCACCTCGGGCCCGACCGAGAAGCTGAGCCCCACCGCGTGGCCGGGAGTCGGGTAAGGGTCCTGCCCGACGATCAGCACCCGCACGTCGGCGAGCGGCTGCTGGAAGGCGCGCAGCACGTTCGGCCCCGAGGGCAGGTACGTGCGGCCGGCGGCCAGCTCGGCGCGGAGGAAGTCGCCCATGGCGGCGACCCGCCCGGCGACCGGCTCCAGCGCGGCGGCCCAGCCGGGTTCGACGATCTCGTTCAGTGGACGCGGTGCCATGGTCGCCACCCTATCGGCCTACACCGACAGCGCGTTCACCCGGATGATCTTCGAACGCCGGAGGGGACGATCACCCTACGACCGGCCGGGCGACCGCCCCGGCAGCCCACCCCGCCGGCCGCCCCGGCCGCCGCACGATCACCCCACCGGCCGTCCGCGCAGCACCACGAGCCGCGGGTCCGCGAGCACCCGGACGTCGGCACGAGGGTCCTCGTCGTAGACCACGAAGTCGGCCGGAGCGCCCTCTTCCAGGCCCGGCCGGCCCAGCCACCGCCGCGCGCCCCAACTGGCCGCCGACAGCGCCTCGGCCGGGGTCAGCCCGGCCTTCACCAGCTCGGCCACCTCGTCCGCGACCAGGCCGTGGGCGAGCGAGCCGCCCGCGTCCGTGCCGACGAAGACCGGGATGCCCGCGTCGTGCGCGGCGCCCACGGTGGCGTAGCGGCGCTCGTGCAGCCGGCGCATGTGCGCGGACCAGGCCGGGAACTTGCTCTCGCCGCCGGCCGCCAGGGCCGGGAAGGTGGCGATGTTGACCAGGGTCGGGACGATCGCGACGCCGCGCTCGGCGAAGACCGGGATCAGCTCCTCGGTCAGCCCGGTGGCGTGCTCGACGCAGTCGATTCCGGCCGCCAGCAGGTCCGGCAGGGACTCCGCGGCGAAGCAGTGCGCCGTCACCCGCGCGCCCTCCTCGTGCGCCGCCGCGATCGCCTCGGCCAGCGCGTCGCCCGGCCAGCAGGCGGCGAGGTCGCCGCGCTCGCGGTCGATCCAGTCGCCGACCAGCTTCACCCAGCCGTCGCCGCGCCGGGCCTCGGCCCGGACGTAGGCGGCGAGGTCGCCGGGCTCGATCTCGTGCGCGTAGTTGCGGATGTAGCGGCGGGTGCGGGCGATGTGACGGCCGGCCCGGATGATCCGGGGCAGGTCCTCGCGGTCGTCGATCCAGCGGGTGTCGGCGGCCGAGCCGGCGTCGCGGATCAGCAGGGTGCCGGCGTCACGGTCGGTGACCGCCTGCTTCTCGCTGGTGGCGGCGTCGACGGCGCCGTGCGCGTCCAGGCCGACGTGGCAGTGCGCGTCCACCAGACCGGGCAGCACCCAGCCGGTCACCGTCCGGACGTCGGCGGCGCCGGACGGACGCGTGAACGCCACCTTGCCGTCCACCACCCAGAGTTCGTCCCGGACGTCCTCCGGACCGACCAGCACCCGGCCCCTGACGTGCAGCACCGCAGCATCGCTCATGGCCCGCACTCTACCGACGGGAGTGCTCCGTGTAAGCAGCGAAGATGCGGCAGACTCATTCCCGCCCGAACGACCCCGCTCCAGAAAGGCCGGCTGTGAACGCGCGAAGCGAGATCACCATCGAGAGGCACCCCTTCCTCGGCCTGCCCCCGCTCGGCGCCGCCGACTTCGCGGCCATCGAGGACCAGGTGGCCGCGCTGCTGCACACCACCGCCGACGTGATCGTGACCCAGGGTGAGGCGCTGCTGCCGCTGGAGGCGGCGATCCGGGGCGCCGCGCACCCGGGCTCCACCGCGCTGAACATCGTCACCGGCCCGTACGGGCAGACCTTCGGCAACTGGCTGCGCGACTGCGGGGCGACGGTCGTCGACCTCGCCGTCCCGTTCGACAGCGCGGTCACCGCCGGACAGGTCGCCGAGGCACTGGACGCCGACCCGGCGATCGACTTCGTCTCCCTCGTCCACGCCGAGGCCGCCACCGGCAACACCAATCCGGTCGCCGAGATCGCCGCCGTGGTCCGCGAGCACGGCGCGCTGCTGATGCTCGACGCCGTCGCCTCCGTGGCCGCCGAGCCGCTGCTCACCGACGCGTGGGGCGTCGACCTGTGCGTGATCGGCGGCCAGAAGGCGATGGGCGGCCCGGCCGGGGTCTCGGCCGTCTCGGTCTCCGCGCGCGCCTGGGAGCGGATCGCCGCCAACCCGGCCGCCCCGCGCCGCTCCTACCTCTCCCTGCTGGACTGGAAGGAGCGCTGGACGGACGCCGGGCGCACCGTACTCCCGCACGCCCCGGCCCAGTTGGAGATGCTGGCGCTCGGCGCCTGCCTGGACCGGATCAGCGCGGACGGCCTGCCCGCCGTGATCGCCCGCCACCGCGCCGCCTCCGCCGCCACCCGCGCCGGCGTGCGCGCGCTCGGCACGCTCAGCCCGTTCGTCCCCGAGGACGCCCACGCCGCCCCGGTCGCCACCACCCTGCGCACCCCGGACGGCCTGCACGCGGCCGAGCTCACCGCCGAGCTGCTCCGCCTCGACCCCGCGCTCCCCGTCCAGCCGGGCGGCGGCGCCCTGGCCGCCTCGATGCTCCGCGTGAACCACTACGGGCCGGCGGCCTCCCTGGAGACCGTCCGGGGCTGCCTGTCCGCCCTCGCCACGGCGACCGGCGCGAACGCCTCGCCGGCCCTGGCGGCGGCCGAAGCCGCCTGGACCGCGACCGCCAGCTAGCCAGGGCCCCAGGAACGCCGAGCGGCCCCCGTTCACACGGGGGCCGCTCCGGATCTCTGCTCAGTGCCCGCCGGCGTCCACCACCTCGACGCCGCGGATGTTCCGTTCGATCTCCTCCACCGGCAGGGCGACCGCCAGGGCCCAGTAGTAGATCACCAGGGAGAACACCACCACGACGAGGATGTCCCACCAGAGCGGCAGATTGCCCAGGGAGCCCTCGCCGAAGGAGCCCTGCCAGGAGGTCACGCCCATGCCGACCAGGTAGACCGGCAGCCACTGCCCCGCCTTGAAGTCCATCCGGGGCGCGTTCGGCACGCCCTTCGACACCGCGTACGCGGAGTAGCCGCCGAGCAGCACGTAGCCGATCAGGATCGCCAGGCCCAACCGCCACAGGGTGTCCCAGCCCGCCCAGTAGATGACCAGGCTCGCCACCGCGAAGGCGAGCGGCGAAATGATCGTGCCGCCGGGCAGGTGGTACGAACGCTCCAGCGTCGGCAGCCGCTTGCGCAGCACCCCGAAGGCCAGCGGCGCGCCCGCGTACATCAGCACGACGGCGGACGTGATGAAGCCGACCAGCCGCTGCCAGCTCGGGAAGGGCAGGAAGCAGAGCACACCGGCGGCCCACGCGACGATCAGGCCCAGCCACGGCACGGAGCGCTTGTCGGTGAACTGCAGGGTCTGCGGCGCGTAGCCGTTGCGGCTCAGGCCGTACGTGACCCGCGAGCTGGAGGTGATGTAGACCAGCCCGGTGCCGGCCGGCGAGATGATCGCGTCGATGAAGAGGATGGTGGCCAGCCAGCCGAGGCCGATCAGCGTCGCGAGGCCGGCGAACGGACCGCTGATGCCGGGGTAGTCGAGCGTCGTCCAGCCGCCGGAGAAGGTCTCCGGCGGCAGCGCCCCGATGAACACCACCTGGAGCATGACGTAGATGACCGTGCCGATCACCACCGACCCGAGGACGGCCCGCGGGATGTCCCGGCGGGGGTTGCGGCTCTCGCCCGCCCACTGGATGGCCTGCTCGAAGCCGAGCAGCGCGAAGATCACCCCGCTGGTGCTGATCGCCGCGAGCACACCCTTGGAACCGTCCGGCGCGAACCCGTGGACGGTGAAGTTGGAGCCGTGGAACTCCGTGATCCCGAAGACGAAGATCACCAGGATCGGGACCGCAACCTTCCACACGGTGGCCACGCTGTTGGTGTGCGCGAGGAGCCGTACACCGAGGAAGTTGATCGCCACGAAGACGCCGAGCAGGGCGGCCGCGACGAAGAACCCTTCGGTGGTCAGCGTCTGGTTCGGGTTCAGCAGACCGTCCGCCCAGGACCAGTGCTGGGCGTAGTTGATCATCGCCTGGACCTCGATCGGCGCGATCGTCGCGGCCTGCAGCCAGGTGAACCAGCCGAACGACATCCCCGCGAAGCCGCCGAACGCGTAGTGCGGATACCGCGCCGTGCCGCCCGCCACCGGGAACAGCCCGCCCAGCTCGGCGTGGACCAGCGCCAGGAGGACGATCGCCACCGCCCCGATCCCCCACGAGATGAGTGCCGCCGGCCCCGCCGCCACCGCCGCCTTCTCCGCTCCGAACAGCCAGCCGGAGCCGATGATCGCCCCGACCGAGGCCCAGAGCAGCCCGATCATGCCGACTTCGCGCTTCAGTCCGGTGTGCCCCGAAGCAACCGGGGCCTCGGTACTGGGGTGAGCCATGGGCGGCCGCCTCTCATGTGGGGGAAATCCACCCCGACAGTGCCGCAGCACCGGCAGATCCTCCGCGCCGCAACGCGCTGCCGCCCGCTCCCGTCACCCGAACGGCCATGCCGCACGCGGGGGCCACGCCTCGGGGCTCTTGTTCCCGAGGGGTTCACCGTCCCGACACCCCGTTCTCACCGGGGCCCGGCAGGCTCCTGGTCGTGAAGTTGGCTATACAACTTCACGTGAACGCCGTCGAGGAGGAGACCCATGTCCGACCTGCCGCCGTACTGGCTGCGCGACAACTGCCCCTGCGCCGACTGCCGGGACCAGCGCAACGGGCAGAAGCTGTTCCAGATCACCGACCTGCCCGGCGACCTCGCCGTCGCCGCGCAGACCGAGCTCGACGGGCACCTGGAGGTGCTCTGGTCGGACGGGCACCGGTCGCGGTACCCGCTGGAGTGGCTCGGCGCGGAGCAGGAGGGGGACGGCCGGACGGAGGCGGACAAGCGGCTCTGGGTGGCGGCGGACTTCGCCGGCGGCCTCCCCGAGGCCGACTGGGCGGCCTACCTGGCCGACCCGGCCGAGCGGGCGGCGGTGCTGGGCGCCGTCCGGCGCAGCGGCTTCGCGGTGCTGCGCGGGGTGCCGGCCGTCGATCGGCAGGTGCTCGCGGTGGCCGGGACCTTCGGGTACGTGCGGGTCACCAACTACGGCGAGCTGTTCGACGTCCGGGTCGAGCCCGACCCCAGCAACCTCGCCTTCACCAGCGTCGCGATCGCCCCGCACAGCGACAACCCCTACCGGGACCCGGTGCCCACCCTCCAGCTGCTGCACTGCCTGGAGAACTCCGCGACCGGCGGGGACTCCGGCCTGGTGGACGGGTTCAAGGCCGCGGCGATCCTGCGCGAGGAGGCGCCGGAGGACTTCGCCGTCCTCACCCGCACCCCCGTCCCGTTCGTCTTCCGTGACCGCTCCGCCGAACTGCGCGCCGACCGGCCGCTGATCGAGGTGGACGCGCTGGGCCGGATCCGCGAGGTGCGGTTCAACAACCGCTCGATCGGCACCCTGCGCGGCGACGCCGCCGAGCTGGAGGCGTTCTACGCCGCGTACCGCCGGTTCGCCGCGATCACCCTGCGGCCGCAGCTCCGCCTGGAGTTCCGGCTGGACCGGGGCGACTGCCTGATCTTCGACAACGTCCGCCTGCTGCACGCCCGGACGGCCTTCGAGCAGGACGGCTCGCGCCACCTCCAGGGCTGCTACGCCGACCTCGACTCCCTGGCGTCCGCCCTCGCCGTGCTGCACCGGCGCGCCGCCGCGCTGGACGCCATCGGCGAGCTGTTCGCCGGCGAGGGCGCCGGGGAGTACCTGGGCGAGGCGGTCACCATGGCCGAGCACATGCTCCAGGCCGGCGCACTCGCGCAGGCGGCCGGGGCCGCGCCGCACCTGGTCGCGGCCGCGCTGCTGCACGACGTGGGGCACTTCCAGGGGGCGCTGCACGGACGCGACCTGATGCAGGGGCAGGACAACCGGCACAGCGACACGGGGGCGGACTGGCTGGCCCGGTGGTTCGGGCCGGAGGTCACCGAGCCGGTCCGGCTGCACGTGGCCGCCAAGCGCTACCTGTGCGCGGTCGAGCCGGGCTACCGGGAGCGGCTCTCCGAGGCCTCCGAGTACACCCTCCGGGTGCAGGGCGGCCCGATGGACGAGGCGCAGGCCGCCGCGTTCGCCGCCCTGCCGGGCGCCGAGGACGCCGTCGCGGTGCGCCGCTGGGACGAGCAGGCCAAGGAGGCGGACGCCGCGACCCCGGGCTTCGGGCACTTCCGGCCGCTGCTGGCGTCCCTGATGCGCTGAGGCGCGCCGCGGCGGCCCGGCCGGCACCGGCCACGGGTGGAGCGGGACGTCGGACCGGCCGGCCTCCCGCTCCGCCCGTTCCCGGGCCGCAGGTCAGTCGCTCTCCCGTGCGTGCCGCGAAAGCGCCGACGTGGCCAGCGAGTTGTGCACGCTGAACGCCACCGTGCCCGGCAGGTAGCGGTCCTGGGACCACTCCACCGGGGTGCCGGTCGGGTCGGTGGTCCGGCGCCGCTCGCGCAGCAGCGGGCCGCCACGGCGGCAGCCGAGCAGCCTGGCGTCCTCCGCGTTGGCGGCGACGACGTCGATGGTGTGGTCGGCGTCGGTGAACAGGATGCCGTGCTCGCGCAGGACTTCGGTGTGCGAGACCACGTCGGCCGGCAGCTGGGCGACGATCTCGCCGACCCTCGGCGGGTAGATCGTCCGCTCCACCATCACCGGCGTGCCGGAGAGGGTGCGCAGCCGGACGGTCACGTACACCTCGGAGCCCGGCTCCAGCCGCAGTTGCTCGCGCTCGGCGGCGTCGGCCGGGCGGCGGACCAGCGAGTCCAGGATGCCGCCGGGCTCCTCGCCCATCGAGTACGCCCAGTGCGTGAAGCTGAGCAGCTCGGAGAAGCTCTGCACCCGGGCGGTGCCGAGCACCACCCGCCGGGTGCCGCGCCGGGAGGTGACCAGCCCGTCCGAGCGGAGCACGGCCAGCGCCTGGCGGACGGTGCCGCGCGAGACGCCGTACTGCTCCGCCAGCGCGCCCTCGGCGGGCAGCCGGCCGGCCTCGCCGTACGTGCCGGTGGTGATCGCCTCACGCAGGTCGGCGGCCACCTTGCGGTAGAGCGCTCCGGCGGCGCGGTCCTGGCCGGCCGGCGCGGGCGCGGAGACAGCGGAGGCAGCGGGGGCCTCGGGGCGTTCGGGCTCCAGTGCCACGTCAGTCAAAGTCCCTCCTGGGGCGGTGTCCTGCGCAGCCGTACCGGCGCGGACAGCCCGACCATATCCCGCTGCGCCTTCGAAGCATCGCATCCGGTTGATCACTCCCCGATGGCCTGATTCGACCGTTCCCACAGCCGACTCCGGTTCTGGGCCATCCGTTCACCTTCCCGTCACCGGACTCCGGCGTACTTACCCCCGTCAGCGAAGTTGGCTAGTCAACTCGGACGGTTTCGAACAGCCGGCCCAGGGACCAGAAGAGCCCCTCGCGCGACCCGATCCCCCGATCTCGACATCTCTCGCAGTACGCCCCCGATCAGGAGACTGACCCGTGACCGTGCACCGTGCCCGCGCCGCCGCCCTCGCGGCCGTACTGACCGCCGCCGCGCTCTCCCTCACCGCCTGCGGCTCCGCCGGTTCGTCCACCGCGAAGTCCGGCGACGCCGCCAAGGCCGGCGCCAAGGACGCCAAGGACGCCGCTTCGGCCGCCGACCTCGGCGGCATGGACGCCCTCGTCGCCGCGGCCAAGAAGGAGGGCAAGCTGCACGTCATCACGCTGCCCAAGGACTGGGCCAACTACGGCAAGATCATGGACTCTTTCAAGGCCAAGTACGGCATCGAGATCGAGGACGAGAACCCGGACGGCTCCAGCCAGGACGAGATCAACGCGATCACCTCCCGCAAGGGCCAGGACCGCGCCCCCGACGTGGTCGACCTGGGCAGCGCCTTCGCGCTCCAGGCGGTCAAGGACGGCCTGCTCGCCCCCTACAAGGCGGCCACCTTCGACAAGGTGCCGGACACCATGAAGGATGCGAACGGCGCCGCCGTCAACGACTACGGCGGCTACATCTCCATCGGCTGCGACGCCAAGAAGATCGCCAACTGCCCGAAGACCTTCGCCGACCTGCTCAAGCCCGAGTACAAGGGCCAGGTCGCGCTGAACGGCAACCCGACCAAGTCCGGCTCGGCCTTCGGCGGCGTCTACGCGGCCGCGCTCGCCAACGGCGGTTCGCTGGACAACATCCAGCCCGGCATCGACTTCTTCGGCAAGCTGAAGCAGTCCGGCAACTTCAACCCGGTCGAGTCGACCCCGGCCACCATCGAGAAGGGCGAGACCCCGATCTCGATCGACTGGTCCTACCTGAACGCGGGCTACACCGACGAGTTCAAGGACAAGGGCGTCGACTGGAAGGTCTCCGTCCCCAGCGACGGCAGCTACGCCCAGTTCTACAACCAGGGCATCAACAAGTGGGCGCCGCACCCGGCCGCCGCCCGCCTGTGGCAGGAGTACCTGTTCAGCGCCGAGGGCCAGAACCTCTTCCTCGGCGGCTACGCCACCCCGGCCACCTTCGACGCCCTGAAGAAGGACGGCACCCTGGACGCCGCGGCCGCCGCCAAGCTGCCCACCGTCGAGAAGCCGTTCACCACCTTCCCGACCCAGGACCAGATCACGGCCGCCAAGAAGGTCGTGACCGAGAACTGGACCAAGGCCATCGCGGGCTGACACCCGGCAGCAGCGACCCGAACGGGCTGATCCACTCATGACCACGGCTCCCACCCCGGTGCCGACCACCCCCGCCGCCACCGACCTCGGTGGCGGCGCGGGGGCGTCCGCCACCGCCACGACCACCACCCCCACCCCCGGCCGGCGCGCCCGCCGGCGCCCCCGCGGCGGCGCCTGGCTCGCCACCCTGCCGCTCTTCCTGTTCTTCCTCGTCGGCTTCGGCCTGCCCGCCGTCGCCATCGTGATCGGCGCCTTCACCACCTCCACCGACGCGGAGGGCGGTGGCGGCCAGTTCACCTTCGACAACATCACCGCCTCCGTCCAGGGCGCCTACCGGACGGCGATGGTCAGCAGCCTCGAACTGTCCGCGCTCACCGCGCTGCTCGCCACCCTGATCGGCCTGCCGATCGCCCAGGCCGTGGTGACCTCCCGGAACGGCTGGCTGCGCCAGGCCGTGCTGACCGCCTCCGGCGTGCTCGCCAACTTCGGCGGCCTGCCTCTCGCCTTCGCGTTCGTCGCCACCCTCGGCAACGCGGGCGAGGTCACCAAGCTGCTCCACCTGACCGACCACGGCTGGTCGCTCTACTCCTTCACCGGCCTGACCATCGTCTACCTGTACTTCCTCATCCCGCTGATGGTGCTCACCATCACCCCGGCCCTGGACGGCCTGCGGGTGCAGTGGCGCGAGGCCGCCCACAACAACCGGGCCACCACCGTGCAGTACTGGCGCCACGTCGCACTGCCGATCCTGCTGCCCTCGCTGCTCGGCGGCTTCGTGCTGCTCTTCGGCAGCGCCTTCGCCGCGTACGCCACCGCCGCCGCCATGGTCGGCGCGACCGTGCCGCTGGTCAGCCGCTCGATCGCGGACGCGCTCTCCGGCAACGTGCTGGTCGGCCAGGGCAACCTCGCGCTCGCCCTCAGCCTCAACATGATCGTGGTGGCCGTCCTGGTGATGGCCGTGTACCTCCCCCTCCAGCGCCGGAGTGCCCGATGGCTCAGCTGACCTCCGCCCGTGCCAAGTCGCAGCGCCGCCCGGTGCGTTGGTGGCGCGGCGCCGTCCTGCTGCTCGCCGGTGTCTACTTCGTCGTGCCGCTGGCCGCCGCCGGGTACTTCTCGGTCGACGACCCGAAGGGCTTCTCCTTCGAGGCCTACACCGGCCTGCTGAGCGCCCCCGGCTTCCTGGACAGCCTCTGGCTCACCCTCGAACTGGCCGTCGTCACCGTCCTGGTGCTGCTGCTCCTGCTGGTGCCGGCGCTGATCGCCGTCCGGCTCGGCGTGCCGAAGCTGCGCCCGGTGATCGACGTGCTCTGCACCCTGCCGCTGGTCGTCCCGCCGGTCGCGCTGACCGCCGGCCTGATCGGCGTGCTCCGCTGGGGCCCGGACTACCTGATGGACACGCCGTTCTTCCAGACCTTCGTGTTCGTCCAGGACCCGGACTTCCCGCTGGTCCTGGTCATCGCCTACGTGCTGATGTCGCTCCCGCTCGCCTACCGGGCACTGGACGCGGGCCTGCGCGCCGTGGACGTGCGCACCCTGGTCGAGGCCGCCCGCAACTGCGGCGCGAGCTGGCCGCGCGCGGTGTTCACCGTGGTGCTGCCCAACCTGCGCGGCGCGCTGCTGAACGCCTCCTTCCTGACCCTGGCGCTGGTGCTCGGCGAGTTCACCGCCGCCTCGATCCTCGGCTACCAGCCCTTCCCGGTGTGGATCTACTCGGTCGGCAACAGCCAGGCCCACATGTCGGTCGCGGTCTCCATCCTGAGCCTGCTGATCACCTGGCTGCTGCTGCTCCTGCTGGCCACCGTCGGCCGCGAGCGCCGGCACAAGACCACCACCTCCTGAAACCCCCGGAGTTACCCACCATGACCACGGTTACCGCCCCGCCCACCGGCGTCCCCCTCGCACCCGGCAGCGCGACCGTCGAATTCCGCACGCTGCGCCGCTCGTTCGGCGCCACCACCGCGCTGGACGGCCTCGACCTGACCGTCCACCCGGGTGAGCTCCTCGCCCTGCTCGGCCCGTCCGGCTGCGGCAAGACCACCGCGCTGCGCATCCTGGCCGGCTTCGAGCAGCACGACTCCGGCCAGGTGCTGGTGGACGGCCGGGACATCACCGCGATCCCCGCCCACAAGCGCGACGCGGGCATGGTGTTCCAGTCGTACAGCCTCTTCCCGCACCTCACCGCCGCCGACAACGTGGCCTTCGGGATGCGGATGCGCGGCACCGGCAAGGCCGAACGCCGCAGGCGCGCCCAGGAGCTGCTGGAGCTGGTCGGCCTGCCGCAGCACGCCGACCGCTACCCGCACCAGATGTCCGGCGGCCAGCAGCAGCGCATCGCACTGGCCCGCGCGCTCGCCCTGCAGCCGCGCGTGCTGCTGCTGGACGAGCCGCTCTCCGCCCTGGACGCCAAGGTCCGCCTCTCGCTGCGCGAGGAGATCCGCCGCCTCCAGCAGGAGCTGGGGATCACCACGCTGTTCGTCACCCACGACCAGGAGGAGGCGCTCTCGATGGCCGACCGGGTCGCGGTGCTGCGCGCCGGCCGGCTGGAGCAGTGCGCCACCCCGTCCGAGCTGTACGCCCGCCCGGCGACCGCCTTCGTCGCCGAGTTCGTCGGCACCATGAGCCGCATCCCGTGCGTCCGGGCCGGGGACGGCGTCGAGGTGCTCGGCCGCCGGCACCCGGTGGACGGGGCGACGCCGGCCGACGGCTCGCTGGAGGTGCTGGTCCGCCCCGAGAACGTGATCCTGGCCCCTGCCGCGAACGGCCCGGCCCTGGTGGTCTCCGCGTCGTTCCTCGGCGCCGTCACCCGCCTCACCGTCCGCCTCGACGACGGCACCGAGGTCAAGGCCGACCTGCCGACCGAGGCCGCCGCCGCCCTGCCGATCGGCTCGCGCGCCGCGCTCACCCTCCCGGAGCGCCCGGTCCTGGTGGACCGCCGTACCGTCTGAAGCACCGTCTCCTAGGATCCACCGAAGGTACCGCCATGCCTGCAGTCCCCGTTCCCGCCGCCGTCCTCTTCGACATGGACGGCACCCTGGTCGACACCGAGCACCTCTGGTGGCAGGCCGCCGCCGAACTCGCCGACGAGCTCCACCACTCGCTCACCGACCAGGACGCCCCCGAGGTGCTCGGCCAGGCCGTCGAGCACACCGCCGCCCACCTGCACCGGGTCAGCGGCACCGAACTCAGCGAGGCCGAGCTCGCCGACCGGCTCGGCGAGTCCTTCGCCGGCAAGGTCGCCGCCTCCACCGTCCCGCGGCCGGGCGCCCTCGCCCTGCTCGCCGAGCTCCGGGACGCCCGGGTGCCCACCGCCCTGGTCTCCGCGTCCCCGCGCCGGGTCGTCGACCTGGTGCTCTCCACCATCGGCCGCGACTGGTTCGCCGTCACCCTGGCCGCCGAGGACACGCCCCGCACCAAGCCCGCGCCCGACCCCTACCTCGCGGCCGCCGAGCGGCTCGGCCTGGACCCGGCGGTCTGCGTCGCCGTCGAGGACACCCCGACCGGCGTCGCCTCGGCGACCGCCGCGGGCTGCGCGGTCCTCGCGGTGCCGTCCAGCGACGTCGCGATCCCCGACGGCTCCCGGATCACCCTGCTGGACAGTCTGGTCCACGCCGACCTCGCCCTGCTCGGGAAGCTCGGCGCCGAGCCGGCGGTTTGACCGGCCATGGCCTATCTTCTGCTCGCCCTCGCCATCGTCAGTGAGGTCTGCGCCACCAGCGCCCTCAAACTCACCGAGGGATTCAGCCGCCTCTGGCCGAGCATCGGCGTCGCCGTCGGCTACGTGCTCTCCTTCGCGCTCCTGGGCAAGGCGCTGAAGCACATACCGGTCTCGGTCGCGTACGCGGTGTGGTCGGGTGCGGGGACGGCCGCCGTGGCGGGCATAGGTGTCGTCGCCTTCGGCGAGTCCCTGGGCCGGCTCCAGTGGCTGGGCCTGGCCCTGATCATCGTCGGCGTGGTGGTGCTCAACCTGAGGGGCAGCCACTGAGCCGCGCCGGGTGTGCGAGCATTCGGACATGCTGACCTTCGAGACCCTCGCCACGTGGCTGGAGACGCGGTACGGGTGGCAACGCCCCGAGCGGCGGATCGCCGACCGCGGCTTCGCGTACTCGGTCGACACCCAGCCGGACGCGTACCTCGACGGCGACGAGTCCGCGATGACCTGGGGCAACGGCCCGATCATCGTGCTCAAGCGCACCGGTGCCGTGTGGCCGCTGGGCTCCAGCCCGATCTTCCTCCCGTTGTTCCAGGCCTGCACCGAGGCCGAGTTCGAGAAGGCGGTGGCGACGGCGATGCCCGGCGTGGACCCGCGGCGGCCGCACGAGGTCGTCCCCTTCTGAGCCCCGCCCGGAGCGGGAGGCCGGCCGGTCCGGCTTCCCGCTCCGGGCCCGGTGCTGCGATCAGCCGGCCGTCGCGTCCTCGATCGGCCAGGCGATCTCCAGGCGGTTCTCCGGGTGGCCGGGCGTGCCGGTCCAGTGGCGGAAGATCTCCTGGACCGGGCCGGCGAACGCGAAGCCGTGCTCGGTGATCCAGCTCGCGACGGCGTCGTACGCGGTGTGGATCTGCGGGAACACAGCCGCCGCGCCCTCCACCACCGTGCTCGCGTAGGTGCCCTCCGGGACGTCCAGCACGTACATCCCGTCCGGCAGGTCCGCCGGCTGCGCGCCGGTCGCCGAGAACGGCAGGCAGGCCTCGACCAGGGCCTCGCTCTCCTCGTTGCACAGTCCGTGGTAGCGGGCGAACGCCGGCCCGGCGAAGGTGAGCGGGCCCTGGCCCGCGACGCTGTACATCTCCCGATACGCAGGGAGCATGACCCCGTCCAGGGCGGGCTGGTTCAGCGTCGCACTGCGGACCAGCGCGCGTACTGCGGTGCCCTCGCGGATGGTGACACGGTGCTGCGTTTCTTCTCCCTCGGTCAGCCGGGCCAACAGGCTGTGGACGACGGAACGCTGGACCTCCAGCCGACGCTCGGCACCCGTCACGTGTTCGCGCACGGCCGCCGCCAGCTCCGCACCGTCCTCGCCGCCCGCGAGCAGGCAGCGCACCTGCTCGATCGGCATGTCCAGTTGCCGCAGCGCCCGGATCAACTGGGCCGTCCGGAGCTGGTCGCGCCGGAATTGACTTCCGCTCCCTGCCCTACTGGGCGGGGATTCCTACCACGGTCGTCTGACCGTCTCGGTGGGTTCCTGCTTCAACGCGCTGTGCCGGGAGGAGTCCCGGTCTTACCTTCGCTCCACAGGCTGACACCGCCAGTCCGGCGGCCTTGGCGACGTTGACCGCCGCGTTCACATCCCGGTCAAGGACCGTCCCGCACGCCCCGCAGGTCCACTCCCGGACGTGCGGGGGCTTGGGCCCATCCTTGACCCCGCACCGCGAGCAGACCTGTGACGTCGGCTCGAAGCGGCCGCTGCGTAGGAAGGTCCGGCCGAACTTGGCGGCCTTGTACTCCAGCATCGTGACGAATGCCGACCATCCGGCGTCGTGCACCGACTTGGCCATGCGCGTACGGGCGAGTGCCTTGACCGCCAGGTCTTCCACGGCCACGGCTTGGTTCTCGCGCGTGATCTTCGTGGACAGCTGGTGGTGGAACTCGCGCCGCGCGTCGCCCACCTTCGCGTGAGCGCGGGCGACCTTGATCCGGGCCTTGTCGCGGTTGCCGCTCCCCTTCGCCTTACGGCTGAGGGCCCGCTGCGCGCGCTTGAGCTTCTTCTCCGCGCGGCGCAGGAACTTCGGACTGTCGATCTTCGTGCCGTCGGAGAGGATCGCGAAGTGGGACAGGCCAAGGTCGATCCCGACCATGCCGGTCGTCTCCGGGAGCAGGTCCGCGTTCGGGTCGGTCTGAACGACGAACGACGCGAAGTATCTCCCCGCCGCGTCCTTGATCACCGTCACCGACGACGGGACCGACGGCAGGGACCTGGACCATTTCACCCGCACGTCGCCGATCTTCGGCAACGACAGGTCACCGCCCGGCGTGATCTTCCACCGGGCGTTCGCGGTGAACCGCACCGCGTGCCGGTTGTCCTTGCGGGACTTGAACCGGGGCGCTCCCATGCGGGGGCGCTTGCCCTTCACGCCGTCGAAGAAGTTCCGGTACGCGCAGTCCAGGTCCCGCAGGGACTGTTGCAGGACCACCGCCGAGACTTCCCCGAGCCACGCGCGTTCCGGGGTGAGCTTCGCTTCGGTGATCAGCGACTTCGACAGGTCGCCGGTCTTCGGGAACGGCTCGCCTGCGGCACGGGCGGCCTCACGAGCCCGCAGGGCGTCGTTGTAGACCACCCGCGCACACCCGAACGCCCTTGCCAGCGCCGAACGCTGAGGGCCATTCGGATACAGGCGGAAGCTGTACCGAAGCTGCATGATGATCAACCTATCGGGAGGCACTGACAACAGCGCGGGAGGGTGCGAACGTGCACGTCAGAGCAACACTCAGAATCGCTTCACCACCGGACTGAAGCCCGGTGCACTGCGATTAGTTCCGGTAGCGGTAGCCGCTCTCCGGGTCGACCAGGGCCGGCGCCAACACGCCACTTGCGTCGTAGTGCCGCAGGGTCGTGACCGAGAGGCCACTGGCCTGCGCGAACTGCCCTATCGGCAGCAGGTTCGTCCTGTCCCCGGAGGAGACTGTGCCGTCTCGGGTTACCCGAGAGTCAAGCGGTGGCCCCGCTGCCCGGGGTGTGCCCGGTGATGTGTCAGTCCCATGCGCAACGGTGGTCACCATGACAGACGGAATCACCTGGCTCGCCGCTCCCCAGTCCATCGCCTACGGGGGCTACAGCGTGGTGCTGGCCCGCGGTCTCGACGCGGAGGAGCTGGTATCGCGGCTCACCGCGGCCGTGTTCGGGCCGAAGCGCACCGCACGCCCCCTCGGCGAGCTCACCGGCAGCGAGCTGACCGAGGAGTTGGAGGACGAGTACGGCGACGCCTTCGACGGGATCGGCCTGCGGTACGGGCAGGACGGCGAGTGGTCGTTCGTGGTCAGGTACGGCGGCTGGCAGGGAGAGTTCGGCAGCGAACCTCCACTGTCCCGCGGCGGCGCCCACGTCTACTTCCTGGAGTACGAGGAGGAGAACGGGAAGCCGGTGCCGCCGCAGTTCGCGTACCTCCACGACGAGCGCCTGATGTGCGCGTTCAACCTTCATCTGGACGGCTCGTGGGGCTACGACGGCGTCCGCGGGGACCGGGAGGTGGCCGCTCGCGTCGAGGGCATGCTGACCGCCGCCGGACTGCCGGACGAGAACATGGCCCGCCGCGACGTCCACCGCACCTCGCTGGAGATCATCGAGCGGTGCTTCGGCCTCTCGCTGCCCCGGGCGCGCATCGTGGACGAGGCCCTCCCGGCGGTGGACCTGGAGATCGAGTGACCCCACCGGACACGCAGTGCGGCGCGCCAGTTGGCAATCCCTGCCAACTGGCGCCCCACGTCAGCCGGGCCGGCCAGCCTTGATGTCGGCGATCAGGCTCTGCCAGCCATCGCCGGTGAACCGGAGGCTCAGGCCGGACTTGTCCTTGGAGTCACGGATGGCGATCCCCGAGGGCAGGTGCAGGGCCTCCACGCAGTTGTCGCCCTGCTGGCTGCTGTAACTGGACTTGAACCAGCCGGTCTCATCGTGCGAGTGAGGCATCAAAACTCCTTGGCTGCTCGCTCGGAATCGCCTACACCTCATCACCCTCACTGTCGACGGCAACCCGCGCCTGCGCCGCCTCCACCAGATCGAGCCCTGGCCCGAGGTCAAACGCTGAGCGCCAACGAAAGGCGAGGCCGCCATGGGCGACCCCACCCCCTACACGACCGCCCCCGGCGAACTCGTCCACGACCGCCGGACCAACCGCCCCGGCGTCCTCATGGACACCATCGGCGGCCGTCTCTACCTCCGCCCGCCCGGCGGCGGCATCGAATGGACCCCCCATCCCGCGCACATCGCCTGGCCGACGTCGCCGCCCGCATCGCCGGAGCCGCCGTCGCCGTCCTGATCGCTATCGGGCTGGCAATGCTCGCCAGCTACCCGCTCCGGGACGACCACCCCGGCCCGGCCAACCTCCTCTTCCTGCTCGTCCTCTGCGTCAGCACCGTTCTCCTCAACGCGACCATCGGCCAAGCGATCCAACGCCGTTCGTCAACGACCAAGACTCAACAGTGAGTTGTCCATCCTTCTGGCGTCCGGTCATGCCTCGTTCACACGGAGTATGTCGCCCTTCGGGTCAATAGGCGTCTAGTTGTTCAGCCAACTAGCCGCTCTCCCCGACCCGAAGGACCCTCGTGGCCACAGGCAGCTCCCTCACCCTCGCCTCGCCCGCCAGCCCCACCGAAGGCGACAAGCTCACCTTCCACTGGAGCACCACCGCCCCCGACCCGAAGAACTGGGTCGGCATCTACGACGGCACCCGCCAGCCCGGCACCGGCTCGTCCCTGCTCTGGAAGTACACCCCCGGCGCCTCGGGCGACATCCAGCTCGACACCTCCGCCCTCACCGGCGGCCCGTACACCGCGTACCTGCTCGCCAAGGACGGCTACGGCATCCTCGCCCAGACCGCGCCGTTCTCCTTCCGCCCCAAGCCCGCTCCCGTCCGCCCGCACCTGGCCGTGGACGCGCTCACCGCGACGGCCGTGGCGCCCGGTGGCGCCGTCTCCGTCAAGCTCGGCGGCCTCTGGTGCCGCCCGGCCGGCACCCCGACCTTCCGCAAGATCAGCGGGCCCTCCTGGCTCGCGGTGGCCGGCGACGGCACTGTGACCGGTACCGCTCCCTCGACCACCGGCGAGGTGCAGGCCGTCATCGGCGTCAAGGACACCGCCGGTGTCACCGACACCCTCACCCTCACCGTCCCGGTCGCCGACCCGGCAGCCGCGCCGCGCCTGAAGGCGGCCAGCTGGAACCTCGCCAACGCCGGAGCCGCCTTCACCGACGCGCCGGAGAAGCAGCTGCGCGCCGTCCTCACCCAGGACCTGGACGTGCTCGCCCTCCAGGAGACCGTCGGGACGGCCGCCCAGAGCCTTGCCACCGCCCTCGGCTGGTACGCCTACCAGAGCGCCGGCAGCGTCGGCATCCTCAGCCGGTACCCGCTCGCCTCCGTCACGGCCGTCACCGCCTCGCTGCCCGCCGCCGGGGCCACCCTCCAACTGCCCGGGGGCCGCAGCGTCCGCTTCTGGGCCGCGCACCTGGACGAGACGAACTACGGCCCGTACGCCGTCCAGGACGGCCAGAGCGCCGCACAGGTGGAGGCCGCCGAGACCGCCTCCACCCGCGGCCAGCAGGCCCGGGCGCTGGCCGCGGCCGTGCAGGCCGACATCACCGCCGGCCGCGCCGTCGTCCTCGGCGCCGACCTCGCCTCACCCTCCCACCTGGACTGGACGGCGGCCGCCGCGCCCGCGCACGGCGGCGTCGGCCCGCTCAACTGGCCCGTCACGGTGGCCCTCCAGAGCGCCGGCCTGGCCGACTCCTACCGTCGCGCCCACTCCGACCCGGTGGCTGCACCGGGCGCCACCTGGTCGCCGACCCGCAAGCAGCGCGCCGCCGGAAAGGCCGAGCCGCAGGACCGCATCGCCGCCGTCCACTTCGCCGGCCCGCTCACCCCGGTCGAGGCCCACACCCTCACCACCGGCTGGCCGCAGCCGGACCCGAACGCCGCCGGCAACGGCTGGCCCTCGGACTGCGCCGCCGCCGTCGCCACCTTCCAGCTCTGAGAGGCCTGTTCGCGATGTCCGAACTTTCCCGTCGTACCTTCGTCGGCGCCACCGCAGCCGCCGGCGCCGTCGCGCTCACCGGCCTCCCCGCCACCGCCGCCCGAGCCGCCACCCCGAACGGCAGCATCGCCGACGTCAAGCACGTCGTCGTGCTGATGCAGGAGAACCGCAGCTTCGACCACTACTTCGGCACCCTCAACGGCGTCCGCGGCTACGGCGACAAGCAGGCACTCCAATTCCCGGACGGCACCGATGTGTTCCGCCAGCCCGACGCCGGGCGCAGCGACGGCGGCGCCATGCTGCCGTACCGGATGGACACCTCCAAGTACAACGCGCAGAACGCGGGCGGCCTCGCCCACGACTGGGCCACCGGCCACCAGGCGATCAACAACGGCGCGATGAACAAGTGGATCGCCGCCAAGGGCGAGCGCGCCATGGGCTACTTCACCCGTGCCGACATCCCCTACCAGTTCGCGCTGGCCGACGCGTTCACGATCTGCGACGCGTATTTCACCTCCCTGGCGGGCCCGACCGACCCCAACCGCCTCTACCTGTGGACGGGAACGGCGGGCCCGGGCCGGGACGGCACCACCGGGCCGTGGATCGACAACACCCCGGTGACGGACAACCCGGTGGCGGACTGGACGACGTACGCCGAGCGCCTCCAGGCGGCCGGCGTCTCCTGGCGCGTCTACCACAACCCGAGCAAGGACGACCGCACCGGCGACTACGACGACAACGCCCTCTCCTACTTCAAGCAGTTCCACAACTTCCCTACCACGGACCCGCGTTACATCAACGCGATGACCAAGTTCGACCCGGCCGCGTTCGACGCCCACTGCAAGGACGGCACCCTGCCGACCATCTCCTGGCTCGTCGCGCCCTACCTGTTCAGCGAACACCCCAGCGCCAGCCCGGACTACGGCGCGCACTGGGTCAACACGGCGCTGCAGTCACTGATGTCCAACCCGGCGGTCTGGCAGCACACCGTCTTCCTCGTCATGTACGACGAGAACGACGGCTACTTCGACCACATGGTCCCGCCCACCCCCGAGCCCGGTACGCCCGAGGAGTTCACCCAGGGCCGGGCGATCGGCCTCGGCAACCGGGTGCCGCTCTGGGTCGCCTCTCCCTGGTCACGCGGCGGGTACGTCAACTCCCAGGTGTTCGACCACACTTCGGTGCTGCGGTTCATGGAGCAGGTCACCGGTGTCGCCGAACCCAACATCTCCGCGTGGCGGCGGGCCGTCTGCGGCGACCTCACCAGCTGCTTCGACTTCACCGCGCCCGACTACTCGATACCGCAACTCCCGGACACCGTCGCCCTGATGGCCAAGGCCGACGCGGGGGCGAAGCTGCCGGGCGTCGCACTGCCCGCCGTCGGCGCCCAGTCGATGCCCGTCCAGGAGTCCGGTTCACGCCCGCACCGACGGCTGCCGTACCGGCCGTGGGCGGACATCACCGTCGACCGGGCGACCGGCCTGATCACCTGCACCCTGGCCAACTCCGGTTCCGCCTCCTTCCCCTACACCGTCTACCCCAACATCGTGTACGCCTTCGCCGGCACCCCGTTCACCGTCGCCCCCGGCGCCTCGCGGACGTACACCTGGGACGCCTCGACGACCGACGGCCGCTACGACTTCACCGTCCACGGCCCCGACGGCTTCGTCCGCCGCTTCGCCGGCACCGTCGTCCGCGCCGACCAGGACGACATCGCCGTCCCCGTCGTCACCGCCGCCCCCGGCACCTCGGCGCTCACCTTCACCCTGGCCAACACCGGCCGGACCGCCCTCACCTTCACCCTCACGCCCAACGACTACGCGGGCACCCCCCAGACCGTCCGCGTCGGCCCCTCCTCCACCACCACCGTCAGCTACCCGCTCGACCAGTCCCGCTACGACGTCACCGTCACCGCCCCCACCGGCACCCGCTTCACCCAGCGCTACGCGGGCACCCTGCACTGAGCCCGTGAGCCCCGGAGTGGGAAGTCGGCCCGCCCGGCTTCCCACTCCGCTGTCGGTGGCCGGTGGGAGCATCGGCCGTATGGGAGTTCTCTTCGGCTACTACGCCACCGCCGACGACCGGGCAGCGGCAGGGGCGATCGAGCGCGACGACGACGAAGCGTTCGGCGTCGGTTACGACGGCTTCGTGGTCAAAGGCGTGGACCCGATGGTCAACCTGCTGCCCGCCGAAGCACTCCTCACCGGCCGCTCACCCGACGAGGCCCGCGCCGACCCCCGGCACACCCGGCTGGTCGCGATGGTCGGCGACGGCGAGGTCGTCGCCGTCACCCTGACCGACACCCTCCGGGACGCGCTCGCCGCTCCCGACGACGGGTCTCTGGCCGGCATCGCCCTGGCGTGGTCCGGCTCCGACGCCTTCGCCGACCCGGCCGAGCCGGACCACCTCGCGGTCTTCCTCCGGCAGCTCGCCGCCCTCGCCCGCCGCGCAGCCGGCCGGGGGCACCGTCTCTACTGCTGGATCTGCGTCTAGAGATGGTCCTCCGCCCACCAGCGACCGCTTCGGATCCAGCACGCCCCGCCGAGCGGGGGACGGCCGCCCAGGAGTGGGAGGTCGGCCTGCCCGATTCCCCGCTCCGGACGGGCTATCGCCCCGACAACCGGCCGGTGTCCGCGAGGAGGAACTCGCCGTACTCCCGGACCGTCCGCAGCCGGCGGCGCAGGGCCAGCGCAGCCCCGACGCCCCGTCCGTCCGCGATCACCGGGATCGACCCGGCGTCCACCCGGCGCTGCCCGCTCCCGAGCCGAGCTCCTTGCGCATCAGGGTGCACATCGTCTCGTACCGGCGCAGCGAGCCGTCCGGCGCCCGCTCGTCCCACGCGTCGGGCTGCCTGTCGTAGGCGACGTATCCCAGCCGCTCGTACAGGGCGCGGGCCCGCGGATTGTCCTCCTCCACGCCGAGTTTGGCGTGGCGCAGGCCCCGGCTCGTGATCCGTTGCTCCGCGGCCCCGACCAGCAGCG
This sequence comes from Kitasatospora sp. NPDC032757, assembly GCF_055579305.1. NCBI lineage: Bacteria > Bacillati > Actinomycetota > Actinomycetes > Kitasatosporales > Streptomycetaceae > Kitasatospora > Kitasatospora sp. NPDC032757. The sequence goes on along the minus strand of NZ_JBVINN010000011.1, from coordinate 27,697 downwards.
TCCCGATCCCGCAGGACTGAAGGGCGGGGTGGACGGCCAGCTGCCAGATGGTGCCGGCCCCCTCCTTGGCCCGGTAGTCGACCCCGGCCTTCGCCACCGGCACACCCGTCGGCGTGCAGACGGCGAGGTAGTCGACCTCACCGCGCCGGGCGCGCACCAACTGCTCGGCCACGTTGACGAGATGGAGGTCGGACCCCGACCACCCGCACGACGCCAGGTCGGCGTGCACCAGATCGCGCACCGACAGTTCCAGTACCACCTCGGCCATCTTCGCCACCTCCGGCTGGTCAGCTTCCCCGGCGGTCCGCCCTAGACGCAACGGCATTTCGCACGGCACCGCGACACCCCGCCCGCACCGCGCCCCCACCCCCCGGCACCGCGGCGGCCGCGCCTTCGGCCGAGCCGCCGGCCCCTGCGCCCCAGCCCTCGCAGGCCGGAGCGCCGAGGCCGGCCGTCGTTCAGCCCCGGGCCAGCAGCCCCGGCAGCTCGGCGACGGACCCGAGCACGTGCGTCGCCCCGTCGGCGCGCAGGCGGGCCTCGTCGTGGGCACCGGTGAGGACGCCGGCCACCACCGAGGCGCCGGCCCGGGAGCCGGTCAGCATGTCGTAGCCGGTGTCCCCGGCGAGGGCGATCTGCCGGACGGAGTCGGTGCCGGTGCGCAGCAGTGCGGTGAGGGCCAGGTCCGGGTAGGGGCGGCCGCGGCCGGCCTCGGCGGGGCAGAGGGTGAGGTCGGCGACGGCCTCCCAGCCGAGCGCGCGCAGGATCCGGTCCTGGGTGGCGCGGGAGAAGCCGGTGGTGAGGACGACCTTCCGGCCCTGGCCGCGGAGTTCGGCGATCGCCTCGGCCGCGCCGGGCAGGGCGGCGCAGTGGCCGGCGTCGACCAGGTCGTGGTAGGCGGCCTCGAAGGCGGCGTTGGCGGCCTGGGCCTTCTCCTCCGCCCCGAACAGGTGCCGGAAGACGGAGATCTTGGACTCGCCCATGGTGGCCCGGACGTGGTCCAGCATGCGGGCGTGCTCGGGACTGCCGCCCTCGACGCCGAGGGAGCCGGCGGCGGCCCGGAAGGCCTGCTCGACCAGGCCGTCGTCGGCGACGGTGGTGCCGGCCATGTCGAGGACGACCAGACGGATGTCGGAAGACATGTTCAACTTTCCTTACAGGTTGGCGAGTTCGGCGGTCTTCTCGGCGATGGCCGGCGAGCAGGTCATGCCGCGGCCGCCGGGGCCGGTGACCAGCCAGACGGCGTCGCGGACCTTCTCGCGGTGGACGACGCGGGTGGTGTCGACGCACTGCGCGTACACGCCGGCCCAGCGGCGGCGGATCCTGGGCAGCGGGCGGCCCAGCAACTCCTCAGCCACGCCGACCAGGTGGTCGTACGGGTCCTCGACGACGTCGAAGCCGAACGGCTGGTCGTACTCGTGGGTGTCGCCGATGGTGAGGCCGCCGTCGCGGCGCTGGACCATCAGCAGCTGCATCTTGTGTTCGGCGGCGACGGGCGGCTGCGGCTGCGCGGCCCTGAGCTGCTCCAGTGCACTGCCCGCGAAGGCGGGGTAGTAGCGGAAGCTGTCGCCGTCGGCGACCGGGGTGGTCAGCGTCTCGCCCAGCGGGTCGGTCTGCATCATCTGCAACCGGACGCGTCGTACCGGGAGTTGAGGCGCCAGCTCGCGCACCAGGCCACCCAGCCAGGCGCCGGTGCAGAGCACGACGAGGTCGCCGGTGTGGGTGTCGCCGTGGTCGTCGCGGACGGCGTTCTCGCCGATCACCTCGCGGACCTCGCGCGCCGGCAGGAAGGTGTACCGGCCGCTGGCCTGCAGGGCGGCGCGCAGGGCGGGCTGGGCGGTGCGGGGCTCGACGACGGCGTCCCGCTCGCACCACAGGGCGCCGAGCAGCTTGCCGCGCAGCGCGGGGTTGGCGGCCCGGGCCTCGTCCTCGCCGAGCAGCCGGTAGCCGCGTGCGGCGGCGTCGGGCAGGGTCAACGCCTGCTCGGCGACGGCGAGTTCGGCCTCGGTGCGGATCGCGGTGAGCGAGCCGTTGGCCCGGAAGCCGAGGTCGGGCACCTGTGCGCCGATCCGCTCCCACAGTTCGCGGGCGCGCAGCGCGGTGTCCAGCTCCTCGCCGCCCGCGCGGCCGCTGACCCAGACCAGCCCGAAGTTGCGCACGGAGGCGCCGCGCGCCTCGGCCTCGCGCTCCAGGTGGACGACCTCGTGGCCGCGTTCGACGGCCTGCCAGGCGTGCATGGTGCCGAGCACGCCTGCTCCTACGACGATGACTCTCATGCGGCCAGGCTGGTGCCGCGAGGTGGCCGGGAGGAGTCCGGATCCGGTCCCGAAGGTGAACCGACCGAAAAGTTGTACAGACAACCGGGCCGCGCCGGACGGGGCGGCACCCCGCCACCCCACCCAGCGCGACCCGAGCGGTCACCGGGTCACACGGCCACGCGGTCACGCGGTCACGCGGTCACGCGGTCGCGCGGCCACCAGGCCACCCGGTCACCAGGCCACCCGGTCACCAGGCCACCCGGTCACGCGACCCCGACCGGATCGGTGCCGAGCCACCAGGCCGGGGCGGCGGTGCCGTCCGTCGTCCGGCCGTCGGCGTGCACGTAGTGCCGCACATCGCGCCCGGGTTCGCGCAGTTCGCCGTCGAGGGCCCGCTCCAGCCACTCCGCGCCGAATCGGAAGACCTCGGCCGCGACGCCGCCCAGCGGGTGGAACTCGTTCTCGTAGACCCGCAGCTCCTTCGGGGCACGGATCCGCTCGTACGTCGCCATCGCCTGCTCCAGCTGCGTGAGTTCGTCGAACTCGCCGATTCCCACGAGGACCGGGCAGGTGATGTCCGCGACGAGGCCGCCGAGCGGCATCCGGGCGGCGAGCTCGCGGTCGAAGGCCTCCTCGTCGGTATAGCCGGCCATGAACATGTAGTTGTTCTTGAAGCTGGGCTGCGCCCGGTCGAAGATCGTGTGGAAGTCGCCGCTGACCCCCTCGAAACTGGCGAGCGCCGCGAGCCGGGGGTCGGCGGCCGCGGCCCGCATCCCCCAGTAGCCGCTCATGCTGATGCCGAACATGCCGATCCGCTCGGGGTCGACCTCGGGCAGACCGACCAGGTGGTCGAGGTAGCGGCTGATCGCGCGCTCGTAGTTGGTGAGGTCGACGGTGAGCCCGCCGGCCCGGGACTCGCCCTGGCCGGGCCCCTCGATCGAGAGGGCGACCACGCCGCGCGAGGTGTAGTAGCGCTCGGCGGCATGGATGTAGTCCTCCTTGATCATGTCCATCCCCGGGCCGAGGATGACCGCCGGCGCCCCCTCGACCACGCCGGCCGGCAGGTGCAGCAGGGCGTGTATGTGCCGGCCCTCGAAGTCCAGGACGACCCGGCGCACCCGGCGGCCGCGCAGCTCGCCGAGCCTGGCGACACAGTGGTCGGCCCGCTCCCGGAAGGCGCGCTTGCGCGGGTCCGCCGCGTCGAAGACGGAGTACTGCGCCCGGCCCCACATGACGGCGGCCCGCAGGTAGAGGTCGGCGGCGGTGCGGGGGTACCCGCCCCGCTCGTGGTGGGCGGCCCGCTCCTCGGCCTGGCCGGCCACGGTCGCCCACGCCTTGGGCAGCATGGCGCCGCTGCGGACCAGGGCGAAGACCTTGTCGAAGTCGGTGTGGTCGTGGCCGAGCTGCTCCATCGTGCCCTTGGCCTGCGGGTGCAGCGCGTCGAAGCCGCCCTGGGCGAGGGCGAGGTCGAGGGCCCAGCTCTGCCCGGTCGATCGCATGGTCATGACGGGTACGCTCCGTTCGGCGGGACGACTAAGTACTTAATCATTAAGTCCTTATGCTTATCCTGTTTGTCAACCGCCACCGGAGAACCCCACCACCGGAGAAGGAGAAGCGACCATGCCGGAGCAGACCGCCGAGGACGCCACCCGCGCCCTCGCCCTGGACGGGCTGGCCCGCGCCGCCTACAGCCTCAGCGCGGCCGACGCCCGCCTGCGCGGGCGGGCCACCCGCTCCCGCGGCGCACTCTCGCTCACCCACGCCCGGGCCCTGCGGGTGCTCGCCGACGAGGGCCCGCTGCCGGTCAGCCGGCTGGCGGCGGGCACCGAGACCACCCCGGCCGCCACCACCCAGCTGGTCAACGGCCTGGAGGAGGCCGGCTACGTCACCCGCGAGCGGCCGGAGCACGACCGCCGCTCCACCCTGGTCGCCCTCACCCCGGCCGGGCGCGAGCGGCACCGGCTGCGCACCGAGTCGCTGATGGAGTCACTGGAACGGCTGACCGACGGCCTGGACACCGGGGAGGTCGAGACCGTCACGACCGTCCTGCGCGGCCTGGTCGGGGTCTACGACGAGCTCTGAGCGCGCCGCCCGCACGGGCCGCACAGCGCCGCCCGCACGAGCACCCGCCCCGCACCACACCCGCCCCACCCCGCACGGGCCGCACACCGGCCCACCGACACCGTCCGGAGAACACCTCATGACCGAAACCACCCCCGAACCGTCCCGCCCCCGCGGCGGGCGCCGCGCCGCCGGAGCCGCCGCCGTGCTCGCGGCCCTGGGCATCGCCGGCCTGGTCTGGGCCGTCCTGCGCTGGAGCGATCTCGCACCCTCCGGCTACGGCCTCTCCCGGTTCGCCGGCAAGTCGGGCGTCAAAGCCGTTGCGGTGGCCGGCGCGGGGATCGTCGCCCTCAGGTACTACCTCGCCACCCGCCGCCGCAGCGCAACGGACACCGCAGCGAAGGCAAGCCCGCCGGACGTCTCCGCGCCGGACACCGCCGCCCGGACGGCGGACGCGACACCGAACCCGACGCCGACCCCGGCGCCCCACCGCGAGGCCTGACACACCGCCGGGGCCGCTACCGCACCACCGCGGCCCGCAGGTAGTTGCGCCGGCCGAAGTGCGGCTCGTCCACCGCCGTCAGCTCCTCCACCTGGAACCGGTACAGCGCCGCGGCCCCGCCTCCGGTCAGGAACTGCCGGCGCACCTCCTCGTCCTGCCCGAAGATCGGGAACCGGCCACGGTAGGCCGCGAACGCGGCCTCCGCCTGGTGCCCCCACGCCTCGCCCGCGCTGCCGGTCAGCTGGATGCCGCGCAGCTGCTCGCCGAAGACCGGCGGCGGCAGGAAGACGGTGGCCGCGGCCCGGGCCTCCTCGGCGAGATGGTGGCTGTGCCGGGTGGCGCGTTCGCTGACGAAGTACAGGACGAGGTCGTCGTCGTACGCGAAGAAGGCCAGGTTGGCGTGCGGGCCGTGCTCGTGGCCGGCGGTGGCGAGGGTGAGCACCATGGCCTCGCCGAGCAGCCCCTCCACGCCCTTGCGGAGCTCCTCCGCGGGCCAGTCCCCCTGGGTGACGTCGAGTCGGTACGGCATGGGCGGCACTTCCCTCCACGGGCACGGCGGGCGCACCGCGGCGCCCCGGCACGACTGAGCCGGGCGGGCGCCCCTGTCACAGGGGCCCCTCGCCCGGCTCACATGCTCCTCCCGCCACCCCGGCCGGACAAGGGCCGCGGCGGGGGTACCGCTCTCAGCGCCGCTGCGCCTCCAGCGGCGTCGGGCCGCCCGCCGCGGCGACGGCGCCGGCGCCGAGCAGCGGGCGCAGCCCGCCGGCCCGGGCCCGGTCGACGAGCGGCGCGGCCCGGCCGGCGGCCAGCGCCAGCGGGATCGCCACCAGGACGCCGACCGCCGCGCCGACCAGCACGTCGTGCGGGTAGTGGACGCCGACCCAGACCCGGGAGGCACCCATCAGCACGGCGGCGATGCCGGCGATCCTGCCGAGCCGCCGGTCGGCGATCCAGAGCGCGGCCGCGGCGGCGAAGGCGATCACCGTGTGGTTGCTCGGGAAGGACCAGTCACCGGCGCCCGGGCAGGTCTCCAGGGTGCCGCGCACGCCCAGCTGCGCGCAGGGCCGGACCTCCTCCACCACTCCCTTGAAGCCGGAGTTCACCACGTAGGCGACGACCACGATCAGCGGCGAGGCCAGCACCCGGGCCATCACGCCCGGGCCGGCGCCGCGCGCCCGCCACCACGCGAGAACCATCAGGACGGCGAACAGGCCGAGGCCGATCGCGGACCAGACCTTGATCAGCTGGTCGAGCCAGTACGGCGCGGCGTCGGCCCATCCGACCACCCTGCTGTAGAGGCCGCCGTCGATGCCGCTGCCGTCGTACACGGCGAGCGCGCGGGGGGACGTCGAAGGCATCATCGGCCGTCACCACCGTCACGCCGGGCCTTCCGGGCGCGGAACAATTCGAGAACAATCGGGATCACGGAGACAACTACTACCAGACCGATGATGGGAAGCAGGTACTGGTCGATGCTGGGCACCGACGAGCCGAGCACGTAGCCGGCCATGACCACACCGACCACCCAGAACACCCCGCCCGTCACCTGCCAGAAGGTGAACGAGCGGACCGGCACCTCCAGCACGCCGCACATCGGGTTCAGCACCGTCCGGACGACCGGGATGAAGCGCGCGAGCACGATCGCCTTGCCGTGCCCGTACTTGGCGAGCATCTCGTCGGCCCGGCCGATGCCCCGCTGGAGACTCTTCCGCTCGGTCCGGGCGAGCAGCGTGCGTCCGCCCCGCCGGCCGATCAGGTAGCCGGTCTGCGCGCCGATCAGGGCGCCGGCCAGGGCCGCAGGGAGCACCTGGTACAGCTCCAGCTGCGGGCCCTTGGTGGCGCCGGGGACGCAGAGCAGGCCGGCGGTGAACAGCAGCGAGTCGCCGGGCAGGAAGAAGCCGACGAGCAGGCCGGTCTCGGCGAAGAGCACGACGGCGATGCCGAGCGCGCCGAAGGACGCGAGCAGCGACGAGGCGTCCAGCACGTTCACCGCGAGTGCGTGAACGACCGGATCGGCGGACGACTGGAGCAAGGCTGGCAGACCTCCCGTACGTTGGAGGGCGGCACCAGTGGAGCACGCCCTCAACCGTCTACAGTGACGTAGACGGTCTACACGACTGTAGACGAATCCTGGAGGAACCGCCGCCATGTCCGACGTACCGTCCGCCCGCCGGCCCGCCGGGGAGCTGGAGGCCGAGGTGCTGGCCACCCTCTGGTCCGCGCACCGGCCCCTGACGCCGCAGGACGTCCAGGCGGCCCTCGGCGACGGCCTCGCCCGGACCACCGTCGCCACGATCCTCGCCCGGCTCCACGAGAAGGGCACGGTGGAGCGCACCCGGGCGGGTCGCGCCTACGCGTACACCCCGACCGTGCAGGACCCGGCCGGCCTCGCCGCCCGCCGGATGCACACCGAACTCGGGCGCGAGGCGGACCGCTCCACCGTCCTGGCCCGCTTCGTCTCCGACCTCTCCGCCGAGGACGAGAGGCTGCTGCGCGAGCTCCTCGGCGACGGCGCGGCCGGCGACCCCGCGGACACCCCCGGACCGGCGGCCCCGTGATCGTCGCCGTCTGGGCGCCCCTGCTGCTGCCCTTCCTCGCCGCCCCACTGGCCCGCCGCCTCGCCGAGGCGCTCACCCCACGGGCCGCCGCCTGGACACTGGCCGCCACCGCGGCCGTCCTGGCCGGCGGCACGCTCTGCTCCCTCGGCCTGCTCGCCGCCGCCGGCCTGCTCCAGCTGCCGCCGGTCGCCGCCCTCGGCCACCTCTCGCTGCCCTGGCCGGCCGCCGCCGCACCACGGGCCGCACTGTCGGCCGCACTGGCCGGGCCGGCGCTGGCCGCACTCGCCGTCCTGGGCGTCCGCACCGCGCGCCTGCGCCACCGCGAACTGCGCGCCGCCCGCGCCGACCTCGGCCCCTGCGACGGGGTGCGGCACGCGGACGACCACGACCAGCATCCGGACATGCGCCCCCTGCCCGCCTCCGTGCGCCAGGTGCGCGCCCGGGGTCTGCGGCGCTCCCCGCTCGGCGAGCACGCCCGCGCACTCCTCCGCCCCGCAGGCCCCCACCCGCTCGCCGTCCTGGACGACGACCGGGCCGACGCCTTCGCCCTCCCCGGCCGCCTCCCCCGCCCCGGCCGGCCGGCCGAACCGGGGCGGATCGTGGTCACCACCGGCATGCTGCGCGCCCTCACCGCACCCGAGCGGGCCGCCCTGCTCGCCCACGAACGCGCCCACCTCGCCGCCCGCCACCACCTCTTCCTGGCCCTCGCCGAGCACGCCGCCGCCGTCCATCCGGCGCTGCGCCCGCTGCGCGCTCCGCTCGGCTACCACCTGGAGCGATGGGCCGACGAGGCCGCCGCCGAGCGGGTCGGGGACCGCGCCGTGACCGCCCGCGCGGTCGGCCGGGCCGCCCTGGCGGCGAGCCGCTCCCCCCGGCCGGCCCGGCCCCGGCTGGCCCCGGCCGCCCACACCGGGCCGGTCCCGCGCCGGGTCGCGGCCCTGCTCCTGCCGCGCCCCGCCGCGCCCCGCACCGGCCGCAGCGCCGCCGCCCTCGCGCTCGCCGCCTGCCTGGCGCTGACGGCCGCCGCCGCGCTGGACGCCACCGCCGACCTGCACCACACCGTCGAGGCCGCCCAACAGGGCACCGATCCGCGGCACCAGGACCTGCACTAAAGGGCAACCGCCTCCGATCATGCGAGGTCAGCGGTGCCATAGCCGGTTGGCATGTCCATTCTGATATTGCCCGCGGCGCCGACTTGGCAGACCCCGTCCCCAGGAGCGGGCCGCCCCCGTACGCTTTCGTCAGCGCGTCGGCCCCGACGCGTCCTCGATCGGCGGCGAGGAGCAACCCGAGTGCGGCAGACCGGACGGCAGACCCGACGGCCCGAGCGCCGAACTGCGCAGACCGCGGCGGAGCTAGCCAAGGTCCACGACCGCGCCCTCGCCGAAGCCACCGCCCGCGACCTCACCCGGGAGGCCGCCCCGGCCGACGACGGGCCGGCCGGTCTCGGACCGCGCCCCGAGATCGGCGATTCCTGGGCCCGCCTGCGCCGCCTCGGCCTCGACCCGGACGCCGGCGCCGCCGCCGTCCACCTCGGCCCCGCCGAGATCGAGCACCGCCGCCGGGCCAGCGGCCTCGACGCCCTGCTTCCCGTCCTGCGCGACACCCTGCTCGAACCGGTCGGCCAGACCCCGCTGATCCTCGCCATCGCCGACGCCGAGGGCCACGTCCTCTGGCAGGAGGGCGAACGCGGCCTGCGCCGCAGTGCCGACCGGATCGGCTTCCTCACCGGCGCCCGCTGGATCGAGGAGACCGTCGGCACCAACGGCATCGCCGCCGCGCTGCGCGCCCAGCGTCCGATGCAGGTCCACTCCGCCGAGCACTACCTCCGCAGCCACCACTCCTGGACCTGCGTCGCCGCGCCCGTGCACGACCCGGGCACCGGCCGGCTGGTCGGCGCGATCAACCTCAGCGGCCCGGCCCACTCCGTCCGCCCCTATCTGCTGCAGCTCACCGCCACCGCCGCCCGGCTCGCCGAGACCGAGCTGCGGGCCCGGCGCCTGGAGTCGCTGCACCAGCTGCGCACCCTGGCCGCCCCGCTGCTGGCCAGGGTCAACGGCCCGGCCCTGGTGGTGGACGCCGCGGGCTGGACGGCCGCCGCGGCCGGCCTGCCGCCGCCCGCCCGGCTGCGGCTGCCCGCCGAGGGGTGGGGCTCTGCCGCCGTGCACTGGCTGCCCGGTCTCGGCGAGTGCGCGATAGAACCGCTGGCCGACGGCTGGCTGGTCCGGCTGGTCCGCACCCAGGACGGCGGAGCGGCGGACGGCGGAGCGGTCACGGCCGAGCAGGCGGAGGGCGCCCGGCTCCGGCTCGACCTGCGCCGCCCCGACCGTCCGGAGCTGTCGGTGCACGGCGCGGCCGGCAGCTGGTCGCACGCGCTCAGCCCGCGCCACGCCGAGCTGCTGCTCCTGCTCGCCGTCGAACGCGACGGCCACAGCGCGGCGCGGCTCGCCGACGCGCTCTTCGGCGACCCCGGCCGGACGGTCACCGTGCGCGCGGAACTGTCCCGGCTGCGCCGCTACCTCGGCGGCCTGCTGGCCCACCGGCCGTACCGGTTCGCCGAGTCGGTGCTGGTCAGCGTCATCGGCCCGGACGACCCGTACGACCTGCTGCCCGCGTCCTCGGCACCGGCCGTACGCCGCCTGCGGGCGGGCCTGGCCAGTGGGGCGGTCCGGCTGCCGGGCACGGCGCCGCTACCGGCGCCGCTACCGGCGCCGCGCAGCCCGGGGGACGACACCGTACCCGAGCCGAGGCTTCGTCAGCCGCCGGCCAGCAGCGCGGAGAGCTGGGCGTCGGTCGGCCCGTAGGCCTGCTCGGCCTGCTCCGACACGAGGACGTACGTCCGGTCCAGCCACGCCTGCACCCGGGGCTTGGAGACCTCCAACAGTGCGCTGCCGTGGGGTGATTCGAGCGCCAGGTGCAACGTCGAGCCGTGGCACGGACAGTACGCCGGCCACAGCTTGACGTCGCCCTGACCGCTCAGAGAGCGCAGGCCGTCACGCAGCAGATCGCGTGAGAACACCCAATCGGCCTCGTCCGGCCGGCCGAGGTGGAACGTCAGCACCACCTCGTACGGGCGCTCGGTGTCGAACCGGAACCGCGTACGGACCTCGCCGACCACCTCCTCGCCCAGCGAGATCCGCAGCATGAACACCTCCTCCTCCACCGCCGCCGGAGCGGCGGTGGAGCCTGCCTCATCGCCGCCCGTGGGGGTGGCGGCGAGAGGGGCACTGGAGGGTGCGGGCAGCGGGTCGGGCGGCATGACGGTCTCTCCGGAACGGCGTGGAATGCCTCCAGCCTGCGCCACCCGGGCCGGACCGGCAAGGGTTGCAAGGAGGTTGCAATAATCCCCGCCCAACACCGCCACTCCTTACCGGTCTTGTCAGACGGACCGTCAACTTCCGTTCCTTGAAAGGATTTACGCAACGTGGATCGATTCCGCCCGGGAACCGACCGGACGACCGGTCCCCGCTGGTACGCTCGTGCCCCTGCCGGCGCGGGCCCGCGCGCGTCCACCGGCGGCCCCCGCGCGGGCGGCCGCAGGCGGACGGAATTCCGGACGGCCAGGGCCTGGTCCACCGGACAGACCCGGACGGCAGTCCGCCCGTGACCGCGCTTCGCCGCCGTCGGCGGCGCATGGAAGAATGCTGCGACCGCAACGGCGACTTCGGGGAGGGAGGGGTCCGGTGGCTCTGCGCGAGGACACCGAGCCGGGCGTGCACCACGAGCGCGACCGGCAGCACGAACGCCACGGCCGGCACGGCCGGCCGAAGCCCTTCGGCGGCCGGCTCCGGCTGCCGACCCTGCGGTTCTCGGGCGCCGCGATGGCGATGTCCACCGTGGTCGGCATCAGCATCGCCACCACCTGCCTGCTCAACGAGCAGCAGGGCGTCGGCCGCCGCGCCGGGGTGGCCCGGGTCGGATCCACCCCGCCGCCCAGCCCGGACGCCGCCGACCGGGCGGACGCCGCCGCGGACGCCGCGCCCGGCCCGGCCGCACCCCGCCCGGCCGACCGCTCCGCAGGCCGCCCCACCGGATCGGCCTCGGCCCGCGCGACCGCCTCGCAGTCACCGGTCCCCGGCGTACCCGCGCCCCGCCCGGCCTCGCCGGACGCCTCCGCGCCGCCCGCCGGCTCCGGGCTCACCTCCTCTTCCTCCTTCTCCGACGCCCCGTCGGCCGAGGCGCTCGGCGGCCCGTCGCGGGGCGGCAACCAGGGCGCGACCGCCGACCCCGCCACCGCGCAGCCGACCGACACTGCGCAGCCGACCGACACCGCTCAGCCGACCGGTTCCGCGCCGCCCGCCGACCAGCCGACCGGCCAACAGCCCGCGGGCCAGCGTCCGTTCGCCCCGGCGGCCCCCGACGCGCCCGGTACGCCCGGGTACCCGCAGCCCGGTCCCCTCGCCCCCGGCCGGGGCCAGGACGGGCAGCCGACCGACGCGCCCACCGGCCCCACCGGACCCGCCGGCCCCACCGCCCCCACCGGCGACAAGACCGACCCGAGCGACCACGACGCGGACCACGCCCTCCTCGGCACCGCCGTGGTCCGGCCGCTCGGCCGCGACGGCACCCAGCACCTGCTCACCCTCACCGTCACCGAGCCGCTCACCGCGCTCCAGGCCGAGTTCCGCCTCGCCCCCGGCGAGACGGCCCCCGGCACCGGCTGGACCGACCTCTCCGGCGCCGTCGTCACCACCCACCAGGAGCGCGGCACCCTGGTGTACCGGTTCACCACCCCGCCCGGCACCGACGTCCGCCCCGGCCGGTACACCTTCGGCGTCCGTGGCACCCGCCCCGTGCCCACCGTGCCCGGCGCCACCACCCCCGGACCCGGCACCGGGCCCACCGCGGGCCCCGGCAGCGGCCCCACCGGGCCGGCCGATGCGCCGGGCAAGGCCGCCCCGGCCGAGAGCTGGACCGCCTCCGCCTTCGGTATCGACCGTCCCCGGGCCGTCGCCGCCCTCGGCACGTTCACGGTCTCCTCCTCCCCCGGGACCGACGGTGACACCGGCACCACCCCCGGCGCCGGCACCGCCCGCGGCACCACACCGGGCACCACCCGCGGCACCACACCGGGCGCCGGAGCGGCCCGCGGCACCGCGACGCGCTGACCGACCATCCGACAACCCGACAGGTCACCGGCCTGCTCGGGCTCTTCTCGACAACCCCGTTCGTTACTGTGGGTACCACTCGGCACGGCACCCCAGAGCGGGTCCCCAAGGCCGTGCCACCGCATCCGAGGAGGAGTTCGTGTCCACGGTCCTGACCCAAGGCGGCAACGCCCCGCTGACCGCCGCGCGGGTGACCGTCGAGGTCACCGCACCCAAGGCGCTGGACGTCTCCGGCCTGCTGCTGACCGACGCCGGAAAGGTCCGCTCGGACGCCGACTTCGTGTTCTTCAACGCCCCCGACGGCCCCGGTGTCACCCACCGGCCGGCCTCCGGCGGCACCCCGGACGCCATCACCATCGACACCACCGCCGTCCCGGCCGGCATCACCAAGATCGTGGTGACCGCCAGCCCCGACGAGGCGGGCGCCACCTTCGCCGGCATCGAGCCGACCGCCACCGTCCGCGACACCGCCACCGGCGAGGTGCTGGTCACCTTCACCCCGCCGCAGCTCGGCCGGGAGACCGCGCTGATCGTGGTCGAGGTCTACCAGCGCAACGGTGCCTGGAAGGTCCGCGCCGTCGGCCAGGGCTACGCCAACGGCCTGGCCGGCATCGCCACCGACTTCGGCGTCAGCGTCGACGAGGAGCCCGCCCCGGCGGCGGCCGCCCCCGTCGTCGCCCCGGCCGCCCCCGTCGCCCCGGTCGCGCCTCCCGCACCGGCCGCACCTGCCGCCCCCGTCGCACCGCCCGCGCCCCCGGCGGCCCCGCCCGCCCCCGCCCCCGCACCGGCACCCGCCGGCCCGGTCGACCCCCGGGTCGCGCTCGCCGGCAACCTGCCGCCGACCCCTGCCACCGCGCCCGCACCGCCCGCCGCCGCGCCGGCCTCCCTCACCAAGGTCACCCTGGACAAGGGCCGGGTCAGCCTCACCAAGGGCGGCTCCGTCTCCCTGGAGAAGAACGGCAAGCCCTTCCTCTCCTCCGTCCGGATGGGCCTCGGCTGGGAGCCGGCCGGCCGCGGTCGCAACATCGACCTCGACGCCTCCTGCATCGCCTTCGACGCCAAGCGGGAGAAGCTCGACACCGCCTGGTTCATGAAGCTGGGCATCTTCAACGGCGCGGTCGCCCACTCCGGCGACAACCTCACCGGCGAGGGCGGCGGTGACGACGAGTCGATCACCGTCCACCTCGACGGCCTGCCGCCCGAGGTCTGCGGCCTGGTCTTCGTGGTGAACTCCTTCTCCGGCCAGAAGTTCACCGACGTCAAGAACGCCTACTGCCGTCTGCTGGACGCCGGTTCGGGCCAGGAGCTGGTCCGCTTCGACCTCACCCAGTCCGAGCCGCACACCGGCGTGGTGATGTGCAAGCTGGTCCGCCAGTACTCCGGCGAGTGGGTGATGACCGCGATCGGCGAGTACGTCGACGCCAAGACCGCCCGCGCCATGGTCAAGCCGGCCGCCTCGATGCTCTGACCGGCCGTCCGCCCGCCGCCCGGACCGGGCGGCGGGCGGCGGGAAACAGGGCGGCGGGAAACCACTGGTGCTCCCGCCGTCCGTGTCCGATCATGTCCACATGCTGATCAGGGAAGCCACCACCGAGGACTGGCCCGCCGTCTGGCCGTTCTTCCACACGATCGTCGCAGCCGGCGAGACCTTCACCTACCCGCTGGACCTGACCGCAGAGCAGGGCCGCGACTGGTGGCTGCTCCCTTCCCCGAACCGCACCGTCGTCGCGGCGGACGAGGGCGGAACCGTGCTCGGCACCGCCAAGATGAACCGCAACCACATGGGCAACGGCTCGCACATCGCCAGCGCCAGCTACATGGTCGACCCGGCCCACTCCGGCCGCGGCGTCGGCCGGGCCCTCGCCGAGTACACCATCGCGTGGGCGCGTGACGCCGGCTACCGGGCGATGCAGTTCAACGCCGTGGTCGCCTCCAACGAGCACGCGGTGAAGCTGTACCAGTCGCTCGGCTTCGACATCCTGGGCACCCTCCCCGAGGGCTTCCGCCACCCCTCCCAGGGCTACGTCGGACTGCACATCATGCACCGGACGCTCTGAACTCCCGTACCGCTACTCCTCGATGGCCCCGCCGACCCGCCGCAGGTGCTGCCGGAAGCTGTACGACGGGTCGGCGGCGCGGCGTGCCAGGTAGTCGTCGAAGGCGGTCTGCCGGCGCAGCGTGTCGCCCGAGCGGATCCGCTCCGCCTGCGCACGCTCGGTCCGCGCGATCCCGGCGGCGGTCTCCAGCACCTCGTCCGCCCGCGCGGCCGGGACGAACAGCACGCCGTCGGCGTCCCCGAACACCACGTCCTCCCCGCTCACCAGGTGCGGTCCGAACCGAGCCGTGACCAGCGCTTCCGGCTCCCGCTCGTCCAGCCGCAGCGGCCCGAGCGGCAGGCTGCCGTAGCTGAACACCGGCAGCCCGATCTCCACCAGCTCCGGGGTGTCCCGGTGCAGCCCCCACACCACCAGAGCGGCCACCCCGGCGGCCCGCGCCTCCAGCACCGCGAGGTCCCCGACGCAGGCCTCGTCCGTCCGCCCGTCGTTGTCGATCACCAGCACGTCCCCGGGCCCGGCCGCGCCGTAAGCCTCCAGGAACACGTCCACGCTCCCGTAGTGCCGCACGGGGAGCGCCCGCCCCGCGATCCGGCTCCCCGCGACCACCGCCCGCACCCCCGCCGGCGCCGCCCGCAGCTCCACGCCCAACCGTACGCACGCGTCCGCCACCAACGGCGTCGACAGCTCAGCGAACCTCTTCAACACGCCAACTCCTCCTCTGTGCAGTCAAGTTCACCACAATCGCGATGGAAGGGCGCCGCACCCGATCACACCATCGAGTGAAAAAGCGCCGTGTGCGGCATAACTGCGCACAACACCTGGCTAGCGTGACTCCCACCAGAAGGAGGGGCATCATGAGTGCTGTGGCGCATGAGCAACCGATCGCGGACTCACCATCGCAGGAGGACATCCTGCTGGAGAGCTTCCTGAGCCTGCACTCCCCCGAAGGCTTCCGGGCCGAGCTCATCGAGGGAGAGATCATCGTGGCACCACCGCCGGACGGCGATCACGAGGACTACATCGACCTGCTGATCGACCAGGTGAAGGAGAAGTCCAAGGTCCGCATGCAGTCGTCCGGCCACAAGGGCCTACGCCTCGTCAGCGGCGGCCTTTGCCCGAAGAACCACGTCATCCCCGACGCGACCTTCGCGCCGAGAGAGGTCCGCCTCTTCCGTGGTGCCCCGCCGTGGATGGAGCCGAACGGCGTCGCCATGGTCGCCGAGGTGACGTCGAGCAAGCCCGACCAGGACCGGATTACCAAGCGGCACTGCTACGCCCGCGCCGCCATCCCGCTCCACCTGCTCGTCGACAGGGAGAAATCCCAGGTCAGCCTGTTCAGCAAGCCGTTGCGCGAGGAGTACACCGAGGTCCACCTCACCCCGTTCGGTGACTCACTCGCTCTCCCCGCACCATTCGACTTCGAACTGGACACCAAGGACTTCCTCTAGGACTCCCGGACGTGAAACGGCCCGCACCCCCCTTCCACAAGGGGTGCGGGCCGTCGGTACAGCAGGGCCTCAGCCGCGCGTCACGGCAGGGCCTCAGCTGCGCGTCGCCATGGCGCGCAGGAAGAAGGTCAGGTTGGCCGGGCGCTCGGCGAGGCGGCGCATGAAGTAGCCATACCACTCCTGGCCGTACGGCAGGTACACGCGCATGGTGTTGCCCTCGCCGGCGAGACGCAGCTGCTCCTCGGGGCGGATGCCGTAGAGCATCTGGTACTCGAAGGAGTCCCGCTTGCGGCCGTTCCACTCGGCGAGCTGGCCGGCGATCTTGATCATGTTCGGGTCGTGCGAGGCGATCATCGGGTAGCCCTCGCCGGCCATCAGCACCTTCAGGGCGCGGACGTAGGCGAGGTCGACCTCGCGCTTGCCCTGGAAGGCGACCGACTCGGGCTCCTTGTAGGCGCCCTTGCAGAGGCGCACCCGGGAGCCGGCGCCGGAGAACTCGCGGCAGTCGGCCTCGGTGCGGCGCAGGTAGGCCTGGAGGACGACGCCCAGCCAGGGGAAGTCGGCCCGCAGCTCGCGCGCGATGGCGAGGGTGGAGTCCGTGGTGGTGTGGTCCTCCATGTCGAGGGTCACCGTGGTGCCGGCGTCGGCCGCGGCCTCGCAGATGCGGCGGGCGTTCTCCAGGGCGATCTTCTCGCCGTCCACCGGCAGGAACTGGCCGACGGCCGACAGCTTGACCGAGACCTCGGCGCCGGCGGCGAGGCCGGTGTCCTTGAGGGCGGCGAGCAGGTGCTCGTACGCCTCGGCGGTGCCGGCGGCCTGGGCGGCGTCCTGGGTGTCCTCGCCGAGGTGGTCCAGGGTGACCGTGCGGCCGGTGGCGACGAGGTCGTCGCAGGCGGTGACCGCGTCGTCGAGGGCCTCGCCGGCGACGAAGCGCTCGACTATGGCGTGGGTCGGCGGGAACTTCTCGACCACGGTGCGGACCTGCGGGGAGCGGGAGGCCGCGAGGAGGGCGGAACGGAGCATCGTGACTCCTGGGCTGGTGCTTCTAAGGGTGGCAGAAGAGGGGGCCGGGGCGGCGGGCCGGGGGTGGGCCCGCCGCCCCGGTGGACGGCGCCCGGCTGCGGGACCGGGCGTCGTCCGGGGGCGGGCACTCAGCCCATGTGCGGGTAGCGGTAGTCCGTCGGCGGGACGAAGGTCTCCTTGACCGAACGGGTCGAGGTCCAGCGCGCCAGGTTCTGCTTGGCGCCGGCCTTGTCGTTGGTCCCGGAGGCCCGGCCGCCGCCGAACGGCTGCTGGCCGACGACCGCGCCGGTCGGCTTGTCGTTGATGTAGAAGTTGCCGGCCGCGTTGCGCAGCTTGAGCATCGCGTGCTGGACGGCCTCGCGGTCCTGGGCGATGATCGCGCCGGTCAGGCCGTAGGAGGACACCGACTCCATCTGCGCCAGCATCTCGTCGTACTTCTCGTCCTCGTAGACGTACACCGCGAGGATCGGGCCGAAGTACTCGTCCTTGAAGTACTCGCTCGCCGGGTCCTGGCAGACCAGGACGGTCGGGCGGACGAAGTAGCCGACCGAGTCGTCGTAGGTGCCGCCGGCCAGCACCTCGACGGACGGGTCCGCCTGAGCCCGGTCGATGGCGGCCTTGTTCTTGGCGAAGGAGCGCTCGTCGATGACGGCCGACATGAAGTTCGACAGGTCGCTGACGTCGCCCATGGTGAGGCCGTCGACCTCGGCGGCGAACTCGTCCTTGAGGCCGGCCCAGATCGAGGCCGGGACGTAGGCCCGGGACAGGGCGGAACACTTCTGGCCCTGGAACTCGAAGGCGCCGCGGGTCATCGCGGTCTTCAGCACCGCCGGGTCGGCGGACGGGTGGGCGACGAGGAAGTCCTTGCCGCCGGTCTCGCCGACGATCCGCGGGTAGGTGCGGTAGCCGGCGATGTTGTTGCCGACCTCGCGCCACAGGTGCTGGAAGGTGGCGGTGGAGCCGGTGAAGTGGATGCCGGCCAGGGCCGGGTGCTTCAGCGCGACGGCGGAGACGTCCAGGCCGTCACCGGTGACCATGTTGATGACGCCCTTGGGCAGCCCGGCCGCCTCCAGCAGCTGCATCAGCAGGTGCGCGGAGAACTGCTGGGTCGGGGAGGGCTTCCAGAGCACCACGTTGCCCATCAGCGCCGGCGCGGTCGGCAGGTTGCCGGCGATGGCGGTGAAGTTGAACGGGGTGATCGCGTAGACGAAGCCCTCCAGCGGGCGGTGGTCGCTGCGGTTCCAGACGCCGTCCGAGGAGATCGGCTGCTCGGCCATGATCTGGCGGGCGAAGTGCACGTTGAAGCGCAGGAAGTCGACCAGCTCGCAGGGGGTGTCGATCTCGGCCTGCTGGGCGGTCTTGGACTGGCCGAGCATGGTGGCGGCGGCCAGGGTCTCGCGCCAGGGGCCGGCCAGCAGGTCGGCGGCCTTGAGGAAGATCGCGGCCCGCGAGTCGAAGGAGAGCGCCTGCCAGGCCGGGGCGGCGGCCAGGGCAGTGTCGATGGCGTCCTGCGCGTCGGCCTGGGTGGCGTTGCGCAGCGTACCGAGCCTCGCCGCGTGGTTGTGCGGCTGGACGACGTGGATCTCGGTGCCGCCGCCGAGGCGGCGCTCACCGTTGATCGTCATGGTCAGCTGGACCGGCTCCTGGCCGCCCAGCTCCTTCAGCTTGGCCTCCAGGCGGGCCCGTTCCGGGCTGCCGGGGGCGTAGCTGTGGACCGGCTCGTTCACCGGCGCGGGGACCTGGGTCACAGCATCCATGAGCGCACGCTCTCCTTCGGTTCATGGGGGGATGCCGACGTGGGTCGCACGTCGGCCACAGGACGAACGCTATTCCTGCACCGGGGCCCACTTGATTGGCCTGGCGGCTAAAGTCCCCCGTACGGCGTTGTCCGGACCGACGAAGGGATCACGGGGCGGTCACGGTTGCGCCGTTCACAGACCGGTGCGCGGGCTCCGCCTGGACGGTGCTCGCCTTCGCCCGGACGGCGCGCACCTTCGCCCGGACGGCCCGCGCCTTCGCCCGGACGGTGCCCGCCTGCACGTGGACGGTGCGCCCCATCGCGCGGACGGTGCGCTCGGGCGCCGAAACCCTGTCCGCCCGGCTAAAATCACCCGTACGCCGTTGTTCGATCCCATGAAGGAACCGCCGGTGTCCCAGCCCGCCGGACTCCCGCTCCGTCAACTGCTGATGTCCCTCGGCGAACCGCTGGTCGAACTCCAGGCCGCCCCCCAGGGCCTGGACGTCCCGGTCCGCGACGTCGCGATCCTCGACCCCGAGGACCCGCCCGTCGCCGCGCCCGGCGAACTCGTCCTCGCCATCGGCGCCCGCGGCCGGGCCGCCCTCCCGGCGCTGCGCGCGGCCGGCCGGGCCGGTGCGGCCGCCGTCGCGGTGAAGCTGGACGCGCCCGGCCAGGCCGACGCCCTGCGCGAGGCGGCCACCGAGGCCGGCGTGGCCCTGCTCTCGGTCCGCCGGGAGACCCGCTGGGAGCACCTCGACTCGCTCGCCCGCGCGATCATCGCCGGGCCGGACGCCCCGGACGCGGCCGGCACCCCCGAGCACAACGCGGGCGACCTCTTCTCGCTGGCCCAGACCGTCGCCGTGCTGACCAACGGGATCGTCTCGATCGAGGACACCTCCAGCCGGGTGCTGGCCTACTCCCGGTCCTCCGACTCCGACGAGGTGGACGACCTGCGCCGGCTCTCCATCCTCGGCTGGCAGGGCCCCGAGCCGTACCTCTCCAAGCTCCGTGAGTGGGGCATCTTCCAGCACCTGCGCAGCTCGGACACGCCGATCGCGGTCGACCCGCACCCCGAGCTGGGCCTGCGCCGCCGCCTGGCGATCGGCATCCGGGCCGGCGCGCAGCCGCTCGGCACCATCTGGGTCCAGGAGGGCGCCCAGCCGCTGGCCCCGCTCGCCGAGCAGGCGCTGGTCGGCGCGGCCCGGGTGGCGGCGGCCCAACTGGTGCGCCGCCGCCGGGAGCTGTCGGCGGACGTCCGGCTGACCCAGACCCTGCTCACCGGCCTGCTGGAGGGCTCGACCGGCCCCCAGTCGCTCGCCACCCACCTGGGCCTGGACCTGCGCCGCCCCGCCACCGTCCTGGCGTACAGCGCACGGACCACCGAGGCGCTCACCCGCTCCGAGGTGACCGGCCTGATCTCGGTGCACACCGCCGCCCGGCACCGGGCCGCCCTGCTCGCCCCGATCGAGTCGCGGGTGTACGTGCTGCTGCCCGAGCTGCCGGGCGGGTTGCCGATGACGACCGTCCGCGGCTGGGCGCAGGAGGTGGTCGAGGCCGCCCGGGACCACCTGGGCGTCCCGCTGCGGGCGGCGATCGGCTCGACGGTGGACGGTCTGGCCCGGGTGCCCGACTCCCGGGCCCAGGCGGACCGGATCCTGGACGCGATGGGCCGCGGCGGGGTGGACCTGGAGGTCGCCGCGCTGATCGACGTCCAGGCGGAGGTGCTGGTCAGCGAGATGCTGGCGCTGCTGCAGGAGCGGAGCGGCCTGCGCGACCCGCGGCTGACCGCGCTGGCCGCGTACGACCGCCGTCACGGCACCCGGCTCGCCGAGTCGGTGCTGGCCTGGCTGGACGCGCTCGGCGAGGTCCGGGTCGCCGCGGACGCCCTGCACATCCACCCCAACACCCTGCGCTACCGGGTGCGCCGGGCGGAACAGTTGACCGGCATCGACCTGTCCCAGCCGCAGCAGCGGCTGCTCGCCATGCTCCAGCTGCGGCTGCCCGCCGAGAGCTGAGAAGGGGCCCGCGCGAGGCGGGCCCCTTTCCTGTCACGGCATCAGGCTCAGGCGCCGTAGCCCTGGCCGCGCTTGTGCTCGTTCAGCCGGTGCCACGGGCCGGTGATGGCCAGCTGGATGCCCGGGGTCTGGATGTTGGCGAACAGCGTCCGGCCGTCGTCCGAGAAGGTCACGCCGGTGAACTCGCTGAACTCCGGCTTCTCGGCGGTGCCGATGTTCAGCTCGTTGCGGGCGATCGGGTAGGTCAGCCCGTCCTCGGTGGCGCCGAACAGGTGCGAGACGCCCTCGCCGTCCTCGGCGATCACGATGCCGCCGTACGGCGAGACGGTGATGTTGTCCGGGCCGTCGAAGTTGTCGTGGTCGCCCCAGACGTCGGTGTTGACGCCGAGCAGCACCTTCAGGGTGATGGTGCGGCGGACGGGGTTGAAGAACCAGACCTGGCCGTCGTGCTGGAGCGGGCTCTCCGAGCGGGCGAAGCTGGAGACGAAGTAGAAGCCGCCGTCACCCCACCACATGCCCTCCAGCTTGCGGGCGCGGGTGACCTCGCCGTCCTTGAACTGCTTGCGGATCGAGACGGTCTGCGCGTCGCGGTCCTGGACCTTGACCCAGTCCACGCCGTAGGTGGTGCCGACCTTGGTGGCGCGCGAGAGGTCGTCGACCAGCTTGCCCTGCGCGTCGAAGACCTTGAAGGCCTCCAGCACGCCGGCGTCGGCGGCGAGCTTGCGCAGCTGGTAGCGGCCGTGCTTGAAGCCGGCCGGCGGGGTCCAGCGGAAGAGCAGGCCGTTGGGGTTGGAGGCGTCCTCGGTCAGGTAGACGTGGCCGCGCTTCGGGTCCACCACGACGGCCTCGTGCGCGAACCGGCCGAAGGCCTTCACCGGCTGCGGGTTCTCGTTGTACTCGTCGTCGAACGGGTCGACCTCGAAGATGTAGCCGTGGTCCTTGGTGAAGCCGTTCTTGCCGGCCTTGTCCTCGGTCTCCTCGCCGGACAGCCAGGTGCCCCACGGGCTCACGCCACCGGCGCAGTTGGTGGAGGTGCCGGCGATGCCGACCCACTGCTCGACCGTGCCGTTGGCCTTGGCGTGCACGATGGTGCAGCCGCCGGCCGCGCCCGGGTCGTAGACGTGGCCCTCGGTCAGCGGCACCGGGTACGGCCAGTTGGCGCGGGCACCGCTCAGCTCGTGGTTGACGACCATGAGGTTGCCACCGCGCTCGTCCTCGAACGCCGAGGTGCCGTCGTGGTTGCTGGGGGTGAACTCGCCGGTGCGCAGCTTGGTGACGCCGGCCCGGTTCACGACCTTGTACGTGAAGCCCTTGGGCAGCGAGAGCAGGTTCTCCGGGTCCTTGACCAGCGCGCCGTAGCCGACGGCGGCACGCTCGGCGTCGGCGGTCGCGGCGTCCTTCACCTCGCCGCCGACCGGGGCCGCGATCGCGCCCGGGGCGCTCGCCAGCGCCTCGGCGCTGCCGGCGATCAGGACACCGGCCCCGACGAGGGTGGAACGGTTGACGAAGTCCCGGCGGGACAGCGACATGTGAGTCACTCCTGAGAGGCGGGCCGCCGACCGGGCGGGCCCGGTACGTGGCGTGCGAGGTGTCGAGGCAGGTCGCCGACGCCCAGCAGACTCCGCCGGTCCGGTGAACGCACGGTGAATCGGACGCTTCGTCAGCGTGGTCATTTGCCGACCGTATTCGAATCCATGACCCGTTCTTTGCCGTGTTCACCACCGGCCACGGCCCGCCCACCGGGGATCTACCGCGGCGACCGCCCCGCCCGCGCCGCCCGCCACTGCTCCCAGGCCGAGAGCCAGAGCTGCTCCCCGAGCCGCTCCTCCCAGCTGTCGCCCTCACACGCCGGCCGGTCCCGCCAGAGCTGCGCCCAGGCGCGCTGCGCCGGCAGGCTCGCCACCTCGCTGGCGAACACCGTGTAGCGGATCACCTCTTCGACGGCGGCCTCCCCCTCCGGCGTGCCGACCACCCACTGAGTCTGCTGGGAGAGCCGGTTGAGGTGGTTGACCATCACCGTCACCGCCGCGACCGCCTCCTCCCGGCTCTCCGAGGCGAGCCGCATCTGCTGGCGCACCGCGGCCTCCCAGCGCAGCGCACCGGCCTCGCCGCGCAGCCCGCGCGGCAGCCGGGGCGTCCGCCCGGCCCGGACCTGCGCCTCGATCGCGGCGGACTCGGCGATGCCGTGCTCGATCACCGCCCGGTGCGCCTCCAGCCCGGTGGCCGGGACGAGTTCGCGCTCCTCGACCGGGACGTGCCGGCCGCGCCGGGAGGCGAGCGAGCGCAACAGCGCGGTCCGGCCGCGCAGGTACCGCTCGACGTCCTCGACCGGGGCCAGTTCGAGACCGCCTGGCGGCACCCCGCGCCCGCAGACGGTGACGGTCAGCCCGCCCACCCGGAGCCGGACGGCCCAGACCGGCCCGGCGCCGGGCTTGGGGCAGACGCCGGGCACGGAGACGTCCGGGCGGTCCCAGAGCTCGCGCCGGTCCTCGTGCACCTCCAC
This sequence comes from Kitasatospora sp. NPDC032757, assembly GCF_055579305.1. NCBI lineage: Bacteria > Bacillati > Actinomycetota > Actinomycetes > Kitasatosporales > Streptomycetaceae > Kitasatospora > Kitasatospora sp. NPDC032757. The sequence continues at coordinate 4,429 of NZ_JBVINN010000011.1, read as the reverse complement.
CGCCTGCGGTTCGCCGTCCACGGTGATCCACTCGCGCAGCGCCCGGACCCGTCCGGGGCAGTCCCCCTCGTCCACGCCGAGCTGCTCGTAGACCCGGTCGCGCTCGTCCTCGACCACGTCCTCCAGCTCGGGCAGCGCACCGGGCCGGTCCGCGCCGGGACGGTGGGTGCGCACGGTGACGTACGGGCCGTCGGCGGAGGTCCAGTCGCCGGATCGGACCTCGACCCAGGAGAGCAGGCCGTCCGAGGTCTCGAAGGCGGCCAGGGCGTCCCCCTCCGGGCTCACCCCGTGGGCGACCCCGTACACGGGGAAGTCCGCCGCGGCGAGGGTACGGCGGGCGAACTCCTCCTGGTCGGCGAAGCGGTCCTCGCGCACCCGCGGGTCCACCCGCCCCGGCCCGTCTCCCCGGAGACCGTCCTGCCTGCCACCGCTCTCCCGCGTCATCCCGCGCCGCACCCCCGAATCCTCACCGCTCCCGCGCGTCTGCCGGACACGATACGTGGCCCCGACCTGCCGGGTCATCAGCTCCTTTGCCCCACCGGGCGGATCGGTACGCCTTGCACCGTGTCAGGGCCGGGGTTTGTCAGTCCGGCTTCCTACGCTGTCGGGCATGACAGCTTCCGAGGACTTCCCCGCCCGCATCAGCATCGTCACCCTCGGGGTGGCCGATCTCGACGCCAGCACCCGCTTCTACGAGGCTCTGGGGTGGCGGCGCTCCTCCGCCTCCAGCCCCGAGATCGTCTGGTTCCGCACCGCCGACTCGGTGCTCGGGCTCTTCCCGTACGACGAACTGGCCGCCGACGCGGGTGTGCCCGCCACCGGCGAGCCGTCGTTCCGGGGCGTCACCCTCGCGGTGAACCTGGAGTCGCCCGAGCTGGTGGACGCCGCCCTGGAGACGGCCGTCGCGGCCGGGGCGACGGTGGTCAAGCCCCCGGCCGCGACCAGCTGGGGCGGCTACTCCGGCTACTTCGAGGACCTCGACGGCCACCTCTGGGAGCTGGCCCACAACCCGTTCTTCCCCTTCACCGAGGACGGCTCGCTGGACCTGCCGTGACGCACTACCCCTTCGACCGCGCCTTGAAGGCCGCCTTGCGGGCCTCCTTGGCCACCGTCCGGTCCAGGTGCAGCTCGCCGACCACCTCCAGCACGTCCGCCGTGTACGGGTGGTCGACCCGCCAGAGCTCGCCGAAGTAGCTCGCCGGGTTGTCGGTCACCGGCAGGTCGGCGATGAGCTCGCGCAGCAGCTCGGCGTCGCCGCCGGTGTCGAGCAGCTGGGCGGCGAAGGTGTCGACCACCGTCCAGAGCACCATCCCGCGCTCCGGCGCGGGCACGTCCGTGGCCCCGAGTCCGGCCAGCCAGGCCCGCGCGCCCCCGCCCAGCTCCGGGTCGTCCAGCACCTCCCGGACGGCGGGCTCGGCGGGCGCGCCCAGCATGGCCAGCGCCAGCTGGCAGAGCATCCGGCGCATCGGCGCGTACGCGTCGTTGCCGCGGGCCGCGGAGAGCAGCTCGCGCGCCGCCGCCACCGGCTCCCGGCCGGTGATCCAGACCCGCAGCTCCTCGTCGGGCAGCACGTTGGTCGACTCGCAGACCGCGCGCAGCAGTTCGGAGGCGTCGCCCTGGGCCAGCTCGCCGACCAGCGGAGCGTCGTAGCCGTCCTCCAGCAGCCACTGCCGGATGCCGTACTGGCCGAGCGGGGTCAGCCGGACGAGGCCGAAGCGGGCCGACTCCTCCTCGTCCAGCGGCTCCTCGCCGACGGCGGGGCCGGCCGGCGGGGCCGCCTCCTCGCCCTCCTCCTCGTCGAAGAGCTCCGGGTCGATCGGGCGGTAGTCCAGCAGGCCCAGCTCGGCGAGGTCGCCCAGCATCGGGTCCAGTGCGACCATCACATCGGTGATGTCGCCGAGCAGCTCCTCGCTCGGCTCCTCCCCCTCCGGGACGACCAGCAGCGCGGCCAGCACACCGAGCGGCACGGTCTCGCTGCCGGCATCGGCGAACGCGGTCGTCTCGTACAGCACCTGCAGCGCCTCGTCGAGCAGCTCGGCGGCCTCGTCCCGGGCGTCCTCGACCTGCGACAGCCGCTCCTCGTCCTCCTCCGTCGGCTCCGCCCCGTCGGCCGCGCCCTCGTCGGCGCCCTCCTCCGGCAGCGAGTCCGCCTCCACCGCCAGCTCCCGGACGATCCCGGCGGCGGTCAGCCACAGCTCCAGGACGGTCTCCGGGTCCCCCTGCTCGGCCGGCTCCAGATCCGGCCCGGGGACGGCCACGTGCTCACCGGCGGCGGTGGTGCCGATCTCGACCAGGTCCAGGTCACAGGCCAGCGACCAGGCCCGCATCGCCTCGACCACGGCCTCCTCCGGGGCGTCCCCCTCCTCGGGGGCCAGGCCCAGCAGCCGGGCGGCCGGCGCCCGGTCCGGGCCGGTGAGGTCACCGAACTCGTCCACCGTCCGGTGCGGGGCGGCCCAGCGGGCCAGCTTCAGCGCGTACCCGAACATCGGCACGGCCTTCGCCTGCTCGGCCAGCTCCGTCTCGGCGGGCAGCTTCACCGGCGGCACCAGCACGGCCGCGTCGTCGAGGTCCTCGTCGTCCAGCCCGTGCGCGGCGAACGCCCCGTAGAGGTCCTGCAGCTCCAGGTCGGCCGGCAGCACCGCACCGCCCGCCCCTTCCTCGCCCGGCGCAGCCGCCGACGAGGCCCCAGCGTTCTTCCGACGTCGTCCGGCCATCGTTGCGCGTTCTCCCTACAGCCAGCGGTCAGCCGATCAGCTCCGCGTACAGGTCTACTGCCTCAGCGTATAGGTCCGGCACCCCCGACGCCCGGCCTCCCGGGGGCGCGCGCCGCAAGCGTGCGCCCACCCCTTATCCTTCGCAATGGTGCCGTGCACACCCCGCGCGGGCCACCGGGCAACGACGCCCCCCCCTTTCAAGCTCACCCGCTCCACCAGAGGTACCCGTACCAGGCCACCACCCCGGGCCATGTCGGCCCGAGGTGGTGCCCGGCCACAGGAGACCCCTGTCATGGCGGACCTCTCCCCTGCCGGCCCCGGCCTGCGCACCGCGCAGCTCGACGGACGCCGACTGTCGGAGGCCCTGCTTCCCCTGGAGCTCGCGCCGCGCGCGCAGCTCCAGCTCGCGGCGATCAGCCGTTGGAACGCGCTGCGCGGTGTGCGTGTCGGCCTCGTCGCCGCCGCCCTCCTCTTCATGCTGATCGGTGCCAACCTGGCGACCCCGATCTACCCGCTGCTCCAGACCCGCCTCGCCCTGACCGCGCTCGACACCAGCGTGCTGTTCACGGTGTACGTGTTCGCGCTGGTCCCGGTGCTGGCCGTGGTCGGCCACTGGTCGGACCACCTCGGCCGGCGCGCGCTGATCCTTCCCGCGGTCGGCCTGGCCGCCGCCGGCGACGTGGTCTTCGCCACCTCCGGCAGCTTCTGGCAGCTGGCCGTCGGCCGGGCCGTCCAGGGCATCGCGGTGGGTCTGTCCACGGGTGCCGCCGGGGCCGCCCTCGGCGACCTGCTGCCCGATCACCCGACCCTGGCCGCCAAGCTGACCCTGGCCTGTTCTGCGGGCGGCGTGGCACTCGGCCCGGTGGTCGGCGCCCTGCTGGCCGGCGGCTCCGACCCGCTGCTGACGCCCTTCCTGCTGCACGCCGTCGCCCTGCTGGCGCTCTGCGTGCCGCTCGCCCTCGTCCACCCCCGGATGCCCGGCCGCAGCCGCCCGCCGGCCTCCCCGCCGCGCATCACCACCCCGGCCCACCTGCGCCCGCAGCGCCTCGCCCTGCCGGTCACCGGCCGTCGCGAGTTCCTGCTGGCCTCCGCCGCCGGCTTCATCTCGTACGCGGTGTTCGGCGTCTACCTCAGCCTGGCCCCGGCCTTCGCCGCCAAGCTGCTGCACACCGACTCCCACCTGGTCGGCGCCGTGGTGGCCGCCCTGCTGCTCGGCTCCTCGGCCGCCGCCCAGCTGCTCGTCCCGCCGACCTCCGACCGTCTGGTCATCGCCCTCGGCATGGCCGGTCTCGCGACGGGCCTGGCCCTGGTGGTCACGGCCGGCTACACCGGTACCCCCGCGCTGCTCTTCATCGGCAGCGTCCTCGGCGGCTCCTGCCAGGGCATCGCCTTCCGCTCGCTCTTCACCTCCGCCGTGGCCGCGATGAACCCGGAACGCCGGGGCTCCGAGCTCAGCGCCCTCTGGGTCATCGTCTACCTCGGCTCCTCCCTCCCCATCGTCGGGGTCGGCGCCCTCGTCCAGCGCTACGGCCTGCTCCCTGCCGTCAGCGGCTTCGCCCTCCTCGCCGCCGCCCTCTGCGTCGGCCTGGCCCTCGCCGTGGCCAAGCGCCCGAAGCCCGCCTAGCGAGTAGCCGGGGGGAGTTTCACCCCCCGGCTCTCTCAGAACCGTGCTTGATCGTCTCCGATCACACGGCTCCCATCGTCCAGTCGTTCGC